>JASHPH010000268.1 GCA_030038255.1 Candidatus Sulfotelmatobacter sp. | reverse complement strand
ATGGATACTACAGGATGTAGTAGGTTTCCCGCGCGCCTGGCGGTGACGGCCAGCCTTCTTCTGCTCTCCGTCTGCCTCTTCCCTGCTGCGGCGCAGGAGAAAGTTTCGCTGGTGGGCTCGGGTTCCAACATGCCCAGCCCGCTCTATGCCGTGTGGTCAGACGCGTTCAACAAAGCCAGCGCGGCGGTGCAAGTCCGTTATCTTTCGATGAGCACGGTAGAAGGAATTCAAAACGTCAGCAAGGGCACCGGTGATTTTGCTGCCGGTGAAATTCCGCTGACGGAAGAACAGATGCACGGCGGCAAAGTGAAACTCACGCAGATTCCCAGCGTGATCATCGGTCTGGTTCCCATCTACAATCTTCCAGGGCAGCCCCAGCTCCGCGTTTCAGGCAAAGTGCTCGCGCAAATCTTTATGGGCGAGATCAAGAGTTGGAAGGATCCGGCCATCGCCAAGCTGAACTCCGGCGTTTCCCTCCCGGATATGCCCATTAAGATCGTCCACCGCAGCGGAGGAAAAGGTTCGAATTACATCTTCACGGAATTCCTCTCCAAATCGGATCCGTCCTGGCACTCGAAGGTTGGCACGAGCCCGTCACCGAATTGGCCGTTGGGCGACGACGCGAACCGTGGAGAAGACATGATCGCCAAGGTAGCCTCGACGTCTGGCGCGATTGGCTATGTCGAGGCCAGCTTTGCCCGCCATGCAGGGCTCGGCTATGCCGATGTCGAGAATCCGGCGGGGGAGTTCGTGCGCGCCACACCCGCTTCGATGGAGGCAAGCTGCTCAGCTCTGGAAAAGTCGATAAAAGAGGACTTCGGGATCTCTCTGACGAACGCACCCGGGAAGGAGTCCTATCCCATTGCGAGTTTTACATGGTTCTACGTGCCGGTTTCCGGGCTCGCGGCAACCCGCAGCGAGGCCCTGAAGCAATTTCTCGAGTGGGGGCTCAGCCAGGGTCAATCCATCGCCAAAGAGCAGGGCTACGCGCCGCTGCCCAGCGGCGTGGCGGATCGAGCCCGCGCGAAAGTGAAGTCCATTCCCTGATTCATGCGCAGACAAAAGAGCGGGGCGGACGCGATAAGTCCGCCCCCCAGGGGGCCCGACGAGCCGGGATGGCCCGCGGGCTAGAACGTAAAGATCGTGCCGAATTCGTTGCGGATGTCGTGGGCCACGTGCGCGTCGATGCCGCGGAACAGCACGCGCGTTGAGTCGGCCGTGCGTGTGTCCTCCCACGTAGTTTCCTGGACGAGTTCCGCCCAGCGGTTGATCTTGTAGCGCAGCGAACCAGCTACTATGTCGGTGCGTTGCAGGTGGTTGCCGCCGCTGCGGATCACGTCTCTTGCGTACGCGCCGTCTGAACCGTACGTCAGGAAGAACCTCCAGCCGGCGTTCCGACCATCCGGATTGGCATGGAAGATGCGCGAGAGCGGGAAGCCCAACTGAGCGAAACCGCCGTAGCCTCGAATTGGCCTGTAGGGAGCCACGACTGCGGCGCCGTCGGCGTTCTTTACAAACGTTACCGGATCGCCTGACTGGGCCGGTACGGACTGGGCGACGGCATCATAGCAAGTCCCCACCGCAGCCGTGCCCGCCTCGCATGTTGCGGTCGTCGCGCCCCCCCCCGTGACCGCACTGGTGCACCCGGGTGCTCCGGGCACGCAGATGATCTCTGCAGGAGGGATAGTGATGACCGTGCCGCCCGAGGTGTCCGCGAACGCGCTATTGAGCTGGCCGGCGAACATAAACCGCAGGTCGTCGCCTTTGTATGCTTTGGCGGAAAGCGTGAACCATGGCGTTGGCAGTTGCGCTTCCACGGTGAACAGGTTCTCCGGAACGTTCATGGTCAACCCTGTCGGATAGAAGGCCCGAAGGCTGCAAGCCGTCGCACCATTGGGGCAGGTGAGCCCGGGAATGTCAGTCTCCGGGATGTTACCCACAGGCACGATATAGGTTCCCTCTTCGTGCCCGCCGCTGGCGATGAGTTCGGCATTGGGTACGCCTTTCCAGTCCGAGTCGAGCGGGAAGTCGAACACGATGCGTCCCTGCACTCCGGGTTCCCCGCTGGCTGAGCCAAGTACGGCGCCCATCCGGTTTTGGTTTTGGAAGCCCGTCGGTATTACGGCCGCGGAACCGAGCAGGGCGTTGTTAATTGAGGTGTTCAAGTTGCTGTCGCCGAAGTCGGAAAGGGTCATGGCGACCTCCGGTTCGAACTTCAGCTTCCCGGCGCTGAACTGGAGTCCTGTCTTGAACTGTGGCTCACGCTCATACGGGTTGCCCAAGCCGACTCCGTTGAGTTGGTCGATGAGGTCCGTCTGAGTGGACGAGGCGAGGATCGTCCAGTCCTGCCCGAACTCGGCAAACCACGGCACGTCACCGAGCTTGGTGTCCATGCGCACATACGCCAGGCGCAAGGCGGCCTGGGAGGTGCGCCCCGAACTGATGTTCGTATTGTTGACCGTGGTGTAGTCGCCGGCCCAGTCGAATTCGAGCCTGCCGGTCAGCGTGATATCCGGCCCGTTGATGGGATAGGAAAAGTTGGAGCCGAAGCGAGCTTCCCGAGCCTTGACGTGAAACTGGGAACCCGCGTTGGGTCCGGTATCTCCCAGCAACAAGGGAAGGTCGAAGTCATTGTTAAAGGCGTTCGTGCCGCCGCTGGTTGCCGTGTCGTAGGCCGCGGTCGCCTTGAAGAACCCGTAGAGGTTCAGCATTGCTCCGCTGCCCAGCTTGATGTCCGGAATGATGCCCTTGGGATCCCTAGGCAGCGTAATGGGCAACACTCGGACCGGGGCGATGGCTGGAATTGTCGCCGCGTCCGCGGTCGCTCCGTCACTGGGATCGTAGCCGACCATGACGTCGCTCACTGGCCAGACTGCCGACTTCGGAGCCGGTGCCGGACTCAGTGCTGCAGCCGGCGTGACCGCCTCTGGACTGCTCGAGGACGAGGCATTGACCATGCGGGCGCCGCTGCTGCTGGTATTCGCGGCGGACACGGCTGCTGCGGCCACGGTTGAGTTGTACTCCTCCTGGCTGATCAGCCCTTTGGACCAGAGCAGACGCGCCAGCCGCTCGTTGGCCTGTACCGTGGTCGAAGCCGAGCGTACAGAAGCGGCTTCGTCCGCGGACAGGATGCCCTTGGATTCCAACAGCTGAACGAGCGGATTCGATGCACTCTGGTTATCCGCTTGCTGCGCGGCGATGGGCAGTGCCACCGCCGCAACAGCAAGCACGACCAGAACGACACGGATCATTCTTTTCATCGATACCCCTCCACTAGAGATTTAGGACACGGATAGCTTGTGGACCTACGGAAAACCACAGACCCCCCCTGGGTATGCGGTTGCAAACGAAGCCTAAATACTAGGGGGGCTGGGCAAAGTCAAGTGTTTCCATAGGTTTTGAGTCACGGCCCAATGTGATGGCCGTCACAAACAAAAGTGCGGAGGGGCGGATGCGCGTTCGGCACTTCTGCAAGAAGCTGCGCAAGAGCACGGCCCGACCTGCGGTCACACCCAGCCCAAGCTGCTGGAGCGGACGGGATGAGTCCGCCCGAACGCGTTCGATCTTTGAGCCGGAACGGTCTGCGAACTAGAAAGTAAAAATCGTGCCGAATTCCTGACGGATGTCGTGATTCACGTGCGCATCGACACCGCGGAAGAGCACCCGAACGCTGTCTGCGGTGCGCGTGTCTTACCAGGTAAATTCATTCACGATTTCTGCCCATTTGTTGATCTTGTAGCGCAGCGACACGGGAACGTAGTCGGTGCGGTCCAGATCGTTTCCGCCGGCTCGGATCACGTCGCGCGAGAACGCGGAATCCACGCCGTAGGCGAGGAACAACCGCCAGCCGGCGTTGCGGCCGTCCGCGCTCGCACCGAATAGGGGCAGGAGCCGGACGCCCAATGGCACGAACCTGCAGAACAGGTGCGGCTAAGTCCGTCGCTTTGCCAAATACTTCACAAAACCGCATGGAAGCGCATTGACATATCTGCTGTATTCGTATATAAACGCCGCTTTCTCGCGTTCAACAGAACTACGCGGCCCTGGGAGATCGCCAGGCAAGTGGAGGAATCGGGATGGTTGGGCGTTCCAAACTCTTGGGGCACATGCTGTTTTCGAGAAACGGTGAACGCGCACGGAAATCGGCTTGGCGCTGGTAGTGGTCGCCACGGTCGACATCAAGATGGAGCTGACCGGGGTCAGCCGGCACGTCGAAGTCAATGCTCTGAGTGTTTCGCTGTTGTGACGGCTTCTTCCAGGGGGAAGTGCGGTCTGAATCGTAGTGTGCCCTTGCGGCGCTTGCTTCCGCTTTCGTCTTGAATCATGCGGCGCGCGGCCAAGATGGAGACCGTCAAAGGGGGATGGTGATGAACACACGGTTCGCGCGACGGATCCTGGCAGTTTCACTTTTGGCGGGCTTCACTGTTCTTTTCCTGTGTCCGTCCGTGACCCAGGCACAAACGGGCGCTACCGGAGCCGTCACCGGCACTGTGACCAATCCATCGGGCGGCCCGGTGGCGAACGTTTTGGTGACGGTCACGAATAAGGGCACGAGCCAGGCACGCAAGGAAAGGACCGGCGCGGATGGCGTGTACAAGTTCTCGCTGCTGCCTCCCGGCGATTATCGCGTTAAGTTCACCGCTACCGGCTTTCGGACCGCCGACATCGAATCGGTCACCGTAACCGTCACCGGGACGGTAGGTCTCAACCAAGTCCTGGCCCGCCAATCGGCTTCGGCAGCTCCACACGCCCCCGACCCCTGCACGAGCGGCCACGAGTTCGCCACCACCGATTGCACGCTGACCTGGCACGGCGTCACGCTGTACGGTGCGTATGACGTCGGCGTCGGCTGGGTCAGCCACGGCTTGCCGGAAAACGGCTATAACTATGAAGGCGAATCTCTGGTGAACCGAAACGGCTATCAATCTCGATTCCTCGTCGCACCGAACAACCTGCAGCAGACGGGTCTGGGCATCAGGGGCAAGGAAGAGTTTCTGCCTGGCTGGTCCATTGTGTTCAACGCTTCCACTGGCATCAATCCGCAGTCCGGCCAGCTCGCCAACGCGTCAGCCACGCAGACCATCAACAACGGCCAACCCAGGAGCGCCTATTCGTACGCCATCGACGGCGCGCGCGCGGGCCAACCCTTCAATGACGAATACTATGGCGGTATATCCTCCACGACTTTCGGCACGCTGACCTTCGGGCGTCAGCGCGCTCTCGGGACCGATGCGATGCTGCTTTAC
>JASHPH010000021.1 GCA_030038255.1 Candidatus Sulfotelmatobacter sp. | reverse complement strand
TCGAGAATGTCGGTGTAGCTCTTGAACACTGCGAGGTAGGTCTGGCGCAGGTATTGCCAGATGTTCTCGGCTGCGTTGAGTTCCGGGCACGCTGGCGGCAGCGGCACCATTGTGAGGTTTTTCGGCAGCTTGAGTTTGCGCGTGGTGTGCCAGCCGGCTTGATCGAAAATGACCATTGCGCGTCCGAGACTTACCTCGGACAGATGTAATACCGGCAAAAGTTGTGGCATCGGTATGATTATAAGATTCCCAAGGCGGCGCGAGTCGGATTCTCTGCCGGCATGGCGTCGCCGAGGGATATTGACGGTCTGTCTGCTGCCGAGCTGAAGGAGTTAGTTCTGAAGCTTTTGGCAAAGGTGGCGGAGCTGGAGAGAACGGTTGCGTCCCAACGGGATGAGATCGCGCGGGTCAAGGGCGGGCCTGCCCGGCCGGACATCAAGCCGAATAGCAAGCCGAGCGGCATGGAGCAGGCGACCAATCCGAAGCCGCCGGGGAGTTCCAACGAGCGGCGCCGGCGCGGCAGCACGCGATCGAAGTTGACGATTGATGAGACGCGGAAAGTCAAGGTGGCTGTGCCGCTCGGCTCGCGCTTCAAGGGCTACACCAGCTTCGTGGTGCAGGACTTGGTGTTGGGTCCGCACGTCGTCGATTTCCAGTGCGAGCGCTGGCTGACCCCAGACCGCAAGGTGATGACGGCCCCTTTGCCGCCCGGCTTCGAGGGCCATTTCGGGCCGCAACTGCGCCGCTTCGTGCTCGCGCTCTATCATCAGGGACAAACCACGATAGGGAGACTGGTGACGCTATTGCGCGGGTTTGGCATCGACATTTCCGAACGTCAGGTTGTCCGCCTGCTCAACGACGGCCAGGATGGCTTTCGCGACGAAGCGCGCGATGTGCTGCGCGCCGGGCTCGCGAGCAGCCCCTGGATCACGGTTGACGATACCGGGGCGCGCCACAAGGCGAAGAACGGCTTCTGCACCCAGATCGGCAACGCGCACTTCACCGCCTTCGTCACCACCGCCGCCAAGAGCCGCCTCAATTTCCTCAACCTGCTGCGCGCCGGCCACGGCGATTACGTCGTCAATAACGCAGCGCTCGCCTACATGCGCGAACGCGCGCTGGCGGCTCATGTGATCGGGAGGCTCGCCGAACACCCCGATTGTTACTTTGCCGATCAGGCGGCATGGACCGCGCATCTGGAAAAGCTTGGCATTGCCGTGCTGAAGGTCAATCCGGACCCCGTGCTGATCGCCACCGAAGGCGCGCTGTGGGGCAGCGTCCAAGCCCACGGCTTCCTGTGCGAGAGCGTCATCATCAGCGACGATGCCGGGCAGTTCAATGTCGGCCAGCATGGCCTGTGCTGGGTTCATGCCGAGCGCCTGGTTCACAAGCTCGATACCTTCACGGACCAAAACCGCGCCGCGCAGTCCGCCGTGCGCGCCGCAATCTGGCAGCTCTACCGCGATCTCAAGGCCTACCAGTGCGCCCCGAGTGAACAGCGCAAGACCGCCCTTGCGGCAGAGTTCGATCGCATCTTCACCAGCAAAACCGGTTTCGTCACCCTCGACCGCCTGCTCGCGCGGCTTCATGGCAACAAGGCGGAGTTGCTCAAGGTGCTCGACCGGCCGGAGATCCCGTTGCACACCAACGGCTCGGAGAACGATATCCGCTGCCAGGTCACAAGACGCAAAGTCTCGGGCGGCACCCGCAGCGATCTCGGTCGCGACTGTCGCGATACCTTCCTCGCACTCACCAAGACCTGCGCAAAGCTCGCCATAAGCTTTTGGGATTACCTCGGAGCACGGCTCGCCATCCCAGGCGGTGCAATCATCCCGCCGCTTCCCCAATTGATTCTCGCCCGCGCCAAACCGCCCTAACCGCCATGACTTTTGCCGCCATTACCCTCGGGCGGTGCTTATGGATTCCGGGTTCTCGGCCGTTGGCGAAATGCCAACGGCCGAGCCCCGGAATGACAACGCATATGATTCGAATTTCGAAATCGCTCCACTAGACGAGCGTTTCCGAAGTTCGAATCATATCAGGCCGGCGTGTCGAGCTTGTAGGTCCAGGTGTGGACGACGGGCTCCTGGTTGAAGAAATCCATGGCGGCCATGATGCGATCCTTGAGCTCCTGTTTGGAGGCGACGCGGATGTGGCGCAACACCGAGCGGGCGAGCTTGGAAAAAAAGCCCTCGATAAGATTGAGCCATGAGCCGTGCGTCGGCGTGAAAGTAAATTCGAAACGGTGGACCGGCTGTTGGGCGAGCCAAGCTCTGGTTTCCTTGGAAATATGCGCCGAATGATTGTCGAGGATCAGCTTGATCGCCGTGTGGGTCGGATAGGCAGTATCGAGGAGCTTGAGGAACTCGATGAATTCGCGGCTGCGGTGACGATCCCTGACCAGCGCGTGAACCTTGCCGCTGATCAGGTCGATGCCGGCCAGCAAGCTGACTGTGCCGTGGCGTTTGTATTCAAACTCACGTGCCAAGGTGGCATGCACGCCGGGCGCGGACGGCAGATCGGGGGCCGTGTTTGCGATCGCCTGGATGCCCGGCTTCTCATCATAGGAGATGATCGCCACCGCCTCGCCCAGCTTCTTTCCGGCTTTCTTGTTTGCCGCGGCGGCCGCCTCCTTCAAGAGTTTCACCTCGCGATAAACGCACAGCACCTCGGCCATTTTTGCCGCAAAGGCGGGATCGCGTTGTTCGAGGTAGTAGCGCACTTTGTGCGGTTTGACTTCGTCCTGGTCGAGGATCTTGCACACCGTGCCCTGCACCAGATCGGCGAGGCACGCATGTCCCTGCGCCGGTCCGTAGGTGCGAGCGTGGCCGGCCAGAAGCCGGGTCGTCCACAATTCGTGCGGATAACCAAGGTCTTTCGCCTTCCGGCAAGCAAGCGAGACCAGCCACGCCCTGGCTTCAGGCGTGATGGTCGGCTCCCGGCCGGGACGCGGGCGATCGTCGAGCGCCGCCATCGGACCTTCGCAAACCGCCCGCTCGACGCAACGCTGCACGGTCTGATGGTGAAGCCCCAGCGCCCGGCCGGCCGCGTAAAACGACGGGCCTTCCCGATAGGCCAGCAATATGCGCGCCCGCTCGACCCGGCTCGCCGGCTCCGTTCGCGACTGCGCGATCGATCTCAACTTCGCCGTATCCTCATCCCCGAGCGCCAATTCAATCGCCCGCCGCCACGCCGCCATGATCTCCACCTTGTTCCTTTGTGGACTCAAGCGGCCTATATGGGAATCCGAGACTCCAGCGGAATCCCTCCGTTATGACAACTTTCATGGAATCGCTCGTCTAGTTATCGATTTTGAAAGCGGAGTCGGCCCTGAGCAAATAGATAGTTTGACGGTCAACGGCGATAATACAATTACCATCGACGCTCTCTCTACTGTCAGCGATACCATCACTTCCCTCAGCGACACGGCCAATACGCTGGCGACCATAGACATTTCCGGGGATACGAATATAACGATTGGGAGTATCACCGACACGGCCCTTAAAACTATCGATGCGGGTGGTCTGGATGCGGAC
>JASHPH010000267.1 GCA_030038255.1 Candidatus Sulfotelmatobacter sp. | reverse complement strand
CACGCACCGTCCGGACAGCTTTGTCATGCGGTCGTTCGCGCCTCGCGGCGCCGTTGCGGTCGCGGAGGCGCCGATGGAAAAGACGGTTCGGCTGTGTCTGCGGAGATATCGTCCGCCGCGATTCGCGCAGGTGATTGTGGTAAATCAGAAGCCGGTGCGCATTGTGTCGCCCTCGATAAGCGGGCGCGTGGTGATGGCGAAAGGTCCGTGGCGCACTTCAGGCGACTGGTGGAATGACGGTGCGGCGTGGGACCGCGATGAGTGGGATGTGGCGCTCGAGTCGGGTGCGCTGTATCGGCTGTTTCAGGATGCCGCGCAGGGGCGATGGTTCATCGAAGGCAGTTACGATTAATCGCTGGTTGTTACAATTGATGAAGCTGTGTAACCTTTGAGCGGGAGTAACTCAATGGTAGAGTCACAGCCTTCCAAGCTGTTGGTTGCGGGTTCGATTCCCGTCTCC
The DNA here is from genome assembly GCA_030038255.1 of Candidatus Sulfotelmatobacter sp. GTDB lineage: Bacteria > Acidobacteriota > Terriglobia > Terriglobales > Acidobacteriaceae > Sulfotelmatobacter. Next base: position 2,421 of record JASHPH010000267.1, on the reverse strand, counting down.
CGCTCCAGAATCTAAGGGGCTGCCGCCCGGAAGCGGGGCGGGGAACCGCGTTTATGAGGCCCGTTGTTACGTAAGCGGTCGTCACCGGCCCGCTTGGCACTGCGGCAAAGTAATGCCAGGGAGGATTGATTGGCTCCAAACCTTTCGGACTACCACTTCCCCCGGAGCGTTGACTATCTGGGAGCTAATAGCGACTATAACTGCCGGAAAATGGACAGCGTGGCCATGGTAAAAGATTTGGTCATCACTGCGTTGGAACAAAAACAGGCACTCTCTCCAACGGTAGTGACTTGGAATACAAAAGTGGATCGTCCGTTTACGTTTTTGAATTGATCGTGCGAGTGTCACGCCAGTCAGTCTGAGTTACGAGCTTTTTACTGCCCTTTTGCTCCCGGCGCCAGCCGGGCCGTCCGGACCGGACGCCTGATCCAATTCATCGTTGCGTCGGTGCGAAAACACAGTGGCGGCGCGATTTGCCAAATCGCCACAGCCCGTCTCAGGGTCACCTCCGAACCGGACTGCGGGTCTGGCTCAGACTAAGGAACGGTCAGTGCCGTTCCTGACTGCTGATTTTGCCTGTTTCGTACACTTCGCAATTGGCGCGTTCATGGATGATCTGTGGCGCGCCGGCGCGTAACCGCAGAGTCTTGTCCGGCATTACCCACGGCTCGATGAGTACGTCCGGGTCCTCGATGGTCGCCTGGTAGAGAATTTCATCGCCCTTCCGGGTCAGCTTCTCAACCATGCGCATGTCGGCGGAATGGAACAGACCGCCGCGTCCGAACCAGGTGGTGTCGACGAAGTTCGTGGACTCGATCACCAGCGTGTCGCCCTCCCAATGTCCGATCGAAAGCCCCATGTAATAGGCCTCGGCCGTGTCCTGGCGTTTTCGGTTGTCGGTCGGGATGTCGCGGAACTCCATATTTCCGCCGCCGTAATCGCTTGTCGTATAGAGGAAGATGATGTCGCTCGCGGACTGAACAATGCGCGACGGCGTCCCCTCCCGCGGCAGTCCCATCGGCTGACAGGTCATGATTGGATCTTCCTTGTTGGTCCACTGATCGAGTGCCTGAATCTTGTCCCAATACTCTGGTTTGTACATGGGATGACTGGGCTTCAATACTTCCGAACTGCCTGTCAGACCAAAGCGCGACGGCGAGATCCACTCGTAATCCACCCAGAAGTTGTCCTGCGCGGTTGTGCAGCCGGTCTCGGGGTTGATTCCCCCACCTTTCACCTGCGTGGGAGTGCATCGACGGTTCCCGCCGCCCCCGATTGCAAGACCCGGGCCCTGCCAGCTTCCGGTCATATCCGGATGTCCGTCAGCCAGCCGCGGGGTTTCTTTGGCTACAGTCTCGGTCGCGGGCCTCGGCGGCGCGTCGGTGTTCAGAGTCCAGACGGGAGGTTGATCGGTTGGTTTGACCGCCGCCCTGACGCTTGCCGGGACCGGCATCACCACATACATCTGGCCCGTTTCCGTGCCTGTCGAGGTTATGTCGCGGACGACGACGCCGTTCTGTTTCTCGATCATCCTGCCCGCGTAAAACGCCTCCGCCCGATTCAGCGGATTGTTCCAGTCTCTGTAGTCGCTGTAAGTGAACTCGTAAGTCTTCGCTCCCTGCTTCACGACTACGCGTTCGGGCATGAACTTCTCGTTGAGCGTCACGGTCTCGCTTGCACTGGGGACGCCCGGAACCGGGAACGTCACAACGGGCTTGCCGTTTTCCCACGAAACAGATGTTTTCCCGGCCGTCGCGACGTCAGCTGGCACGCGTTGCGGCCGGGGCGCCATTTCCGGTGGATCGCTGGTTCCCGCCATCGCGCCTTTGAACGCACCCTGCGGGCCCGCCCACAGGCGAATCATCCGTTCCTCCACAGTGGCGGGCATCGGCGTAGCCTTGCCTTTACCGGGGACTAGTTCGGCCCCAGGAATGTCTTCATTCCAGGCATAGGCTCCACTCAGGACTTCGATATTGGAGCACGACTGGCCATTGGCCCGAGTGCCCGTGTACTGAACGCGCTCGCCTGAAGTCTGGTAGCTGATGCTGGTTCGATACTTCGTGACGTTGCAGGGTTGTCCGTTCACCTGAACGGTGCCCTTGCCCTGGTATTCGAGCGTCATGATCAGGTCGCGCTCCTCGGTGCTGCGGAGCATGCCCATATACCAACCCCAGTTGAAAATGACCGATTTCAGGTCCTTCGCATCTTTTGCCGGGGTGTAACTCGGCCCGCCTCTTCCGCGGCCGCCGCCTCGTCCGCCGCCTCCGGGGCCCCCAGGGCCCCCAGGGCCAGCCTGTCCACCCTGAGCTTGTGGCCCAGGGGCAGCGTCCCCTGCCTGTGCGAATGCCGAGGACGGCGCGCTGACCGCCAGCGCGACCGTGATCGCGATACTGGCCCCAGCGATATTTCGTAGAACAGCCA
>JASHPH010000020.1 GCA_030038255.1 Candidatus Sulfotelmatobacter sp. | reverse complement strand
ATCGCGGTTCGTGGGTGGAATTCGAATACGACCAGAAGAACGTCCTCTACGTCCGCATCGACCGTAAGCGCAAGTTCCTGGGCACGATTTTCCTGCGCGCTCTCGGCCTGCGTTCGGGCGAAGACATTCTGAAGACGTTCTACACTGTCGACCGCATCGCCATCCGCGACAAAAAGCTTTACTGGACGCTCGACCCGACCAGCGAGAAGCCGACAAACCTGCTCGGCATGAAGCTCGCCCACTCGATCAAGAACAAGTCGGGCGAGGAAATTGCGCACTCCGGTCGCAAGATCAACCACCAGGTTCTGAAAGACATTCAGAAGGCGAAAATCACCGAGATTGAAGTCGATCTCACCGACCTCGAAGGCGCGTGGACTGCCGGCGACGTGGTCGACACCACGACCGGCGAAGTCATGCTCGAAGCCAACTCCGAACTGACCGCCGACAAGCTCTCGAAGATTCTCGACTCGGGTGTGGTCGAGATGAACCTGTTCTTCCCTGAGCGCGACGACGTGGGCACGGTGATCAGCCAGACGCTGAAGCGCGATTCGATCAAGACGCCGCAGGAGGCGCTGATCGAAATCTACCGCAAGTTGCGCCCCGGCGATCCGCCGACGCTCGACACGGCGACGGCGCTCTTCCACGGCATGTTCTTCGACCCGCGCAAGTACGACTTCTCGCGTGTGGGCCGGCTGAAGTTCAACATCAAGCTGTTCGAGAACCAGGAAGCGACGTCGCTCGAGAAGCGCACGCTCGATCCCGAGGACTTCTACGCCACGATTTCTTACCTGCTCAAGCTGCGCAAGAACCTGGGCGCGGTCGACGACATCGACCACCTCGGCAACCGCCGCGTGCGCGCCGTCGGCGAGCTGATGGAAAACCAGTTCCGCATCGGCCTGGTGCGCATGGAACGGGCGATCAAGGAAAAAATGTCCGTCTACCAGGAAATGTCCACGGCCATGCCGCACGACCTGGTCAACGCGAAGCCGGTCATGGCTGCGATCCGCGAATTCTTCGGATCGTCGCAGCTCTCGCAGTTCATGGATCAGACCAACCCGCTCTCCGAGATCACGCACAAGCGGCGTCTCTCGGCCCTCGGGCCGGGCGGTTTGTCGCGTGAGCGCGCAGGATTCGAAGTGCGCGACGTGCATCCCACGCACTATGGCCGCATCTGCCCGATCGAGACGCCGGAAGGTCCGAACATCGGCCTGATCTCGTCGCTGAGCTGCTACGCGCGCATCAACGACTACGGCTTTATCGAGTCGCCGTATCGCAAGATCAAGAACGGCCGCGTCATCGACTACGTGACCATCGTCAACGTCGGCGACAGCGATTTCAAGGTCGGCGATCACGTCGAAAAGCACGAGATCGAAAAGATCAACGCCGAACTGAAAGAGAAGCGCAAGAAGCCGGCGCAGATCGAGCCGTTCTCGTTCTATCTCTCCGCGTGGGAGGAAGACCGTCACACGATCGCGCAGGCCAATGTCGAACTCGATGACAAGGGCCGTATCGCGGCCGATCTGGTCAACGCCCGCAAGGCCGGCAACTTCGTGCTGGTCAACCGCGAGGAAGTCGATTACGTCGACGTCAGCCCGAAGCAGCTCGTTTCGGTCGCCGCGTCGCTGGTTCCCTTCCTTGAGCACGACGACGCCAACCGGGCGCTGATGGGCGCGAACATGCAACGGCAGTCCGTGCCGCTGCTCCGCGCGCAGGCGCCGATCGTCGGCACCGGCATGGAAGGCGTTACGGCGCGCGATTCCGGCGCTGTTGTCCTTGCCCGCCGCAACGGCATCATCGATTCGGTCGACTCCGAGCGCATCATCGTGCGCGTCGAAGGCGAGCATCATCCCACGCAGCTGTCGCGTGAGGTGGGCTCGGACATCTACCAGCTCACCAAGTTCAAGCGCTCGAACCAGAACACCTGCATCAACCAGAAGCCGGTGGTCAAGAAGGGCCAGCGCGTGCTGAAGGGCGAGATCATCGCCGACGGGCCGTGCACCGATCACGGCGAGCTGGCGCTGGGGCGCAACGTGCTCGTCGCCTTCATGCCCTGGCGCGGCTATAACTTCGAAGACGCGATCCTCGTCTCCGAAAAAATGGTGAAAGAGGATTACTACACCTCGCTGCACATCGAGGAATTCGAGATCGAAGCCCGCGACACCAAGCTCGGTCCTGAGGAAGTCACGCGCGACATTCCCAACGTCAGCGAGTCGATGCTGCGCAATCTCGACGAAGCCGGCGTCATCCGCATCGGCGCCAACGTTAAGCAGGGCGACATCCTCGTGGGCAAGGTCACGCCCAAGGGCGAAACCCAGCTCACGCCGGAAGAAAAGCTGCTGCGCGCCATCTTCGGCGAGAAGGCCGGCGACGTGCGCGACGCCTCTCTCTACTGCCCGCCGGGCATCGAGGGCGTCATCGTCGACGTAAAGATCTTCTCGCGCAAGGGCCAGGAAAAAGACGAGCGCGCCAAGGCCATCGAAGCTTCGCAGATCGCGAAGCTCGAAAAGAACTTGTCGGACGAAATCCGCATTCTGACCGACGAGCGCCTGAAGCGTCTCGAGAATATTCTTGGTGGCAAGGAAGTGCAGGCCGACCTGCACGATGAGCGCACCAACAAGCGCCTGCTGACCAAGGGTGCCATCCTGACGCGCGACGAAATCGAGCGTATCTCCACCCGCAACCTGAAGCGCATCAAGTACGCCGACAAAGACCCACGGGTCAACGAGCAGATCGACGAGATCGAGGAAATGACCTCGCGCCAGATCGACGTGCTCAAGAAGATCGTCAACGAGAAGAAAGAAAAACTCACCAAGGGCGACGAGTTGCCGCCCGGCGTGATCAAGCTGGTCAAGGCCTATATCGCCATGAAGCGCAAGCTGAGCGTGGGCGACAAGATGGCCGGCCGTCACGGTAACAAGGGCGTGATTGCGCGCATTCTGCCAGAAGAGGACATGCCGTACCTCGAAGACGGAACGCCCGTCGAAATCGTTCTGAACCCGCTTGGCGTGCCCTCACGTATGAACGTGGGCCAGATTCTCGAAACTCATCTCGGCTGGGCCGGCTTCGAGTTGGGCGAGAAGATCAAGAACATTCTCAAAGAGAACACGCGCACGGAAGCGATTCGCCGCGAGTTGAAGGCGCTTTTCAAGGACTCGCAGCTCGCCGACACCATCTCGGAAATGTCCGACGAGGAACTCGAATCCGTAGCACCCACGCTGACCAAGGGCGTGTTCATGGGTTCGCCCGTGTTCGACGGCTCGAAAGAGGGCGAGATCAAGGCACTGCTCGAGCACGCCGGCCTGCCGACCTCGGGCAAAACCTGCTTGCGCGACGGCATGACCGGCGAGAAGTTCGAACAGCCCGTCACCGTGGGCTACATCTACATGCTGAAGCTGTCGCACCTGGTCGACGACAAGATTCACGCGCGCTCCATCGGGCCGTACTCGCTCATCACCCAGCAGCCGCTTGGTGGTAAAGCCCAGTTCGGCGGACAGCGCTTCGGCGAAATGGAAGTCTGGGCGCTCGAAGCCTACGGCGCGGCGTTCATTCTGCAGGAGCTGCTGACGGCGAAGTCCGACGACGTTTACGGCCGCACCAAGATTTACGAGGCCATCGTCAAGGGCGAAGCCGCCATGGAGCCCGGAGTGCCCGAATCGTTTAACGTACTGATCCGCGAGCTGCAGTCGCTCTGCCTCGATGTGGAGTTGATCAAGGCCGGAGACAGAAAGCCCGCGGCCAGCGCAGCAGCGGATTAAGAAATAGTGGCTGGTAGTTAGCGGTCAGTGGCTGGTGAAAGCCTGACCACTCACTCAGCCGGTTCGTCTCGAAAAAAGATTTGGAAGAGAAGCGGTCCGAGGGTTTCGGCCCCGAGCCTTCGGCCAAAAAACTAGTCACTAACCACTGGCCACCAGCCACTGGTTTCGGGCCCGTGAGCGGCGACGACACAGCCGAGGAAATCGGAGGAACACCTTGTTTCGTTCGAGCCCATTCGAAATGGCAAATGTGATCGCGGACTTCGACGCCATTCGCATCAGTCTGGCTTCACCGGAGAAAATCCGGAGCTGGTCGCACGGCGAGGTAACGAAGCCCGAGACCATCAACTACCGCACCTTCAAGCCGGAGCGCGACGGCCTGTTCTGCGCCCGTATTTTCGGCCCGGTCACCGACTGGGAGTGCCTCTGCGGCAAATACAAACGCATGAAGCACCGCGGCGTGATCTGCGACAAGTGCGGCGTGGAAGTTACGCTCTCCAAAGTGCGCCGCGAGCGCCTCGGCCACATCGAGCTGGCCTCGCCCTGCTCGCACGTGTGGTTCTTCAAAGGACTGCCCAGCCGCATCGGGCACCTGCTCGATATTTCCCTGCGCGATCTTGAGTCCGTGCTCTACTTCGAAGCCTACGTTGTCGTCGAACCTGGCGACGCTCCGGTGAAAGAGCGCGAGGTTATCAAGGACGAAGCGAAGTTCCGCGAACTCGATCAGCAGTACCGCCCCGCCGGCTTCAAGGCCATGATGGGCGCGGAAGCGATCAAGGAACTGCTCAAGCGCACCGACACCGACGGCCTCGCCACCGAACTGCGCGAGAAGATGAAGAACGAGAGCTCGCTGCAGAAGCGGCTCAAGTACACCAAGCGCCTGAAAGTCGTTGAGGCCTTCCGTAAGAGCGGCAACAAGCCGCACTGGATGATCCTCGACGTCATCCCCGTCATTCCACCCGAGCTCCGCCCGCTGGTTCCACTCGATGGCGGCCGCTTCGCCACGTCCGATCTGAATGACCTCTATCGCCGCGTCATCAACCGCAACAACCGGTTGAAGAAGCTGATGGACCTGCACGCGCCCGAAGTCATCGTGCGCAACGAAAAACGCATGCTGCAGGAAGCCGTCGACGCCCTGTTCGACAATGGCCGCCGCGGCCGCGTGCTGCGCGGCGCCAACAACCGTCCGCTGAAGTCGCTCTCCGACACGCTGAAAGGCAAGCAGGGACGCTTCCGCCAGAACCTGCTCGGCAAGCGCGTCGACTACTCCGGCCGTTCCGTCATCGTGGTCGGCCCCGAGCTCAAGCTGCATCAGTGCGGCCTGCCCAAGAAAATGGCGCTCGAACTGTTCAAGCCGTTCATCTATCACCGGCTTGAGCAGACGGGCAACGTCACCACCATCAAGCAGGCCAAGGAAATGGTCGAGCAGCAGGAGCCCATCGTGTGGGACATCCTGGAAGAGGTGATCAAAGACCACCCCGTCCTGCTCAACCGTGCCCCCACGCTGCACCGCCTCGGCATTCAGGCGTTCGAGCCGGTGCTCGTCGAAGGCAAGGCCATCAAGATTCACCCGCTGGTCTGCACGGCGTTCAACGCCGACTTCGACGGCGACCAGATGGCGGTTCACATTCCGCTGTCTCCGGAAGCGCAGGTCGAAGCGAGCGTCCTGATGCTGGCCTCGCACAACATTCTTTCGCCTGCCTCTGGCCAGCCCATCACCGTGCCCACGCAGGACATGGTGCTCGGCCTCTACTACCTGACCAAGGCGAAGCCCGGCGCGAAGGGTGAAGGCCGCGCCTTTGCCAACATCGAAGAAGTGCTGATGGCGCTCGATACCGGCGAAGTGGAAACACTTTCGCCCATCCGCCTGCGCTACTCGGGCGAACTGATCGACCTGACCACCGCCTACGATGATCAGGACATCATTCACACCGAGCCCGTGCAGGTCGAGCGCGCGTTCATCAACACCACCGTCGGCCGCGCCATCCTGAACGATCATCTTCCTGAAGGCATGCCGTATATCAACGGCTTGCTCAAGAAGAAAGGCATCGGCGCGCTGGTCAACTACGGCTACCTGAAGTTCGGTCTCGAGACCACGGTCAAGATGCTCGACGAAGTCAAGTCGCTCGGCTTCCGCTTCGCGACCCGCGCCGGCTTGTCCATCGGCATCGACGACATGGTCATCCCCGACAACAAGAAAATCCTAGTCCGCGACGCCGAAAAACAGGTCGTCAACGTGCAGCAGCAGTATCTCGACGGCGCCATCACCAACGGCGAGCGCTACAACAAGGTCATCGAAATCTGGTCGGCGATCACGGAAAAAGTCGCCGACGAAATGTTCGGTGAAATGCAGAAGCGCGACAAGGAAGGCGAACTCAATCCGATTTACGTCATGGCTGACTCCGGCGCTCGCGGATCGAAGCAGCAGATTCGCCAGCTCTCCGGCATGCGCGGCCTGATGGCCAAGCCTTCCGGTGAAATTATCGAGTCGCCGATCACGGCAAACTTCCGTGAAGGCCTGACCGTGCTCGAATACTTCGTCTCGACCCACGGCGCCCGTAAGGGACTCGCCGACACGGCGCTCAAGACGGCCGACTCCGGCTATCTGACTCGCCGCCTGGTCGACGTCGCGCAGGACGTCATCATCAGCGAATACGATTGCGGCACGGTCGACGGCATCTTTGTCTCCGGAATCGTGGAAGCCGGCGAAATTATCGAGCCGCTGCGCGACCGCATCGTCGGCCGCGTCTCGCTCGAAAAAATCAAAGACTATGACGGCAACGTCATCGTCGACATCAACCAGGAAATCACCGAAGACCTCGCCGGCGCGATTCAGGCCGCCGGCATCGAGCGCGTCAAGATTCGCTCCGTACTCACCTGCGAATCGAAGCGCGGCGTCTGCGTCATGTGTTACGGCCGCAATCTGGCCTCCGGACGCCTCGTCGAACTTGGCGAAGCGGTCGGCGTCATCGCGGCTCTGTCCATCGGCGAGCCCGGAACGCAGCTCACCATGCGTACCTTCCACATCGGCGGTACGGCATCGCGAGTCTCCGAGCAGTCGCGCCTCGAAGCCAAGAACAACGGCAACGTGCGCTTCATCGGATTGCAGACAGTCAAAGCCAAGACTGGCGATCTGGTCGTCATGAACCGCCAGGGCTCGATCGCGGTCGTCGACGAGAAGAACCGCGAACGCGAGCGCTACTCGGTCGTGTACGGCGCCAAAGTCAAGGTCAATGAGGGCGATCCAGTCACGCTCGGGCAGGTGCTGGTCGAGTGGGATCCGTACACCTTCGCCATCCTGACCGAAATCGGCGGCGCCGCGCAGTTCAAAGACCTGCAGGAAGGCATCACGCTCCACGAAGAAGTGGACGAAGTCACCGGCTTGTCGCGGCACGTGGTCGGCGATTCTCCCGACGAGAAGCGCCAGCCTGCGATTGTGGTCAAGAGCGGCAAGGGCAGCAAGCGCTACCTGATGCCCTCGCGCGCGCACTTGATGGTGCAGGACGGCGACGCGGTCAACCCGGGCGACGTGCTGGCCAAGATTCCGCGCGAGACCACCAAAACGAAAGATATCACCGGCGGTCTGCCGCGCGTGGTCGAACTGTTCGAGGCCCGCAAGCCGCACGAAACCGCGGTCATCAGCGAGATCGATGGCACAGTGAAGTTCGGCGAGGTTTCGAAAGGTCAGCGCAAACTCTACGTGACGGCCGACAACGGCACCGAAAAAGAATATTCGGTTCCGCGCGGCGTTCACATCAACGTGCAGGAAGGCGAGCGCGTCAAGGCCGGCGAACCGCTCATGGACGGCCCGCTCAACCCGCACGACATCCTGGCCGTGCTCGGCGAAAAAGAGCTGCAGGCTTACCTGGTGAATGAAATCCAGGAAGTCTACCGGCTGCAGGGCGTCAACATCAGCGACAAGCACATCGAAGTGATTGTCCGCCAGATGATGCGATGGGTGAAAGTCGAAGACGTCGGCGACACGCGATTCCTGCTCGAGGAACAGCTCGACAAGTTCGCGTTCCGCGAGGAGAACGAGCGCGTGATCAAGGAAGGCGGCAAGCCGGCCACGGGCCGTCCGCTGCTTCTCGGCATCACGAAGGCGTCGCTCTCCACCGACTCGTTCATCTCGGCAGCGTCGTTCCAGGAGACCACGCGCGTGCTCACCGAAGCCTCGATCAACGGCAAGGTCGATCACCTGCGCGGTCTGAAGGAGAACGTCATCGTCGGCCGCCTCATCCCTGCCGGAACCGGCATGGAGTACTACCGCAACGTCCGCCTCTCGCCAGAAATGGAAGAGGCCGCTGCCAAGGTGCAGGCGGAAGTCTCAGCCGCCTACGAGGAAGCCGAGCGCGCTCTCGAAATGATGCGTCACGAGGGCGAGAACGAAGAAATCGGCGCCGAACTCCCGGCGGAACCGGCATAACTCGGAACCCAAGGTTGCCCCACCCTTGTCGCGCTCTTTGCGACAGGGTGGGGAGTTTCAACCTCCCGACTAAACGATGGCTACCCCCCAGCAAGTGCGTATCGAGGAACCTGCTCCACTTCCCTCTTTGCGCCCGGTGCCTCCCGGCCCTAAGCTTAGTCAGCTGATGCTCCGCTTCTTCCGCCTTTTCCGACTGTCGATCTGGCGCGCCTTCGTGCACGACGCGTTCGCCACCGCCAAAGCCTCGGCCTATTCCTCAATCCTCACGTTCTTCCCCGTCCTGCTGATTCTCGGCTCGGGTCTCGCGAACTGGCGCAAAGGTGGCCCGTATCTGCGCGAAATTTCCTACGCCCTAGGCAGCATTCTCCCCGCCGGAAGCACCACCGCGCTGAATTATCTGAAGGGCGCGGCCCAGCACCCCGTCGGCCTGCTGACCACCACCTCACTCATCACGCTCTGGACCGCCTCCGGCGTCATGATTTCCTGGATGGACGGCTTCCGCCGCTGCTACGAACTGCCCAAAGCCTGGGGACTGGTCAAAGAACGCCTGATTGCCTTCATGCTAGTGATTTTCGCCCTCATCCCCATGACCTTCGCCACCCTGCTCGTGGCCCTGGGCTCGAAGATCGAAACGCGCATTCTCTCCCTCATCCATCCCGACTTCAGCATCTACATCCTTCTCATGTGGGGAGGCATGCGCTGGCTCATCGCCACCCTCACCAGCATCGCCGTCATCGCACTGATCTACCATCACGCCGTCCCGCGCACGCAACCGTGGCACAGCGTGATCCCCGGCGCGACGCTCGCCACAGTCTTGTGGTTCTCCGTGACCATCGGCTTTCGCTCCTACCTGCAGCACTTCGGCAGTTTCGCCACCATCTACGGATCGCTGGGCGTCGCTATGGCCCTGCTGGTCTGGATGTATTTAATTTCGCTCGCCATCCTCGTCGGCGCCGAATTTAACGCGCTGCTGTTCCCGCGCGCCATGCTGGGGAAGGAACTGAAGGCCATCAACTGCGCCAAGGCGGACCGTTGAATTCCCGCCGCGCCAAAATCATCTGCACCATCGGCCCCGCCTGCAACACGGAGGCCGTCATGCGCGACCTGCTCCGCCTCGGCATGGACGTCGCCCGTCTCAACTTCTCCCACGGCACGCACGAAGACCACGCCCATAACATCGCCCGCCTGCGCCGGGCCGCAAAGCGCGAAGGCCGCACCGTCTGCATCCTCCAGGATCTGCAAGGCCCCAAAATCCGCACCGGCCTGCTCGAAGGCCACGAGCCCGTTCTGCTGAAGACTGGCTCAGTCGTGACCATCACTCCTGACAATATTCTCGGCACGGCCACGCGCATCTCAACCACGTTCCCCGACCTCGCCCGCGAACTCTCGCCCGGCGCGCGCATCCTGCTCTCCGACGGCCTGATCGAACTGCGCGTTCGCTCTGTCCGCGGCCGCGATGTGCAATGCGAAGTCATCAACGGCGGCCTGCTCGGCGAGCACAAGGGCATCAATCTTCCCGGCGTCGCACTCTCCATCCCCGCGCTGACCGAAAAAGATCGCAAGGACCTCGAATTCGGCCTCAAGCACGGCGTCGATGCCGTCGCCTTTTCCTTCGTCCGCACCGCTGCCGACATCGCCCTCGGTAAGCAAATCATCGCCGCCCGCCGCAGCCATATTCCCGTCATAGCCAAGCTGGAAAAGCCGCAGGCCATCGATCATCTCGAGGAAATTCTCGAAGCCGCCGACGGCGTCATGGTCGCCCGCGGCGATCTCGGCGTCGAAATGGCGCCGGAAAAAGTTCCCGTCATTCAGAAGCACGTGATCCGGCGCGCCGCTGCATGGCGCAAGCCTGTCATCACCGCGACGCAGATGCTCGAATCCATGATCGAGAATCCGCGCCCCACCCGCGCCGAAACCAGCGATGTGGCTAACGCCATTTTCGACGGCTCCGATGCCGTCATGCTCTCCGCCGAAACCGCCAGCGGCAAATATCCGCGCGAATCCGTTTCCATCATGGCGCGCATCGTGGTCGAAGCCGAAGGCAGCATGGGCGACCTCAGTCACTTCCGCCGCCGCGGCAATCACCGCCGCCTCTCCGTCGCCGAAACCATCTGCGAATCCATCGCCCACTCCGCCGAAGACCTGCCCATGGGCGCCATCGCCGTCTTCACCGAAACCGGCAACACCGCGCGGATGCTCTCGAAGCACCGCCCCCGCGCTCCAATCTTCGCCTTCACGCACATCGTGCCGGTCGTCCATCGCCTCAACCTCTATTGGGGAGTTCATCCCGTCCGCTGCCGCCAGGCGCGCTCAGCCGAGCAAATGGTGACGATGGCCGAGCAGCATCTTCTCCGCCACCGTCAACTCAAGCCCGGCGATGTTCTCGGCGTAGTCGCCGGAACGCGCCAAGCCTCCGGTTCCACCAACCTCATGCGCCTGCATACCGTCACGAAGGAAGAAGCTAACCGCATCGTGCGTTCGAAGCGTGGAGCGAGGAAATCCACGTAGGGACAGCCGTCCTCGATCCGGGCCCCCGGCTCGCCCTGTTTTGGCGTGACGGGGTGATCAGCTGTCCGGTCGAGCGAAGCTCGACCATGTGCAGTTCGTGTAGGGGCGGACGTATTCGTCCGCCCCGCGCGCGCAGCGCGCGTGACTCTGGGGGGACAGCGCCCGCGTCGCCGTAAGGCTCGCTAACCAAAGCTCTTGTCGCCGCGTCTGAAAAGAACCGCATGGAGGCCGGACTTATGATGCAGAGAGCTCGACTTCTGATTCCCGCAGCCATTCTCGTTTCTGTTTCGGTTTTCTTCTCCCTCCTACCCGCGTCGCGGCTTGCCGCTCAAGACACTGCGAAGACCGACGACCCAGATGCCCGGCCGCCCGTGACGCAGGACGACGTGCGGATTGTGCAGCGCGCGCAGCAAATCCTCGACTCACCATCGAAGTGGAACCGCTCCGACACACGCGTCTGCCCCGCCGACGCCAAGACTTTCAGCCTCTATTGCGCGTTGGAAAAAGCTACGAGTGACATAACCGGCAAATTCGAGCATCGTGGGGCGGCGATGCAGGAGGCTCGTTTCGTGATCGATGAGATCGCGCCGAACCGAAAGAACTACCACCACCGTCTGATGGACTATAACAACGACCCCACGACCACGTTCGCCGATGTCCAAACCTTCTTCCGCAAACTGCAAGACCGCGTCTCCGCGCGGCTGAAAGAGCAATCAAAGGCCGGCACCAAGTAAGCGGGTTCGTGTAGGGGCGGACGTCCTCGTCCGCCCGGCGCGCGCAGCGCACTTGAGGTTCTTTCGCGGTCACCCACTCTTGTCACGCCTTTTGCGACAGGGTTGGAATTTTTTCCGCGCTATAATTCCAATTTATGGCTCAGGAGATCCTTTCAGTAGCCATCTGGAAACCCGTGCCCGAAATGGAGGCCGCATCGCTCGCCACTCTCAGCGAACTCATGTCCATCGTCTCCGCCAAGGGATACGGCCGCGACTTGCTCTATCGCGATCGCGAGTCGAACTATGTTTTCCTGCGCTATTGGAAATCGGAGGACGCCCGCCGCGCCGCTCAGGAAGATCCCGACATGCTCCGCTGCTGGGCCCGCCTGGGCAACGAGATTCAACCCGTTAAGGTCTTCGAGACGCTGGCCGAAGTGCCCCTCACAAGCGCCAAACGCTGACGAACCACGCTCGCGTTAGCCGGCCTGAACCCCGCCGACTCTGACATCGCGCGGACGTGGTTCTGAAATCTGCGTTGAAAACTAGAAAAGCGGTAGTTTCCGAATATTGCGCTGCTGAGTTCGGATTTCGTAACAAGGGGTGTCTGAAGTCTGCATTAGAAACTAGGGAAAGCGATAGTCTCCGAATACTGCGCCGCTCAGTTCGGATTTCGTAACAGGGAATAAGAGTGGTAAAGAGGTACCGGCCGGGCTAATGGAAAATCGGGCAAGAGGGGGAGGAGGGGGGCAGTACCGAATGCAGTGGCAGTTATCCAAGTCCGTCGATGCTTCTCTAAAGAAATGGCTTGGAACTCTAGCGGTAGTTCTGATCGTCGTAGGTCTTGCGGTTGCATTCACAAGATGATCCGCGGCTGTCCGCCATCAGTCATCAACGCAGCGCTAGGACATCACCTGCGGGAAACGGAAGCAGCACGCGACTGCGCGGCAGGCTTAAGAAAATTCGATTGCCCCACCCTCCAGGCTGGAAAGGCATTGGTGCACTGTTTTGCGAATAGTTCTCCTCAGAGAAATCCCCGAAGACTCATCCCTGCTACGGCGCTGGAACGGTTTGGCCTTGCAGATGAAGCGACCAGAAGTTTTCTACACTTGCGAGTGGGCTCTCGCCGTCCAGTCTGCGTTCCGGTCTGCCTTTCGGCCTTCCCCCAGGCCTTTGCTCTGCCTCGGCTATGACGATGATGATCTGATCGGAGTGGCGAGTTTGGCCCTGGATTTGGGAGAGCAAAACGTGAGCTTCCTTGCCGGTTCGACCGCCGACTACTGTGATTTCCTGAGTCACCCACGACGGCGGAAAGAGTTTGTCGGGGCGGTTCTGGCCGAGCTTCACAAACTGAAGGTGAGCAGTCTCGTGCTCGCTAATTTGCCGCAAGATTCGGCAACCTCCTCCGCCCTTGAGTCGGCAGCCCGGAAGCACGGTTTTTACCTCTACATCCGGCCCGCATACGTGTGCCCGCGGATCGAGCTGGGCTCTGGGGCACATCGCCAGGAGCTGTACACGAAAGTGTCGCGCAAGCGGCAGCTCCGCAAGTGCCTGCGGACTCTGGAGCGCGAAGGACCAGTGACGTTGAAGTATCTTCGGTCCTGGACCGAGATCCAGCCCGCACTTCCGGAGTTCGTCGCAGCTCACGTGGCCCGCTATCGCGCGCTGCAGCGCGTCAGCATTCTCTGTGCGCCCGAACGACGATTTCTTCTTGAGGAACTTGCCAGGAGATTCTCCGGCACCGGCATCGTAACTTTGACCAGATTGATGGTCGGCGAACAGCCGGCTGCGTGGAGTTATGGCTTTCAATTCAACGGAAGCTGGTTCCTCTACCAGACAACGTTTGACATGCGCTGGCGCGACAACTCACCAGGGTACTGTCTGCTCGGAAAAATTGTGACTGCGGCCTGCGAAACGAACACCTTGAACGCCATTGACTTAGGCCTCGGCACGGAGGACTACAAGGGGTGGTTTGCCAGTGGGGCCCGTGAGACTCTCCACGCCACACTCACCACCTCTGCAGTGCGCCACTGGCGCGAGATTGCGCGCTACCGCATCGCGTCCGGAGTAAAGGAGTTCCCAAAACTCGACGCTGCGATTCGAAGTGCCCGCTCCAAATTGAGATTGTAGATCCCGCCGTCTGCTCGTCACGCAGCACGATTTAGAATGTCGTCTTGCCCATCGCCCCCCTTCGCGCCTTCGCCGATAACGCAGTCGACCCGCACGTCCGCGGATTTCTGCACACTCCCGACACGCCCAACGGCGCCGCGCTCGTCCTCACGCACGGCGCCGGCTCGAATGCGCAGGCACCGCTCCTGGTCTCCCTCGCCGAAACTTTCACCGCCGCCGGATTCACCGTCCTGCGCTGCGACTTGCCCTATCGCCAGGCGCGATCCTTCGGCCCTCCCGGCCCCGCCGACGCCGCCCGCGACCGCGCCGGCCTGAAACACGCCCTCGAAGCAGTGAAGATGAACATGGGTGCCCCACTTCTCGCCGACTTTGCGAGAAGTGGGAATCCTCAGCAACACGTGGCTGCCTCACCCCTTCGGCGCGCTTCGCTTGCTCAGGGCAGGCTCTTGTCGCATTCTTTGCCACAGGGTGGGGAATTTCCCCAATCCGACAAGAACGATCCGACGGGTGGCCCATCCTTGTCGCGCTCTTTGCGACAAGGGTGGGAACGCAAGATCTTCCTCGGCGGCCACTCATACGGCGGACGCCAATCCAGCATGCTCTGCGCCGAATCGCCTGACCTGGTCGCCGGTCTGCTGCTGATGTCGTATCCCCTGCATCCCCCGCGCCGCCCCGAACAGCAGCGCACGCAACATCTCCCCAGCCTCCATACGTCCACGCTATTCGTTCACGGCACCCACGACGCTTTCGGCACAATCTCCGAAATGGAGCGCGCTCTGAAGATGATTCCGGCAAGAAGGAAATTGCTGCCGGTCGAGGGCGCCGGTCACGACCTGGGATTCAAAGGGAAAGCCAAAAGAGAAGAGCTGCCGCAACTGATCTTTTCCGAATTCGCCAAATTCTTTGAGCCGTCATCCTGAGCGCAGTGAAGGACCTATCTAACTGGCCTGGCGCTCCTGCGGATCCGTCGCCAGAAAAGCGCGAACGAGGACAGAGAACCTAATTCTGCCCGCCGCTGCCTCGTATTCTCTCCCATACTCGTTTGATGGTCAAGATAACCTCGGCGTGGGGCGTAGAGTATAGCCAAATCGCCCAAGCGCCTACCAAGATCACGAGCGGGATTTTTATCAGCCAAATCACGGTGCAAGCAGTGCGAGCGCAGCGAGCGTCTGCCGGAACGGCCAGTTCAATTCACCCACCCCGACTTCCCGCCGCCATTGCCCTTGCGCTGGTCGTCCTCAGGAGGAATGTAGTTACCGTGCTCGTCGAAGTGCACCTGGCGGTCGTGCTGTCGCATGTAAACTTCGAACTTCCTCGCCGCCCGCCGCCGCTTCCAGCGGTAATAGGAATTCTTCCAGCCGTAGTAGCGCTCCATCAGCCCCACGTTCGCCATCGCCCGGCGCGGCCCGCGCCGCACATAGAGCCAGCCAAAGAAGAGTCCGCCGAGATGGGCCACATACGCCACGTTCCCGCCACCGCCCAGTGCCAGAGCCAGCGTTACCGCAATCAGGATCCCGACAAAATACTTCGCCTTGATCAGGAAGGGGAAGGGAATCATCATGATTTCCTGATCGCCGAACAACATTCCAAACGCGATCAGAATCGCGAACACGCCGCCCGAAGCGCCCACCGTCGGCTGCAGCGGATTGCCCAAAATGTGTGCGTACGACAACGCAACCGTCGTCACCGCCGCGCCGACCACCCCGACCAGGTACAACTCCACCAGCCGCCGCGTGCCCCACGCGCTCTCAATCGCCGAGCCGAACATCCATAGGCCCAGCATGTTCCCGAACCAGTGCATCACGCCCGCATGCAACACGCTGTACGTGACCAATTGCCAGATAAACCCGTGAACCACCATTGTCGGCGTCAGCGCAAGGTAGTCGAAGATGTACCCAACGATCGGCAGCCGCGCCATTCCCAGCAGCTCCATCAGCAGAAAAACGCTCGTATTGATGCCCAGCAGCCACGTCACCGCCCGTGTGAACGGGGGCAGGCTCAACGTCATGGGTTCGCCAGTTCGCCGCACGGATTACCTCTTCGTTTCCTCGTCAGTCCGGTTTCGTCAACCGGCTTTCATCCATTCTAGCCGCACTGCTCCATCAAGAACGAATGTTTGGGGCAACCGCCAAAGGATTGTATGCTTCTGATGATCTTATAGCTGCGGTGGATACGGTGCAAAGCCGCGAGGGGTGGCCGCCGCAGTCTCGAACCTAAGGCCAAGACAAGCAAGATCAAAACCGAACCGCGAAGGAACTGGTCATGAAACCGAGGTTTCTCCTGCTGCTCAGTACCGTCCTGTTTTCTCTTTCGCCGCTCGGCTTTGCACAGAACGATCAGATCGTGGTCTTCGGCGGATTCTCCCGCCTCGGCTACGGCATTTACGCCGATTACAGCGGCCCGTGGGTTTCCGCCCCGCTCAACGGATTCGAAATCTCGGGCGCCTTCAATCCCGTCCGCCACTTCGGCGCCGAAGTCGACTTCGCTCACGGATACAGCCCCAGC
>JASHPH010000266.1 GCA_030038255.1 Candidatus Sulfotelmatobacter sp. | reverse complement strand
CGATCATCTCGATGGCGCAGCAAGCCAGGCCGAACGTCATCGGCCAAAGCGCGGACTTCCGCGCCCAGTTGAAGACGTAATCAACGCTCGAGATCAGAAAATTCTTCTCAAACTTGTTTTGCAGCCAGCTCATGAATCGACCTCTTTTAGCAACTCAGCACGGACCCAACGCTTTATAGAGGCAGTCTATCGTGCTTCGGGACTTTACGCGAGAGTGATTGCGCCACAATCGCCTGTACGAACGCCACAACGAGGACAACTGTACCTAGCACGGTCGCCACAAAACCCGCCATCGCCGGTAACCCGACAGTATTAATCGACACCTGCAGCAATGTGCCGGAGACCGCATAAGCGGCATTGAAAGTCGCGCTGCCGTGGGTATAGCCGAAGATCAGGCCGAGTCCCACTGCGAGCAACACGACCGCCGCAATCAAGGTGCGCTCTGAACTCATGGATGCATTCCTTTCCGCCCCGGCGAGAATGGTACTCCCGCGGGCAGTATCGTGCTATCGGTTCTGGAGGAAGATCGCAGTTCGGAGCTGTTAAAATAACGGGTTCTGTGGAATCCTCATGTCCCTGAGCAAAGCCCAAGCCCTGGAGATGTTCGAGTCCGATGACCTGATCGGCATTGGTATGGAAGCCGACGCCGTGCGCCGCAAGCTGCATCCCGAGGGCGTGGTCACCTACATCATCGACCGCAACATCAACTACACCAATTTCTGCACCGAGTACTGCACCTTCTGTGCGTTCTACCGCCCGCTCAAGGGACCGGCGGCGAAGGAAGGCTACATCCTCGACTTCGACACAATTTACGACAAGATTCGCGAGACGGTGGAACTCGGCGGCACCGGTGTGCTCATGCAGGGCGGGCTGCATCCCGACCTCAAGATTGACTGGCACGAAAAAATGCTGCGCGGCATCAAAGAGCGCTTCCCTAAGGTGCATTTGCACTGCTATTCGGCCTCGGAGATCATCGCGATTGCCGAGTACAGCGGGCTTTCGATTCGTGACACCATTCTCCGCCTGCGCGATGCCGGCCTTGATTCCATCCCTGGCGGCGGCGCGGAAATTCTCGACGACGAAGTCCGCTACCGAATCGCGCGGCTGAAGTGCCTCACCGACGACTGGATCAACGTGCACCGCACCGCCCACCAGATCGGCATGCGCACCACCGCCACCATGATGTTCGGCGTCGGCGAAAAGTACGAGCACCGTATCAACCATTTCCAGCGGATTTTCGATCTGCAGGAGGAGACTGGCGGATTCACGGCGTTCATCCCGTGGGCGTTCCAGCCGGCGAACACAGCGCTCGGCGGTCGCCACTGGGACGAAGCCACGGCGGTCGAGTACCTGAAGACGCTGGCCATCTCGCGGCTGTATCTTTCGAACTTTCTCAATGTGCAATCGAGTTGGGTGACCCAGGGACTGAAGGTCTGCCAGATGGGCCTGCGCTTCGGCGGAAACGACGTCGGCTCGGTGATGCTGGAAGAAAACGTCGTGAAGGCCGCCGGCGTGTCGAATTGCACGACGGAAGAAGAGTTGCGGCGCATCATCCGCGATGCGGGATTCAGACCGGCGCAGAGAGATACGTTGTATCGGCAGTATTTCCTGAACTAACGAGTCTCGCTCGTGTGTTCCCCGTCGAGTTCCTCAAGCATCCGCAATAGTTCGCCAATGGTTCGCATGGGCCTGCCATACTCTTCGATTGCAATGGCGATTTCTGCGGCATCAAGCGAGTCGGAGCCCAGGACTTTTCCGACTTCATCAGAGTATCGTTCGAGGCCACAATAAGGCGCGAGACGGCCAGTTTTTATCGCCTCTTCCAATTTCTGGCGTTGGTGGAAGTAGGGCGACTTGATTCCGAACTTCTTCGCAAAGTCTCTTAAGCGCGCCATAGTTCGCCAATTATGTCATGTGCGGGCACCGCACTTCCCGCTGTTCTTGCTAGAAAGTAGCAGAGCCGTTTAGGACATCTTACCGGGTGCCGCATTCGTTCGGAGAATGCAAACGGCCTCGGAAGCCCGAGGCCGTTCGCGAATGCTGATATTCAGCACCCTGTCAAGGTCACACAGCTATTATCGATACAATCGTCGCCAGAAATCAAGTTACTTTGAGGAGAGTCGCACCCTGTCCGCAGACCCTCCACTTGTCCCTGAGAGACAGTCCTTCAGCATGAAGGAATGGACCTGGAGGGATTCGAACCCTCACCTGCGACCTTGACAGGGTGCTGTGCTGCCATTACACCATCTCTAACAATGTCGGCCCGGTCAAGTTTGTTTTGTGCACACCTCCGCGAGCACTCGGAGAAGAGCGTCATTTCGCTCTAGTTGAGAAAAATGCCAAACCCATTTCCAAGGCTCGCCTTGTAATCTTTGCGGGACGGAACTCGGTCCGACCCAACCATCTCTTCGATCGCAACGTCGACCATGATTACTAGTTCGAACTCCCTTCGTGCGAAGGGAGCGGACGCCCAATCAGTAAGTCCGGTGATCTACTTCACACCATGGTGTA
>JASHPH010000265.1 GCA_030038255.1 Candidatus Sulfotelmatobacter sp. | reverse complement strand
ACCCTGCCCGAGAACTTGTCGCCGCGGCGAAGGGACACTGTTACGAGCTTCACCGGTCTGTTGCCGCTTGCGGGATTGGTGATCGTGCTTCGAATCTCCGCCAGATCGTGCGTGCGGGCGTATTCAGACAAATCGGAGGCGATAAATCCGCCCTCGCCCGCAATCATATGGCATTGGGTGCAGCCCCCTTTGCCAGAGAAAAGCGCCTTTCCGCGTTCGGGATCACCGGGCAGATGGACGGCTCGTTTCGTCCCCTGCAGTGTCCGCAGATAGGCCACCAGAGTCTTGATTTGAGTACTTTCCAGTGAGTGGAATGCCGGCATACCGGTTCCCGGTATCCCGTTCTGGATGATGTGGAAGAGTTGGGCGTCAGAAAGCCGCTGCAAGCTGGGCCTGTCGGCGATATTTGGGGCACGCTCGCCACCTTTTCCGTCTAGCCCATGGCATCCCGCACATGCCCCAGCGAAACTTTGTTTTCCCCGCGCCGAATCGGTCGTAGGTTTCGGCTGACGGCTTGGCGTGGCTTGCGCAAACGCGAGGACACCGCCGGCGCATAGCACCAGCAGTGCCACTCGCACGCCGCAAAATAACCTGTAAGTTAACACCATCAGACCAGGCTAGAACAGAATTTTAAGAGCGAGCTGCATGATGCGTGGATTGTTGGCAAAGGTGACATACCCGAAGCCGCCCGGGCCAGTATTGTTAATGAGCCCTCCGGGCATGCTGCCCGTTGGCGTGAGGAATGTAAACTGTGCGTGATTGAAGACGTTGAAGGCCTCAGCCCGGAACTGCAGCTGCACCGATTCCGTAATATGTGTGTCCTTCAGCAGTGCCATGTCGAAGTTATTGAGGCCGGGTCCACTAAAGTAACGGCGCATTGCGTTGCCAACCTGCCCGAGAGGTTCGGGAACGAAATAGCCCGGACTGCCGGGAACGTTGGGATTAATGGGACTGAAGGGGTTGAAGTAAGGCTGCCCGGAACGCGGATTACGGTTGATGATCAGCTTGCTGCCATTGTTGGCGTAACTGGGCTCGTCCACTGTGTCCGAAGAGGTTCCAGTAAGTGACCGATCGTCGTTTTCACTGAGCTGGACAGGCAGTCCTTTGGCAAACGTCGTGATTCCCGAGAGCGCCCAGCCTGCCGTCAGTCTCTTATAGGAGTTGCCGGTCAGGTTGTTAAAGGGCAATTGCACTGTGTAGCTCAGGGTTAGATCTTGGGGGACATCAAAAACCGACAGGCCGCGGCTCCGTCGGGAATTGTAAGGGCTGGTGGCGTCGAACGAGGTCGAGCCGTTGTCGATGGATTTTTCGTAAGTGTAGGCGAGCAGAAAATTGGCGTACTTCTGGTTGTGCTTGACGCT
Organism: Candidatus Sulfotelmatobacter sp.; assembly: GCA_030038255.1. Lineage (GTDB taxonomy): Bacteria > Acidobacteriota > Terriglobia > Terriglobales > Acidobacteriaceae > Sulfotelmatobacter. The sequence goes on along the minus strand of JASHPH010000265.1, from coordinate 13,363 downwards.
GATCTGCAGCGAGTTGAAGCTGGAACTGGCAACGGTTTCCATGAAGGGATTGCTGCCGAAGTTATCTGCCGTCGGCGTCCCCAGTCCGCTGATCAGCCGAGTAGTAGCAAACGAAGTGACCCCAGGATACCCAGGAACTGTTACCCCGGGGGCCAGTTGTATGGGCGTCGCCGCACTTGGGTCCTCGCCAAATGGACCGCACGAAGATGGACTGCTGGTGCTCACATTACCCGGGTTTACCATCGAATCCAAGAACAGGCACACGGCTGGATTGCCCGGGTTGGCGTCTTCAAACGTCAACAGGTGTCGGCCGACCGAGCCAACGTAGCTGGCGGTAATGACCGTGGACGATCGAATCTGACGCTGCAGCGATAGCTCAAACTCCTCGACGTACGGGACTACGTTTTTCGGATAGAAATAATCTGAGCCGTCGACAGGAATGGCTTGCCCCCAATTAAATGTCGTATCGGGGTTGCTGGGCGAGGAGTTCGGGGGAGGGAATGTGAAAGGGAACTTCGGCCCCTGATTCTGACCGTCGGTACGGACAATATATGGCGATGCCAGCAGTGTGAGGTCCGGGTCGGCAAAATACAAGCCATACGGCGCGTCCCCGACTTCAACAAAACCCGTGGCGTCCTCAATCGCGTTGAAGAAGATGCCGTAACCCGCACGGATACTGCTTTTGCCCGGCCCACCCAGAAGTTTTCCGAGCAACCCTTCGCTTACATTCGGCGCAATAGCGATTCCGATTCTGGGGGCAAAATTGTCGTACTTAATGGGAGACAAAGTTCGCGGCACGCCCGGATCTTCCGGAACGACCAGCCCCAGCGGAGCGGTGGGGAAAACCCTGGACTGCTCGCCAGGGATGGCCGTCTCTAGTTTGTTCTGCGTGTCATACCACGGCGTCATGATCTCGTAGCGCAGGCCGTAATTGATCGTCACAGTCGGCTTGGCGCGCCAGCTGTCCTGCGCATAGACACCAAAATATTTGCCGCGCGAGTCCAGCAGTTGCTGGCTAGCTTGGGTGAAAGTATACGGGGCGCCGATCAGGAAATCGGCAAAGTCGACGCCCGTCTCAGAACCATTGAATCCAAATGCCCCGTTCGGGTCGTCGTAGTTGCGCTCGTTGATCTGGTTGTAATGGAAATTGGCGCCGAACTGGAAAGTGTGAGTACCGACGATTTTCGTGAAGTTGTCGAGAATCTGGGTTGTGTTGTTGTATTGATTCAAAGTGTCTTGCGGAAGCCCAAACTCATAATTGTTGAAAAAGAAAGAGGGAACTCCCACCAGAGCCGGATTGACATTGCCAATTCCCCCTGTGTTATTCCACGGTGTATTGAAACCCAGGGAACTCAGGGAGACTCCAGCTCCTTCGCTTGGGATCCCAGTGTGGTTAACGTCTCGCACCCACGCGAAACGAACGTCGTTGACGGTGGAACTGTTGATGGTCGTCGTCAGGCCCAGATTTAACATCTGGCTGCGACCCTGGTTGGCGCCACTGAACCCTGGAATGTTGATGCCTTGCATGTAGGGGGAGAGCGTGTAGAACTGGTCGAAAAAGTAGTACCCAAATAATGTGCCGAAATGCGTATTTACATCCAGCCGGATTCCGCCTTTGTTGTCGGTCAAGGTTCCGTTATAGGCAGCGGTCTCAAAAGCTGGACCTCCGTCAAGAAGGATTCCGGGAGTGGGTTGGGGGATGTACTTCAGAGTATTGATTGCGACAGGATCCCATGCCGCCTGCGGAATAAATGCATTGGCGAAAACGCAAGGATCGGTTGTGTTCGTAGGTGAGCAAGAAGCGTCCGTGTAATAGGACTCGCCGCTAGTTATCGTATCTGCCGGCAACCCCATGCGTGCGTTCAGAATGCCGGCGAAATAACTCCCATTCACCGTACCGGTCAGACTACCAGCTTCATCGGCTAGATTGCCCCCGCGATCTGCGGTTGAGGGAACGGGAAAGCTTTGTGATTGACCGAGGATCTGTTTGGTTCCCTGATAGTCGGAAAAAAAGAAAATCTTGTCTTTCTTTATCGGCCCGCCGATGGTTCCGCCAAACTGATTTTGTTTAAAGTCGCCGCGGCCCGTGAAGTAGTTGGCCGCGTCGAAGTCGGTGTTGCGGAGAAACTCGAATACGTCCCCGTGAAATGTATTCGTTCCCGACTTGGTGACGACATTGATCTGGCCGCCGCTGAAGTTTCCATATTCCGCGTCGAAGTTGTTGGTGATGATGCGAAACTCTGAGATGGAGTCGAGATTCGGAATCATCGCGGCACCGTTGTGAACGCCCTCTTCAGCATTCGCACCATTCACCATGAAACCGTTCGAACCGAGACGGCCTCCGTTGACCGACTGCGTTCCGTTCGTGATGTCGCCGGAGACAGTGGTTGCGCCCACTCCCGAAGTCGTGTCGAGGTTTTGATAGGGAGAAACTCCGGGCTGTAATGCCAACAGATCAATGTAGGAGCGACCGTTCAGAGGGACGGAGGTCATCTTGTCGCCAGAGATCACCTCGCCCATCTGCGTGCTCTCCGTCTCCACCTGCGCTGCCTGGGTGTTAACCTCGACCGTTTCATTGATGGCGCCCACCCGCAGAGTGGCATCGGCCCGAAGCGCCGAGTTGGCGTCGATGACCAATCCTGTTTGCCGGTAGGTCTTGAAGCCGGGCTTGCTGATTTCCAGGTCATAGGTGCCAACCGCCAGCGTCGCCAGATTGTAGAAACCTTTCGTGTCGGTTGTGACGGATGACTTCACCCCGGTTTGAGTGTTGGTCGCAACCGCGGAAGCGCCCGAAATGACTGCGCCCGAGGCGTCGCTGACGACACCGGAGATGCTGCCGGTGATGCTCGCTGACGCGATCGCGACCGCGAAAATCACCATCACGAATACCTCAAGAGCAACGCACAAATGGTTACGCATAGCTGATCCCTCGTTGAATAGGTGCCGGCTGATTCGAGACCGGTCAGCTCTTTGTTTTCATCTAGTGAAAGTTTCAACTCGAAACTTGGAAGTCGAACAAAATACTGGACTGAGGGTTTATCTCAACTCAGCAAGCATGTCAACCCTAAGTTTTGGATGGGTGTGACATCGGAACGAAATGCTGTTCCTATCCTGAAATGAATTGTTACCCCAGCCCTGCCCGCCACTGCGAAACATGTTTGAGTCCCAGATTTCGAATAACCTCTTCCACCCAGCCCGAAACAGTGTTAGAGTCCGCCCACGACAGACTCTGCGGAGGGTGCAATGTACAGGTTCAGCGGCTGGGTAAAGTCCGGTATCGTCACCGCTTTGATTGCTTGCTTGGGCGTAGTGTGGGCTGGTTTCCAGGGAACCCGAGTTCTTCATGCAGCTTCGGCTCAGGAAACGAACGGGCCGCAGACGGATCGCAACTTGATCGCGGACTTCCGCCGCGTAGAGGTAGCTTCTGTCTCAGACGCGCTGGAGCAGTTGACCGGCAAGCGTATGTACATGAGCCATCGCATGCAACCCATCTTCACGTCGAAGTTCGCCGGTTTCGCGAGGACGGTTCTACTCAAGAAAGACGAGGGCAACACCGACCCCGCCGCGTTGAACGGGATGCTGAAAGCCATCGATGACGGTTCCACGGATTCTGTATATGTGATGGTGGTTGAGGATGGAGCCGATATTGCGGGCATGGGCGGATTAATGGGAACGGCCATGGCCGCGCGCGGCTACACCGGCGCAGTCATTGACGGAGGTGTGCGGGACGTGGCTTATCTGCGCAAGATCGGGTTCCCGGTCTACGCAACCGGCATCGTGCCGTCCACGTCCGTACATCACTATCGATTCGCTGGCTCGCAGATTCCTATAACCTGCGATGGAGTTGCCGTCAACGCGGGCGACATCGTCACTGCGGACAGCGACGGCGTCGTAGTAGTTCCGCGGGATCGTGCCCAGGAAGTGCTCGCCCTGGCACAGCAGATGGACTACAAGGAGCATTCGATGTATGCAGTGATCGAGCAGATGAAGTCGATCGTCGAGGCGGTGAAGAAGTTTGGCCGGCTGTGACCAGCTCGGTGGCCGGGAGAGCACCCTTGCACAAAGCCGATTTTCATCAGATAATTCGCACTTTCATTTTGAGCAGGGCAGATTGAAATGGCAACCATGACGGGCACTTCCAAACGGAACTACAACATCACCGCCTTACAGCGCGGCCTGCGCTTGCTGCATCTGTTCAGCGAATCTCCACAGGGCCTCACCGCGAAGCAGGTTGCCGATCACTCGCGGCTACCGGTGAGTACGGTTCATCGCTTCCTGGCGAATCTGGAAGGGGCGGGTTTTTTGAACTACAGTGACAATAGCGTGTACCACCTGGGAATTGCCTGCTTCGCAATTGGACAATCGGCGTTGGCGCAACTCGATATTCGCCGCGTGAGCCTGCCATACCTTCAGGAACTGAATCGCCTGACACGCGAGACGATCCACCTCACAGTGCGGCACGGGCTGTCTGCGGTCTACGTCGAGAAACTGGATTCCACCGAACAGCTGCGTATCTTTTCGCGCATCGGCGCCGCGGTTCCGCTTTACTGCACTGCGGTCGGAAAGATCATGCTGGCGTACCTGCCCAACGAGGAGCGGAGCCGGGTCCTGAGCCAACTAACCTTGAAACGCCAGACTCCGAATACCGTGGGAAACCTGCAGCAACTGGAAGCTGAGTTATACCGGATCCGCAAGAACGGTTATGCCTGCGACCTGGAGGAGCACGAACTCCATATACGTTGCGTGGCCGCACCGATTTGGGATCACACCGGCCTGGTGAATGCGAGCCTGAGCGTCACTGCGCCGGCAGTGCGCATGCCCGTCAGCCGCTTGCGGCAGCTTGCGCCATTGATCCAGTCCGCCGGGCAGCAAATTTCACGCGAACTCGGATATCAGACGAAGGACAACCGCTTACCACCGCGAAGGAACACTGCCGGGGAGGCCGCGCTTGCAAAATCTTTCTAGCTGGAAACACGCAAGATGCAAAGCGGTGGGCGCGGCGCTTTTGGGCGTTGTCGGTTTCGGGTCCTCGGCGGCACAGGCATGGAATGACCCGCCTTCGACCATCGCGACCACGATCGACGTCCGATCGGAAGACCTTCTCGTTCGCCCGCCGGTTGGCAATTGGCCTTCCTACAACGGCGACTATTCCGGCCGCCGTTACAGCGGACTTTCAGAAATCAACGCAGACAACGTTGCGAAGCTGCGTGCGGAATGGGTTTTTCACGCGCATAACAGCCGGCGGCTCGAAGTCACTCCCGTGGTGGTGAATGGAATGATGTTCGTAACCGACGCGAACGACGCGGCCGCGCTCGATGCGCGGACCGGGCGCCTCGTATGGCGCCATTCCTGGCCGATCTCGGAGGGATTGATCGACGATGCCGCGGGGCACATCAATCGTGGCGTTGCGGTGTGGCGGAACCGCGTTTACATGGAAACGGATAACGCTCATCTTCTCTGTATGGATGCGCGCTCGGGCAATCTCATCTGGGATGTCGCATACGCGAACTGGAACAAGAATTATGGTGCCACCAGCGCCCCGCTCGTGGTCAAGGACAAAGTGCTGGTAGGGACCTCGGGCGGCGACGATGGAGTCCGCGGTTTTGTAGCCGCTTATGACGCGATCACGGGAAAGCTGGCGTGGCGATTCTGGACCATACCGGCGCCTGGCGAGTTCGGATCCGAGAGTTGGCCCGGGAAACTGTATCTGCACGGCGGTGGGACGACGTGGATGCCCGGAACCTACGATCCTGAACTCGACACGATCTATTGGGGTACCAGCAATCCCGCGCCCGACTTTGAAGGTGAAGTCCGTCCGGGAGACGACCTTTATACCGACTGTGTTTTGGCCCTTGATCCCGACACAGGAAAATTGAAGTGGTATTTCCAGTTTACTCCGCACGATTTGTTCGACTATGACGCGGTTGAGACTCCGCTGTTAATCGACGCGGTCTACCAGGGCGCGCCGCGAAAACTTCTGGTGCAGGCGAATCGCAACGGTTTCGTTTACGTACTCGATCGGACCACGGGAAAGTTTCTCTCCGCAACGCGTTTCGTGGAAAACCTGAACTGGGCCAAGGGAATTGATGCCGCGGGCAGGCCCATTGTGACAGGTACCAAGCCGACGGCCGCCGGAACACGTCTTTGCCCGGGATTCGCCGGGGCAACGAACTGGTTCGCGCCTTCTTATGATGAATCGACTCATACCGTCTATGTAATAGCGCTCGAGGAGTGCGAAGCGTACTACTTCAAATCGGAAGTCTTTCAGGAAGGGCACGGATATTACTCGACCGGAGTAAAGCACATTCCCGGCGAGATTTCGCAGAAAGTTCTGGTGGCCTACAGCCTGGATACAGGTTCGATTGCCTGGAAATGTCCCCAGGCCGGCGCGGGGCGCTCGTCGGGCGGAACCATGGCCACGGCGGGAGGCCTGGTGTTCTTCGGGGACGATGCCGGATCGTTTGAGGCGGTTGAAGCTCGAAGCGGGAAGCCGCTGTGGCACTTGAACATGGGACAGTCCATCAGCGCCTCGCCGATGAGCTACGCTATCGCCGGCAAGCAGTTCGTTGCGATTGCGGCTGGCAGTGACGTTTTCAGCTTTACCTTGCCTTAGTGGCAATGCCTGATTTCATGTTGAAGAAAAGGAGCTGGACCATGAACTTGACTTTCAACCGCAGAGCATTTGCCGCGCGGTTTGCCTCCGCACTTTCGGCCATCGGACTTACCGCATCCGCTTTTTCCGCCTCTTCTGCAGCGCAAAGTGCCTCTACAGAAGGTGAGATTCGCAAGCTGAACAGCGAGGGCAAACCGGGCAGCGAAAAAGATGTGATCATGCCGGTGGTCATCCACAACGGCTTGATTTATGTGTCGGGGCAAGGCGCGCACGATTCGCGGGATCAAAAAGAGTGGACCATCGAATCGCACACCACCATGGTGATGGACAAAGTGAAGAAGCATGTCGAGATCGCCGGAGGAACGATGGACACGGTACTCCAGGCCAACGTCTTCCTGGTGAAGATCGAACACTGGGATGGCATGCACAAGGTCTTTGCCACATATTTTCCTCACGGCGGACCGGCCCGGACTACCGTTGCAGTGGCCGCGCTACCCGGGGATTCACTGGTCGAAATCAATTGCATCGCCGCTGTGGCTCGAAAGTAAAAGCGGCGGAGGGCGAAACTATGCGACTCAACTCGAACTGGAATCGACGCGGATTTCTTGGCACGGTGGGGACGATCGTGGGTGCGATGCTGGCTCCGCGAAAACTATTCGCCTCAAAGGAGCCTGCTGGCTTGAATAAGCCGGTGACCGGGTTCGGACAGACCGGCAATCCTTACGAGGAACTCGGCGTCACCACGGTGATCAATTGTGAAGGCACAATGACTGTGCTCGGGGGTTCGCTGCCTCATCCTGAGCTCGAGGCGGTGATGACCATGGCGGGGCGGCATTTTGTGAGCATCCCCGACCTCGAAGTCGCGGCCGGCAATCGCATCGCAGAGATGCTCAAGCTGCCTCCGGATTACTCGGCGCTCGTAACTTCGGGCGCCGCAGCCGCGATGCAATCCGGACTCGCGGGCATTCTGACCGGTGGCAACGAGGCACTGATCCGGCAGTTGCCCGATCTCACCGGAATGAAGTCGGAAGTGATTATTCAGAAATCGCATCGTAACCCGTTCGATCACCAGTTGCGATCCACCGGGATCAAGCTGGTCGAGATCGAGACCGTCGACCAATTTCGGGCTGCGGTGAATGACCGCACAGCCATGATGCACTTCTCCAACTTCGCCAACGCCGCCGGCCAGATCAAAGTGGACGAGTGGGTGAAGTTGGCGAAGCAGTACAACATTCCCTGCATGAACGACGCCGCGGCTGACACGCCTCCGGTGTCCCATCTGTGGGACTACGCCAACATGGGCTACGACCTGATCACGTTCAGCGGCGGAAAGGCGATTCGCGGGCCGCAATGTGCCGGCCTGCTCATTGGTCGGAAAGAAATGGTGGCGAACGCGCTGCTTAACAACAGCCCGCACGAGGATACCTTGGGCCGCGGTCAAAAAGTGGGCAAGGAAGAAATCATCGGCATGGTCAAGGCGCTGGAGCTTTTTCTGGCCGAAGATCACGACGCGCAGGCGCGAGAATGGCAGGATCGGCTGGAAGGCATTTCCCGCGAAATCACTAAAGTGCCCGGCGTCAGCACATTGTTCTTCGTGCCGGACATTGCGAATCACGTGCCGCACATGCGCATTACCTGGGACCAGGCGCACGTGAAGTTGACGCCCGAAGAAGCGAGAAAGCTGCTGCGCGAATCGAAGCCGTCCATTGTGATTGGTGCAAGCGAGGAGCACCCGGGCCTGGGCATGTGTTCTTTCATGCTGCAGCCCGGCGAAGACAAGATCGTTGCCGAGCAGCTCTCGCGGGTATTCCGCCAACACGCTGCGTAGCGAGGGATGCACCTTTACTTCAGGGGGAGTTGCGGTTCACGAAACTCAGCACTTCAGGAACGCACGCCGGTTATCGGAGGCGTCAGCGTGCGGTCTCCGCGCGGGACTCCATTCCGGAGGGGAGGAACTCACGGTGAGCGCCGGCACAACAAGCCACGTGCGCTGGTTTCTGGTGTTCTGGTTGTTTGTCCTTAGCGCCGTGTCGTATCTCGACCGCGTGAACATTTCGATCGCGGGTGGCTCGATCGCGGAGGCATATCACCTGAGCGATGTGCAGCTGGGTAAAGTCTTCAGCGCCATGCTAGCCGGTTATGCAATTTTTCAGACGGTCGCCGGAAGACTGGCGGATCGCTTTGGACCGCGCCGGGTGCTCACTGCCGGGGTGATCTGGTGGGGAGTATTCACCGCCCTTACGGCACTGGTTCCTGCGAATATCGCGAGAGCAGTATTTGCGTTCATGCTGGTGCGGTTTCTTCTGGGCGCCGGCGAGGCGGTTATTTACCCTTCCGCGAATCAATTCGTCGCGAGCTGGATTCCGGTGCACGAACGCGGCATCGCCAATGGATGGATTTTTGCCGGAGTAGGTGCTGGAGCCGGCCTCACCCCTCCTCTGATTACCTATCTGATGGTCCACTATGGCTGGCGGTCGTCGTTCTGGGCCTGTTCGGTCCTCGGATTCTTTGCCGCGGCCGTCTGGTTTCTGGTGGCGCGTGACAAGCCGTCGCAACACAAACGAGTGTCTGCGGGGGAATTGGAGCTGATTGAATCCCGGCTGACGTTTCGGGCGAAAACCAGAACGGATCACCCGTTAGCGGGGAACGAATCTCGTTGTCTCCTCCCTTGGTCTCGCGTCGCGCGCAGCAAGGAAGTATGGGCCGCCACGCTCAGCTATTTCTGCTACGGCTATGTGGCCTGGATTTTCTTCAGCTGGTTTTTCATCTACCTCGCGAAAGTCCGCGGCCTCGATCTTAAGACAAGCGCGCTTTATTCCATGCTGCCGTTTCTGGCAATGCTGGCGTGCTGCCTGCTGGGCGGAGCTCTCAACGATCGTCTGACGAAATGGAAAGGGCCACGCGTGGGCCGATGTATTCTCGCAGCCGCCGCCATCGCGCTGGCGGGCCTGTTCATTGCTCTGGGATCGCAGGCCAAGAGCGCACGAATGGCCAGCGTTGTGCTTGCCGGTGGTGCGGGTGCGCTGTACTTGTCGCAGAGTTCCTTCTGGTCCCTCACCGCCGACATTGCTGGGTCGTCGTCAGGTTCCGTCTCCGGATTCATGAATACTGGAAATCAGATTGGCGCTGCGATGACTGCGCTTCTGACTCCCTGGATCGCCGCTCGTTACGGCTGGACTGCCTCGTTTCTCGTGGCCGCCGCTCTTTGTCTGCTGGGTGCGGCCAGTTGGCTGGTAGTGAATCCGGAACGCTCTCTGGCAGGAGTTGTGCAAGAGTCTTGAATCATGGCAAAGCTGAAGGTCAAACCGAAACAGGGATGCGCACGGGACCTGGTGAGCCTGGGCGAAGTGATGTTGCGCCTCGATCCGGGCGACGGACGCATCTCGACCACGCGGCAATTTCGCGCCTGGGAGGGCGGCGGCGAATATAACGTGGCGCGCGGTTTGAAGCGCTGCTTTGGCATGGAGACGGCCGTCGTCACCGCACTTGCCGATAACCACGTCGGACGCCTCGTTGAAGACCTCATGCTGCAGGGAGGAGTGAGTCAGAAGTATGTGCGGTGGCTGCCATTCGACGGTGTTGGACGCACGGTGCGCAACGGCCTGAATTTCACCGAGCGCGGATTTGGCATTCGCCCCGCGTTAGGTTGCTCGGATCGCGGGCACACAGCCGTCTCTCAGTTGAAACCGGGAGAGATCGACTGGGAGCGCATCTTCGTGAAGGATGGAGTGCGCTGGTTTCACACGGGTGGAATTTTCTGTGCGTTATCGGAGACGACACCGCTCGTCGCGCTGGAAGCCATGGAAGCGGCGAAGCGGACCGACGCCATCGTTTCCTACGATTTGAACTATCGAGCTTCGTTATGGAAGGCAGTCGGCGGAAAGGCGAAAGCGCAGGAGGTCAATCGCCGCCTCGCGCCGCTGGTGGACGTGATGCTGGGAAATGAAGAAGATTTCACGGCGGCGCTGGGATTTGCTGTGCCTGGGCTCGACCAACATCATTCGAACGTCGAGGCGGCAGGATTCAAGGAAATGATCGAAGCCATTGTGCGGGAATATCCCAACATTGCGGTGATTGCCACGACGCTGCGGACGGCGAAAACCGCAACCCGCAACGACTGGGGTGCGCTGTGTTATTGCGACGGCCAGTTTTACGAAGCCGCTACGCGTGAGGATCTTGAGATTTACGACCGCGTCGGCGGAGGCGATTCATTTGCGTCGGGGCTGATTTATGGGTTTCTTGAAGGAAAGGACCCGCAGTGGTGCGTGGAGTGCGGTGCCGCCCATGGTGCGCTGGCGATGACCACGCCCGGCGACACCTCGATGGCGACACTCGCAGAAGTCTTGCAGGCCATGACTTCGCGCACTGCGCGCATCGAACGCTGACTTGCGCATAACGACATGACCGTTGACGATGTAATTCGCCGAATCGGAGAAATCGGGATCGTGCCTGTCGTGCGGGCGGCGACGGTGGACGAAGCCACCCGTGCGGTAGAGGCGATCTCTGCAGGCGGCATTCCGATCGCTGAAATTACGATGACAGTTCCCAACGCTGTGTCCGTCATCCGCGAGATCGCGCATCAATACCGGGGAAAGGTTCTTGTAGGGGCCGGCACGGTCACGACTGCCCACCAAGCCCAGTCTTGTGTTGAGGCGGGAGCGGAGTTCATCGTGAGTCCTGGCCTCGCGCCTTCCGTACTTTCCGTCGGGCAGGAATGCAAGAAACTGGCAATACCCGGCGCACTGACGCCGACCGAGTTGATGACCGCCCAGGACCTGGGCGCCCGCATCATCAAGATTTTCCCTTGCGGCAACGTCGGCGGACCGAAATATTTGCGCTCGCTGAAGGCACCGTTCCCGCATGCCCACTTAATTCCCACCGGGGGAGTGAACGCTGCGAACGCAGCCGAATTCATCCATGCCGGAGCCTTTGCCCTTGGAGTCGGCGCAGACCTGGTGGATGCAACCGCCTTGCGCCAGGGCAATCTCGCAAAGATCATCGCGGGCGCCGAAGAGTTGGTCCGGGCAGTCGCTTCAGCACGGGAAGTGCTACTGGATAAAGCAGTGAAGCAGTAAGGGGAATCCGACAAATTATTGGTTGACGCCGCTGGCAACAGCAGTTCGGGATCAATCGAGGGTCGCCCGGTCTCGCTGTAGCTGCCTTGCAGTTGCTGCCGCACAAACTCAAAACTGATGTGCTTGTCGATCAGCCGTAGCAGATGGTTTCGGGAACTTGATCGTCCAAACGGAAGTAATAGAACAGCGCTTCTGAGCGAGCGTGGTGCCCCATCATGATCAGCAGGCCTCCGAGAATCGATATCCAGCGCAGCATGAGAAGGAACTTCTTCTTCTAACATGCTTTCTCTGAATCTCACCCGCTAATCTCAGTGACTTTTTCAACACCCACAGGCGTTAGCACAAGCTTGCGTCGTTTGTTCGCTCCCTTCAGCAACAGGAAAAGGGTTGCCTGACAGTAGCGACCCCATCCGACAGTACGGTGTGCAAGATCAAGTCTTGGCTATCATAGTTGGGGTGAGCCTGGCGACCTGTTCGTTCCGCCGGTACACGAGGAAGTAGTAGAGGGCCGGACCCAGCCCGCATGTCCGGTAATCAGTGTAATGCTACTGCGCAGTATGGCCTTGCTGCGATATAACGCAGACGGTCTTGGGCGCGCTCAGAAGTCCAGGAAAGGCCGAGCCCTAGGCTTGTCTGGGTCTGCGATGTCGATGCCGAGCACCTCGCGGTAGCCCTCGATATCCATGAAGCCGTGGCCGCTGATGTTGAAGGCGATGACCTTCTTCTCTCCCGTTTGCTTGCACTTGAGGGCCTCGTCGATGGCCGCGCAGATGCTGTACGCCGACTCTGGCGCCGGCAGGAAGCCCTCGGTCCGCATGAAGGTGCGGGCGTGCTCGAAGACATACTTCTCGTCTTGCGGATAGGCGACCGTATCGATGTACCCCTTATGACGGAGAAGGCTCAAGATCGGCGAGCAGCCGTGGTACCGCAGGCCGTCTCCCTTGATCGGTTCCATCTGGGCCGTGTGACCGAGGGTATACATCTTGAGCAGGGGCGTCATCTCCGCGTAGTCGGCAAAGTTGTAGCGGTACTCGCCCTGGAGGTTCGGCGCCGCCTGGCTTTGGGCGGCGAGGAAGCGAATCTTCTTGCCCTTGGTGAGCACGTCGCCCATGAACGGCAGCGCAAACCCGCCGAAGTTGCTGCCGCCGCCGACACAGGAGATCACAACGTCCGGGTAGTCGCCGGCCTTTTCGAACTGCTTCTGCGTCTCGAGCCCGATGATCGTCTGGTGCATGAGCACGTGGTTCAACACCGAGCCCAGAGAGTAGGCCGCCTTTGGATCGCCTTTGGCGTCTTCGAGGCCTTCGGAGATGGCGATCCCGAGCGAGCCGGGGTGGTCGGGATCCTGGCTGAAGAGCTTCCTGCCGAACTCGGTTCGGTTGCTCGGCGAGGCAAAGACCTCGGCCCCGAGCATCTTCATGAAGCCGAGCCGCGCCTTCTTCCACTGGTAGACCGCGCGCACCCAATAGATCGTGCACTTCAATCCGGTCAGGGCCGAGGCATAGGCTAGGGCCGTGCCCCATTGCCCGGCACCGGTCTCAGTGGTGAGTCGCTCATAGCCTTCCTCGCGGGCATAATAGGCCTGGGCGAGGGCGGTGTTGACCTTGTGGCTGCCGGTGGGGCTGTAGAACTCGGACTTGTAGTAGAGCCTCGCCGGTGTCCCCAGGGCCTTTTC
>JASHPH010000264.1 GCA_030038255.1 Candidatus Sulfotelmatobacter sp. | reverse complement strand
TTTTGTCCTGAAAGGTAGCTATAACCACTATTGAGCCTGTCGCCAATGTGGTTAAATGCTTCATAAAATCTGTAACGGATTTCATGTGAGCGCCGATGACTTCAACGGCGGCATGATGTTCTGGCGGCATCGGGACATTCATGGGTGGCGATTGTATCATTTCTGGATAATTCGTCTGAACAAATCCCGGAGACTTTATACGCTTAACAGGTTTTCAATCCGCTCGCTTCTGATGCATCCGGCTTCGCAAGCCGAGGCTGCCAAAGCCGAGATCGCGCGCGGCCAGGCGCAGGCGAACGATCTGCTGACGAAGTCGCTCTCACCGCAGCTGATGCAGTGGAAGCAGCTGGAAATTCTCGACAGCAAGTGGAATGGTCAGTTTCCGCAGGTGGTGGGGAGTGGAACGATGCCGCTGAAGCAGTTGGGGAAGTGAGGGAGTGGGCCCGATCAGACTCAACAGGCCCTCAACCACACTTTCGCCCTCATCGCTGACGCACTTCACAGGCACCACCCTCACTTCATGGATTCGACTCCCGGCGCGACCCAGGAGTATAGAAATGTCGCCAGTTCAGGGAAAAGATGAACGATCACTCCCAGCAGCGGCAGGAACCCCAGCGTCAGGATGTGCAGCCAGAAATCTGCATTCAGTTCCCCCGGGGTCGTGTGCGATATCCGGCTGAGTACGTAATTTCGCTCCATGCCAGCGAATACATACACCACCAGAAAACTGACCCCGACAAACACCGTCGCGACGAATCTCCCGATTGCCACCGGGCCCTGCGGTGTGTAGGAGTTGAGTACCACGACATACAGCACCAAAAGAAATGAGATCGACCACACCACACGCTGAATTTGCCTGACAGCGTAGACAATGTAGTTACAGCAATGGAGCGCCACAAAATCGGCCAGGTGAGTGTGCCAGTTCTCGCTGCTTCCCTCAGACTCCTCGGCAGTCCTGCACCAGACCGGCCACAGTTCCTCCAAATAAACTTTTTGCGAGACTCTGGCGGCGTTCTCTTCGTACTGCGAATTGACCCGGAACCTTTTCTCAGCGGTCTGATCCGGGTCGCTTGCGAACCGGTCGCGGGTATATCCTAGAAAAACTGCGGACTCGTCATGCCCGCTTTCGCGTAATGCCTCGCTCATCTGCACCCCGAGCGCGAGACGCGAGGTCGTTTTCCAGAATGCCCATACCTGTCTTCGTGGCCATCGTTTCGCTACCCTGGGAAAGACGTCTTTCAGCGGAATCGATTCCATCATGGTGAGGAGCCGATGCAGGCTGGCCCACATAAACGCCGTGTCGTGGCACAACCCCAGGGTGATCCAGAGCGCCAGCACGATGCTACAGCGGACGATGATGGCCGAGGGCGCCAGTTCGAAAGTCGTAAGCGAATCCCACAGAACGAGCAGCGAGAGGGACGTGCCGATCACGCAGACAGCGATTCGCGTACCCCGCGGATGGCCCTCCAGCAACATGCGGAGTTCCCGGTAGCTCTGTCCCAGGGCCGGCACTTTATGGTTTTTCTCGATTTCATCGAGGTCCAGATAAGGACTTGTCCTGCCTGTGTCCGACCGCCTGTAGAATTCCGTCAGGAGCGCGGCAGAGAAAACCACACACAAGACGAGCAAAGGCAGAGCCGACGACGCGCCCGAGTAGAGATGCAGCGCTCTCCACCGGAACATGGTATGCCCGGGATCCGAAGGCAGGCACAGCAAGAGCCAGCAGATTGTCATGATCAGGTATGTTGCCCCGGAAAGGTACAGGAGAGGCTCGTTGAGCGCGTTTTCGAATTCGTCGCGCTTGTCCGGGCGCCGATACGCGGCGATGCCCAGACACGTAATGATCGCCAGCCAGGCCAAAGCGGGCCACAACACATGCCAGAGCGGGTTTCCGTTCGCGATTTCAACCACGGCAGGGACGGCGAGGATCCACGGCACGCCGCTGATAAACAGGCCCGCCATGATGAAGATCGGAAATCTCACGGATTCCAGCCCGCCGATGTTCGCCCGTACGGGCCAGCAGACCGGGTTGGTCGGTCTTCGCCACCACAGGTACGCGAACAAGACGCATCCCGCGATGATTCCGACTCCAACCAGCTGACAGGTTAGGTCCCAGCCTCTCGAACTTAACGGCGCTGGCAGTTTGGCGTCAATGTGGCTTGTGTCCGGATTGGGAGCCATCCACGTTTCAGCGCCCGGCACTTTGATCCAGTCCACGGGAGAGAAGCCGAATCTTGTCAGTTCAAGCAGCCAAATGCCGGGCCGCGGCGCCGCGCCGTTTGTACCGAAGCCGGCATAAGCACGAAGCGCCTGCGGCGGCGAACCGACGATTCCCCACAGCAGAAGCTGTGCCACATTGTACAGGCCCGCCAGGTTGGCCGAGAGGAGGCTGAACCGGGGCTTGCCCGACTCCGAGAGGGCCTGATCGCCTTCAAAGAACATCGGATATGGAGAGAGAAAAAGAGTCCCTGCGAGGCCGCGCTGCGCCGCCGCTGGAAGGAACAGCATGTCCGTATCGCCCCCGATTACGACACGCACGTCCGGGCACTCCTGGCGAAGAAATTGAACCAAGAACACCTCATCCAGGGAATTTGTCGCGGCCAAAAACACGATCTTGATTTTGCGCCGCTTCAGATCCTCTGCGATCACTCCGAGCGCGGCGCTCTGCGCCACGGGTGTGCTGGTATCGGAAAAAACAGGAATGCTGTCCTCGCCCCGAGTGGGATCGGTCAGCGAGAGTTGTATCGAGGGAACCGGATTCTGCGGCTGCGCAGCCGGCGTTGCCAGCGCTTTCTGATAGGCGTCCCGCAGGTGAGAGATGTCACGCGGAAATTCATAAATAACCGCGGGAGTCCGCGGGGGGGAGGCTTTATCACCGGGACGGAAATCCACGGCGGCTGAGGATCCGTACTCGCTCTCTTGCTCGACCAGAAATGCTGATTCGCCTTCGCTAAATCCATAATTGTTCCGCACCGTCGCGAAAGAGCGCTGAAAGTCAACATCGTCCTGGATGCCGCTGTAGAAATTCAGCTTTGTCTCTCGGGTGAAATGTTCGGCGGCTTTCCTGCTGGATATCGATCCGCCATACGTCGTACCGTACAGGCGCTCCGAATTCGAGGCCTGCCATTTATTCACCACATCTATCAGCGACCGGAACGAGCCCGACAACGACGGTGCTAATAGCCCTATCTTCCTCTTAGGTGCGAGTACGTCGGCTGCATTGAGTGCCGCGAACATCGAGTCCTCGGAGACTCCACCCGTAGGTGTCTCCGGAACGAGCAATACGAACAGGCAGCCGGCATTCCCGCGGAAAGTAAGAATACCTGGCATCG
>JASHPH010000263.1 GCA_030038255.1 Candidatus Sulfotelmatobacter sp. | reverse complement strand
ACCTTCGCGCTTCGCCCAGTCCGCGCAGCGCGCCTCCAGCCTCGTGATGGCTTCGTCGCTCAGACCCTCCGTCTTCGAGCACTCCGGGATGTTGGTCCACTGGAGCATCGACGCGTAGAGATAGGCCAGAAGGGCCTCGTTGGGGGCAGGGAGAGCGGGCTTGGAAGGCGGAGTAGCCTCGGCTTGCGGCGAGGGCTCGGCAGCGGGTACTGCGGGTTCTACAACACGTGCGTTCGTCGGAATCGCAGACGCGCCGCTCGCACTCGAATGAGTGAGAGCACCAAGCGCGCCGAACGAGCCGAGCGCGAGCACAACCAGGACAATGGTACGTGTACGCATCCGGCCCGGTTAACCGCTGACGTGCGCTTTGTCCAGCGAAAAGGCCCTCGGACAGATCCGTCTGATCTAAACCGAGAACTTACTAATGGCTGACGATCTTTCGCAAAACACTGAAGATTTGGCCGGTTCCTCGCCGAACGCTCGGCGAAGATCGCAACTACCGCACCGTCATCTGCTTCAGTTTCGTCAGTTGCACGTGAGCTTTTGCGATGGCGGTCGTCGGGGCAGCGGTTCCGCCGTCGGCTGAAACGATCGCTCCGGCGTCGCCGTTCGTCTGGTACTGATCGATGATGGCGAGCACCTGCTGGATGGCGTCGGTGACTGCGCTCATCATGACGGCGAAGTTCGGGTTGGTCTGCTGGGCAGCCATCGCGGCCGTCACGGCGTCGTTCAAGATGTTGATCGCGTCGTTGACCGCGACCACCGCGTTCTCGTACTGCTGAGTGATGGCCGCCGCGGAGGCCGCGGGGAGGAGCGGCTGAATCCCGACCCAGGCTGCCTGCGCGGTGTTGAGGAGGATGATGGCCCCGTCCTCGAACGCCTGAATCTGCGCGACGGGGTTCGTCCAGATGGAACTGTTGCAGGCGTCCTGGGTGAGAGCGAGCGCGGGCACTGAAAGAAACAGCGCCGTGGCTAAAATGATCTTTCGCATGTTCACTTCTTCTCCTCTTTGGGAGTTTCGGCTGGGGGTGCGGCTGCAGCGGGCTTCTTGGTGGCCGCAGCTCTCGCGTTGAGGTACGCTTGGATGTGTAGGATGACGCTGACGAGGTCGATCCCGAAGGAACGAACCAGCACGTTGACGACAACGGCGACTTTGGGGTTCTTCTCGGCGTAGGCAATCCACCACTGCGGACCCTTCCAGGCGAGCGCGATGTTGACGATGGTGGACGCGAGGAACCAGCCAGAAACAGAGCTGGAGAGGAGCAGGTGCGCCTGTAGGAAAGTCAGGATGGCCTGTACCGTCTGCATCATTTTCGTCTCCTTTTGACCTCAGGCACTTTATCAGTGATTAAGCTTGATGGCGACATTGGTATAGTTAACTCGATCAAAGATGGAAACACTTTGAACCGGACGCTGACTCTGATACGAAACGAGGTCGAGCTGGAGGGCTACGTTCCAGGGACGCCGGAGTATGACCGGATCTTTTTGGAGCGTCGGGTCCAAAAGTGCCAGGAAATGCAGAACGTGAAGGGATGTCCCAGCTGCAAGGCCTTCTGGGACTGCTCCCTCGTGCGGCAGTACACGATGGACAAGAAGTTCGGAGGACAGAAATGAGCGAGGCGGTGTTGACCGACGCCAACGACTGCGGCCCGTTGGAGGACTGGGAAGTTCTCACGGAAGTGCTGCTCAAGTTGGTGACGAAGCCCGATCAGGTGCACGTGAACGAGCGCTGCGGCACGGACGCGACGCACCTCACGATTCACGTAGCCGACGAGGACCGGGGCAAAGTCATCGGCAAGAATGGGGAGACGGTTTCTCTTCTTCGGAAGTTGTTCGGCCGAATTGCGGCATCTCGTGGACGAAAGGTTTTCATCGAGGTCTACGAGCCTGCTAAGATCAACGCGCCGACTCGCGCCGCGGGTTACCGACGAAATGCTGCCGCATGACCTTGTTCACAGTCCTGATGACCGGAGTCTCCGCGTGCGGAGGTTCGGCCTTCCTCTATTTCCAACTGCGCCGGTCCATGGCCGCTAAGAAAGCGAGGCTCGGCTTCCAATTAGGGGCTGCCGACTACAGGTTGATTCGAACGTGGGCCGACAAGAATGGGATGTCCATCTCGGACTACGCCCGGAAAGTCCTCCTCGGCTCGGTGCCGGATCAAGAGAAGAAGCGAATGAACGGAAACAACGGCAAGCGAAGTGTCATCGACGTCGCGTTCGAAGAGGTCGAGAAGCAGGACGCTTTTGAAGGAAACATCATGCCCCTCCCTCCGACGAGACAACCCCAGCCCGGCGTCGTGACCGAAGCCGAGCGAACCCATCCTCTCCAGCGGGTCGCGAAGACGACCACGCAATCGACGGTGCCTCAGGTACCCCACGGGCCACATCCGTGCGCGCACCTCACCTCGAACGTGCCGATTCACATGAAGGGGCAGTGCCAGGGGGCGTGCAACCACTCCCAGCAGCCCGGGCGCATCTGCTACTGGCCGCCCACGAGCGCGCGGAATTGCCCGCTCTTCGAGGGCCGTGGATCGGGCAAAGGGGTCCGTGTAGCCCCCCGTTGACCATCCGCTTGGCAGGTGGTATGAACATCGCATGCCCGCGAAGCCCCTGAATCCCAAGAGCGTCATCCACCGTGAAATCGAGCCCATCGGTCAGGGCGTCATGATGCAGACCGACCCCAAGGACACGCCGCTCGCCGACGCGGTGATTTCCTACGCCGCCATCAACCACCTCGAAAAGGTGATTGGCAAGCGCAAGGAAGCGCTCCGGCCGCATCTCCTGTCGCAGGCCGAGACCCACGGCCAGGCGACCGAGAAGGGCCACAAGGTCCTGCCGGTCGGCATGGAGAAGGTCATCCGGGAGAGGAAGCTCGCGTCGTCCCCCGACGAGGAGAAGCTGAAGCTCCTCTTGGAGACGCACAACATCCCCATCCTGGAGGCCTTCGACGAAGCGAAGGTCGTCGTGCTCAACCCGAGCAAGTTGCAGTACCTCGTCAGCATCGGGAAGCTCAAGGCCGACGAGGTCGAAGCCTTGCGCGAGGAGAGCTTTGCGCTCAAGGTCGAGCCGGGTCCAGAGCTGAAGGAGCTTCTCGTTCTCGCGTGCGGCGCGGCCCCGGAGAAGGAAGAGGAGCCGAAGAGACGCGGTCGACGCTAGGCTTGCTCTCGTGTCCGCGATTCAGATCGAACGTCTATCGGCCGACGACTATGCCCCGAGGCAGGGACTCGTCTACGTAGACACGCGCGATCTGCATCCGCTCTACGACAAGCTCGCCTTTCTCTCGAACATCGTCCTCGCCGGACCCAAGGGCATCGGCAAGTCGCTCTCGGTCGCGTCCTTCTGCGCCATCAAGCAGTACCCCATCATCACCTTCGACTGCTCGGAGGACGTGCGCCGGTCCCACCTCATCGGCATGTTCGTCCCGCGGGGGCCGGAGACCCCCTTCGTACTCGGGCCGCTGACCTCGGCCTACGAGATCGCCAACGAGACCGGGCAGTGCGTCCTCCTCTTCGAGGAGATCAACGCGCTCACCCCGCAGATGCAGAAGGTCCTCAACGGCTCGACGGACTTCCGCCGGACCATCGAGGTCCCCGAGTGCAAGAAGGTCTTCCGTCTCGACCCGAAAGCCAAGCTGTGGATCGTTGGGACGATGAACGACGCGGTTTACGGCGGAGTCTACGCGCTCAACGAAGACCTGAAGAGCCGCCTCCGGATGCTGCCGCTGAAGTATCCCAAGAAGACCGACGAACAGAAGATCATCGCCGAGGTGCTGCACAAGGCCGAGATTCCTGTCGACGCCCAGCTCCTCGGGAAGCTGCTAACCCTAGCCCAGGAATCGCGTACGGGGAGCATCGAATACGCGCTGTCCACACGCGACCTCGTCCAGATCGTCGAAGACGTGCACCGCGTGGGGCTGAATCGCGCGCTCTGGATTGCCACGGGCAAGTTTGAGGGCTCCAACCAGGAGACGATTCTCAAGCGCATCGCCTCCATCCTCGGCATCGGTGAGCGACTCTTGGCCGACATGGGCTCGGGGAAGTCAGCATGACGAGAAAACCCAACCCGCCCATCAACATCGTGGATGAGAAGACGGCCGCCGAAGTCGAAAGCGGCAAGCGCAAAGTCCAAATGCTCTACCGCGATGTGCTGGCGGAGAAGCTCGGCATCGTGCCGTACGAGCGGCTCACGATGAAGCTCGTTCAAAATGGCAACGCCCTCGTGATTTCCACCCTCATCGACGGCGGCGACCTCACCGCGGACCAGGAGAAGATCCTGAAGCAGTTTCTGCAGGAAGCAGGGATGCAGGTCCTGGGGTCGCTCCCCGAGAAGCCGCCGACGTCATGAACCCGATGCCGCTGCTCACGGCCGCGCACAAGACGGTCGACATCTTCGCAGGGATCGTCAAGCGACCCCTCTCGCTGAAGAACGGGAAGCTCTCGCGCACGAACGGCAAGGAAATCACCGTCCCGTTCAAACACCCCGACTTCTACCTGCTCGTCGAGCGGCAGCTCTCGCACATCCTCTTTCGGTCCGACCCCGCGGCGCGAGCGTGGTTCGTCAAATCCTTCATCGCCAGCGTGGAGAAGCTCTCGACGAAGCACGCGGTGAAGGACACGGACCGCGATCAGATTCAGGTAGTCATCGAGCGCGTCATCGACATCCTGGAGAGCCGACGCATCGAGAGCCTGTGGGGTCTGCTCTACCCCGGCAGCTACCAGCGCATGCGGGTTCGCCAGCAAACAGACGCGGCTCGACTCGTCTCGCGAGCGCACGATTGCTTCTTCGACTTCCTCGTCTGCCTCGATGCGGGGCTGGAGGTCCCGCCGGGTCCGATGGACCGTGTCCGTTCCATCTTCGAGACCGCGCTCCACCGGGTCGAGAGGCGCAGCTTCACCGCTTCGCTCGTGATGGCGCGCTGGCTCGTGACTCAGCTCGTCGACGACCTCCTCCGCCAAGACCGTAACGGCTACCGTACGGAGAAAGACGGCGATGGGAGGGGGAAGCGCGTGGGTGGGCACGACTTCGTCGACGACGAGGGCGAGGGGGACGAGGCCCCTGTCAAAGCCACCGTCCGCCAGCGCATGATGGCACTGCAATCGATCGCCCATCAGTTCGGCCAGCTCGATGCAAAGGTCGAGGTCCACTACAACGACTACGAGCGGAGCCGCGGGGACTGGGCCATGCTCGCAGATTCCACCTCGGCGGCTGGAACTGCTCTGCAGCTCGACCTGCACGACGAAGGCAAGTTCGAAGGCGTGCTGGGGCAGAGCGAGACCGAGATGCAGACCCTGCTCGACGGCGTGCAGAAGCAGCTGTCGGAGACGATGTCGTCGGACGAGTGGCTCAAGCGAGACCCGGACTGCCATATCGAATTCATCGACGTGCGTCCGGACGACTTCGACGCAAAGCCGCTCTCTTTCACCAAGCTCTCCGCGCTAGATCATTCCCACATCAGCCAGCTTCGAACGAGGTTCTTCCGGGTCATCGGCCGACGCTCCACCAAGCTCGAAGACTGCGGCTCGGAGATCGACCCCCAAGCCTACCTCGAAGCACGGACGACGGGCCTTCCGATCCCGTTCTTCCGGCAGGAGGTACGAGGGCGCGGCTTTCGCGCGTTCCTCTTGATCGACCGCTCCCTCTCCATGCGTGGGTCTCGCATCGACCAAGCCGAACGGGCCACGCGGATGCTGATGGACGCGCTCGACTTCCCCTTCGTCGAGCTGAGCGTCTGGGGCTTCAGCGCGCCCGATGACGGCAAGGTCACCATCACGCGGTTCTCCCCGCTCCTGGAGACGTTCCACACGACCAAGTCGCCCGTCGATGGCGGTACGCCGCTGCACATCGCGCTGCGCGTGGCTCTGCGTGACTTGTCGGAGGGCTCGGAGGTCAAGCACCTCATCATCCTGACCGATGGAGCCCCGATGTACGCCGGGTCAAATCACCGGCTCATCGCGGAGAGTCAGCTCCGGCTCTTCGTGCGCGAGCAGGTCCAAGAGGCGCGACGTCACGGCATCCACGTGACCGCACTGCTCGTAGGAGATCGAGACCCCCAAGGCCACATCAACTTCGACGTCTCCGCGAAGAACCTGCAGTTCATGTTCGGGTCCGAGCGCTACTGGAAGTGCGTGGACGAGCGTCGTCTCGGAGAGGATCTGGTGCAAGCCGTCACGAGTAGCTTCCTTTCGTACCTCACCCACTGAGAGAACCGCCATGACTCGGAAGAAGAAAACCTCGCCCAGGAAGAAGCCCATCGACACCGACAAGATACGGAAGCTCCTCCGGAGGGGGCCCCTGAGCAACCGTGAGATGCGAAAGGTCATGGGTCTCACCACCAAGCGGTACGACCCACGACTCGACCGGAAGCTGCAGCAGCTGCGCAAGGAGGGCAAGATTCGACTGTCCGGCAGTCGCTGGTCGCTCTCGACGATCACGCCGTGCCCCACGTGCAAGGGACGCGGCTGGGTCGAGCCCGAGGCACCGATGCCCGATTCATTGCCGCCGCCGGCCGTGGAGGTCGTACCCTCCGTAGACAACCCCCCGTCATGAGCAACGCCGACGCCAAGAAGCTGAGCGCCCTGTTCGACGATCTCCCGGACGTCGAGCACTACATCGGTGTCGCCATGATACCGCTGGAAGCCGGCAAGCCTCCGGTCCGCATCGCGTTCGTTCGGCTGGTCTTCCTCGAAGAAAAGGGAACCCTACGCCCGTGGCCGAAGAAGCTGAAGTACAAGTCGGCCGTCGAGTACCCCTCCGAGATGAGGATGTTCGCCATCTACGAGGAGGGGCAGACCATCATGGACCCTCTCCTCGTCACGGAGTGGCATGACTCGTGTGGGGTCTTCACGGAAGCGGCCGAGGAAAAGAAGCTGTTCATCGTGGAGATCATCACACCCACGTGGAAGAAGCAGGCATGGGTGCACGAGGGGACCGTGTATCCGAAGCCGGACCGCGCTCTTGCGCCCGGTGAGCACCAAGAGATTCGCAACT
>JASHPH010000262.1 GCA_030038255.1 Candidatus Sulfotelmatobacter sp. | reverse complement strand
AACGTCCAGGTTTTGCAGTGACCGAGCGTTGTCTATTTGCGGAACAACGGAGACCGAGTCAATGTCAAAAATTGGCGTGATATTGGTTCGCTCGACTTCCGTGCGGGCAGCGGGATCAAGGTAGGCGACACTCATAAGGTAGTCGTTCTCGAGGATGTCCCGAGTAACACCGACTTCCTCTGGAACGAGTCCAGCGGCAGCAATACCTCCGCCCTTGCCGTTGCCTCGATTCCGCATCTGCTTGAGCGATTGCAACAGATGGCGTCCCGCAATCTTTTCGCTGCAGGCAATCCCAATGACTCCACAGCCACCCTCCGCCTCCTTCTTTCGCAGGGGCGGCTGCGCGCCATCAGGGACCAGACACTCCCGAGAGCCGATGAGCTTTTCGGCAATTTCCACGTGGCTGCTCATTGTGCTCCCGTCTTGCCGCGGTAAACCAAAAGATCCTTTCTTCCTCGGAGATCGCGGATGCTTCCGAGACCGAGGCGCCGCAAAATCGTGCTCAACTCAGATTGAAAGGACTGATAAAGCTTGCCGAGGCGCGCTGCTCCCCATTCGGGCTCCACGAGTCGTTGGAGCTCCGGATCCGTGGTTGTTAGGCCGAAAGGACATCCCCGTCCGCGCTCGCAATTGCTGCACCGCGTGCACCCCAATGCCACGAGTTCCGTCGTGCCCAGAATAGCCCCGTCAGCACCCAACGCAATCACCTTTGCAATGTCATGCGCGGTCCGAATTCCTCCGCTGGCCATGACCACAAGCTCATCGCGGATGCCCTCTTGCAGAAGGTAGCGGTGGACACGAGGTATTGCAAACTCGATGGGCATGGCGATATTTTTCTTGGCAATTTCGGGTGCTGCACCTGTGCCGCCATAGCTTCCATCGATCTGCACGATGTGCGCACCGGCGTAATAACTCCCCACAGCCACCATATCGATGTCGGTGGGCGTTGAGACCTTCACGGATATCAACGCTTCAGGATTAATGGTCTTGACCCAGTCGATGTGCTTCTTGTGATCCTCAACGGAATACACACTGTGGAAGGGAAAAGGTGAGAACAGGCTCACCCAGGGAACCGATTCGCGCATCTGCGCGACTGTGGTGGTCGCCTTGTCGCCCAGCAGATGTCCTCCGAGACCCGGCTTCGCCCCCTGCGCGTATTTGAACTCGATAATGGGGGCATATTGAATGGTCTCCTCCCGCACACCAAACATGCCGGTGGCGATTTGCGTGATGACATGTTCCTTGTATGCAACCAGCGAACCCGGATAGCCACCCTCTCCCGTACACGTGAACGTCTTCCATCTTTGTGCCGCGATGGCGCGTGACAGCATGACGTTCTCGCTAATTGAGCCGTAGGACATCCCCGCCCCATAGAATGGAACAGGGATTTGAATCTGCCGGTCGTATCCTCTGCGGTTGAGCGGGATAGAAAGATCAATGACGGCATCGTCCGCGAGCCAATGCTCCGGAGAAAGAAACTTCAGGCCTAGAGCATCGAACCCTCCGCCGGATTTGCCTATCCGATACTCCAAACCGTTGCTCGGCGGTTGGCCGGTTTCGGCCTGCATCCAAGTGGACAGGATCAGGTCCGCTGTCCATCGAGAGTCTCCCATCGCTGGTGGCTTGCCATATTCCAGTGCTGGCCAAACATGAAAGCCGCGGTGCAAACACTCGATATGTTTTTCGGCAATGATCTGCTCGATGCGCTCTGCCTTAGCTGCCATATCCCGCGATCTCCGAGAAGGCTTCTTCCTCCAATTCTTTTTGGAACATCGCCCTTCCTATCTCACCGCGCATGCGGCGCACTTCCCGCAGGCCCATTGCGCCCATCACTTCCAGCAGTTGGTCGCGCCAGGAAGCCATGAGATTTGTAATTCGTTGGACACCCCAATCGACCGCCAAACCGGAGGGGAGCTTAAAGGAACTTGCATCGCGGCTTACGGTCTCACCGACAAATTGCGCTTGCAGCGCTACGAACAGAGGAGTGTCCAGGCTTACACCGTCGCAACCGCAGATAATGGCCTTGGGGACGTGCTCAGCGGCAATGATTCCGCCGCCGCCTAGAATCGTGACTTCGTCGCGGCATCGTTTCGCCACGAGCGCCTTGTGAGCCTCGCGAAAAAGATCGATGACGAATCGTCCGTCGCTACCCCGGCCATGGTAGTTAGCCAGCAGGTGGAACACGCGGACACCTGAGTCAACCGCCCGCAAGAGCGTGGCCGTCGAGGGCAACTCCATTCGCAAGCACACGACGCTCCGTGGAAACTGCCTTTGAACGCGTTCGAGCAGCGTTTGATCCCACTCGGCAAGTTCGAGCATGGCCGGCTCAAAGCGCAGATCTTCTATGGCCCTTGCCTCTGCGCGTGTGATCAGGGGGACGATGTGACGCCCGCTCAGTGCAGCTTTCCGTAGCACCCCGATGGGCAACACTGCGAGGGTTTCTATTGCCTGGGCTGCGCTTGTGAGTGTCTTCACAACCGTGTCTGTCAGCAGCGAAGCAGGTGGAACATCAAACAAAACTGGAGTGGGTATAGAAAACACTTGCCCCGGTTCACCGCTCAGGTGTTGCTCGGTCAATGCCAGACACGGCGGCTTTGTCCCAATATCAATGACGGTCGAAATAAATTCCCGCCCATGAATGCCGTCCCGGGTGGGCCGCACGATTTCCGACATGTCCGTCCATAAGCCATCCCATCCTTCACCACCAAACTGTCCGCGGTAACCGGCTCCTTTCACCGGAATCTTGCCTGAGCTTGCTTCGTAGCAGATCGTACCCACGCGTTCCGGGGTGAAATAGGAATCGCCCAGACGAGAACGGGCGGGATTGGGCAAAATCTTCACGAACTCTGGATATTGGGTTGTGCAGCGCAAACAGCCTACGCACAAGTGCTCGCGAGGAGCAAAGCCTCCCACTGGCCCGGAAAACACGCCATACATGCACGGCCGATTGAGGATAATCGTCCTGTTTCCCCGGTACTGGATGAATTCTTTGAGCAAGAATCCAGCGAGGCCAGCCTTGCTGACTCTCACAAGAAACGGACTGGGGAGCAGGGTGACGTCAGGAGCGGAGTCAATGTGGAGATGGTAGCGGCGATACACGTGTTAAATAGTACCTCACTCCCAACCGCACGAAACCGTACGGTTGTCACATAGGACGGACTCCGAACATTGGTCGAAGATCGAGAAGTAATCTGATTGTGGTCCAGCTGGATCAGTCCTGAAAAAGTCGGCGTGTAGAAACGTGATTGGGAAGTGCGACTGGCAACTGCCCCAAAGCAAGGACACGGAACGGGACACGAAGTTCGTGGAACTGGGGCGCTACTTGTGCGAGGTGCGGGCGGGCCAGTACTGGCAGTTAGAAGATCTCAAGTCGTTTGATGAGTTTCTGGAGAGGAGGTTTCCAGAGTCCCGCAGGAAAGCATACTACTTGATGTCGATCCACGAACACCTGCCGCCACAGGCAAGGAAGGAGTTAACGAAAGTGGGGTGGGCGAAGGGAATCGAACTGGCCAAGCTGGCACGTAGGGACAGACAGCAGTTCGATTGTGCAACCTCAATCTTGCGGCGGCATGTCGGACTTGAAGTCCATCACAAAGAATTCCGCAGCCGCTCCGGCGACGATTCCGAGCTGAACCCGATCACTTTATACAGCAACCGTCATCGTAGTCTGCACGGCTGACGACATTCCTGCGCACTGCCTTCCAGCATCGTGCCGCTCCACGTCAATGTTCCTCACTACGGTTGCACAGGGTCAATGACTTCTACAAAAGGAAAGCGATGGAAGTCAGTATCGCGGGTGCAGACCCGCCGGATGCCGTGCTCGCGCATGAGAATGGCGGTGTGCGCGTCATGGAACAGATTGCCTGCCAGATGAGGGAGCTCTTTGATAACCTGTGCGGCCACATCAGAGTGCCGCTGCGTGGGTACCAGGATACCGAGTCCGGGCGAGGCGAGCAGCGCCGCGACGAAGTCCCATGCTGCTGATGCATCCCATGGGCGTCGCATTACGCGTGGGTGAGTCGTAACGCGCAGGAATTCGTACAAAATGGCCCAAGTCGTATACCAGGCACCCGCATGCACTCGTTGGCGTTCGAGCCAGTCTCGGCATGCGCCATAAAAAGGGGAGTCATGGTCGGCAGCATATACCAGCACATTGGTATCGACGACGAGCATTACCGCCCTTCCATGGCCTGGTAGAGGGCATTCCGATCTGCGATGTCCACCATCGCACCACCGCTACGGAACGTTGGCAGGCGAGGAAGCTGCCGGGATTTCTTTTCGGATCGAAACAGCAGGCGCAACGCAGTCTCGACGAGCTCAGACATCGTGCGGCGCTGCCGCGCGGCCTCACGCTTAAGTTGGGCCATAACAGTGTCGTCAATATTGAGAGTCGTCTTCATATGGAAAACCATACCATAGATATGGCAATCTGTCCCAGAGAAAAGTTTGGCGTAGAACGCGAGCGTCG
>JASHPH010000261.1 GCA_030038255.1 Candidatus Sulfotelmatobacter sp. | reverse complement strand
CGTAATGCGGGCTGGAAACGGCTGCCAGCGACCCAGCTTTACGGCGAGTACGAGCTTGTCCGGCTGATCCATTTAATTCCTTCTCTTGCATCCTGGCGTCGCTGAGTCTTCGTGAAAGCTGCCTACACGAAATGTGTACGGGCAGTTTGGGAGGCGGACGGAGGCTAGCGCGCGAGCGCGCCTCCTCCGACCCGACTATCGAGAAACGGAAACTAGTCTCGACGGAGTGGCTCACGGCCGGACTACGCCCTTGCGGCGGCGGACCGCGCAGCATTTGAACTCGCCACTTCCCCACTCGTATACTTACGCCCGCCATGAAGGTTGTTGTTATCATTCCGGCTGCAGGCCTCGGAACGCGCATGGCTCCGATGCCTGGCGGTCCGGTTCCAGGCGCCGTTCTCGGAAAGGACGCGAAGGCCCGGCCGCATTCGTCCAAGCAGTTCACCGAACTCGCCGGCACGCCGATTCTCATCCACACGCTGCGGAAGTTTGCCGGAGTAAACGAAGTCAGCGAGATCTGGATTGCACTGCGCGAAAACGAGATGGAGGGCTTCCGAGAGCGATTGGAGAAAGAAGCTGGAGACCTGCAGAAGAAGAAAATCGAGTTGGTGGTGGGCGGCGAGCATCGCCAGCAGTCGGTTGAGCACGCGCTGAACGCGGTCACAGCCGCACCCGACGACATTGTTCTGGTGCACGATGCGGTGCGGCCGCTGGTGACTGCCGAGATCATTCATGATGTGATCGAGGCGGCGAAGAAATATGGGGCGGCCATCGCAGGATTGCCGGCGGTGGACACGGTGAAGCAGGTGGAACGGACGGCGGACGGCGCGATCATCAAGGCTACGATTCCGCGCGCCAGCATCGTGCTGGCGCAGACGCCGCAGGGATTCCGCTACAGCGTGATCAAGAAGGCCTTCGACGAGGCTGCCGCCGACGGTTTCACAGGCACTGACGAAGCTTCGCTGGCCGAGCGCTCGGGCCACGAGGTCGCAGTAGTGATGGGCTCGCCGAGAAATATCAAAATCACGAGTCCTGGGGATATGGAGCTGGCAGAGTTCTATTTGGGGAAATGAGCCACGGATCTACACGGATTTTCACGGATAAACCTTCTGTTGGCGTCTTAGACTTTTCGTCTATGGACAATGCGGCAGGTGGTCTCAAGCACTCCGAATTGACCGACAGAATCATTGGAGTCTCTTACGACGTTTACAACGAACTGGGGCACGGATTCCTGGAGTCAACCTATGCGGAGGCGATGGTGGTAGCGCTGGAGGAAGCCGGGCTGAAGGCAGCCCGGGAGGTTTCTGTCCCCGTGTGGTTTCGCGGGAGGAAGGTCGGGCAATATTTTGCTGATCTGTATGTCGCTGACGCGATTCTGATCGAGTTGAAGGCTGCGAAAGCAATCGAGTCCGCACACGAGGCACAGCTTCTGCATTACCTGAAGGCGACAGAGATCGAGGTTGGGTTACTCCTCAACTTCGGAACGCGCCCTCAATTTCGTCGTTTGCTGTTCGATAACGAGAGAAAAAAGATCCGTGAAAATCCGCGCAAATCCGTGGCGAAGGTTTCCGCATGAGAATCGGTTACGGGTTTGACTCGCACGAATTTTGCCCGGGCATTCCGCTGAAGATCGGCGGTGTCGCGATAGCGCACGATAAAGGTCTCGGCGGCCACTCCGACGGCGACGTGCTGCTGCACGCCATCACCGACGCGCTGCTGGGCGCGATCGCGGCTCCCGACATCGGCGTGCTTTTTCCGCCGTCAGATCCGAAGTGGAAGGGCGCCGACTCGGTGATCTTCCTACGCGAGGCGCTGAAGCGCGTGCGGGACGCCGGTTACGGCGTGGCGAATGTGGATGCGAGTCTGATTCTGGCTGCGCCGAAGATCGGGCCGCATGCAGCCCCGATTCGTGCGCGTGTGGCGGAGTTGCTCGGCGTGGCCGGTGATTGTGTGGGATTGAAGGCGAAGACCCCGGAAGGGCTAGGCACAGAGAACGCTGCGATTGCACATGTCGTGGTGTTGCTGGAGAGGTCGCGATCGAAGACGGACCGCCGAAAGAAGTCACACTGAGGGCCACTTCGCCAGAACAGCGAGGCACCCAAAAGCCACGAGGGCGGAGAGAACCTGGACTAGCCAGCCCAACCGAGAATGAGGCCACACTAAGATGGCCACCATGAGCACCGCCGCTGCTAGGAATTCCAGCCCTCTGCGGGCCGCTCGATTTCGCCGGCTTTTCAACCCCTCGCCGCTTCCACCAGCGCGCGGAAAATCGCTCGCGACGTCTCATCATCGTCCACGGATCGCTCGGGATGCCATTGTACGGCGACGACGAAATGATTCGGATCGGTGCCTTCGAGCGCTTCGATGATGCCGTCGTCGGGGCAGCGAGCGACAATGTGCAGGCCGACGCCGATCGCGTCGGCGGATTGATGGTGCGACGAATTCACGGGGACGACCAGCATTCCCTCAGGGGCTAAAGCCCCGTCTTCCTTTTGTTCTGCGTTGGCACGGCTGAAGCCGTGCCCTTCCCGGTCTCGAGGCTGCCAAAGCTCTGGCTTGCGGCTTAAGCCGCGCCCCTCCCGGTTCGTGCCGTTCGCAACGATTCGAGCAAGCGCGGAATTCAGTTCGATCTCGACCGTGTGTGCGATGGCAACTTTCTTTCCCGCTTCGTGATTCACTCTGCCGCGCGTGGCCTCGGGCAGAAAATCCGGAATGTGCTGGATCAGCGATCCCTTGCGGTACACGTTCAGGCTCTGCAAGCCGTAGCAGATGCCGAGCACGGGCTTGCGTTGCGCGTAGGCGTCGTCGAGCAGAAGGTCGTCCACGGCCTCGCGGCGCAGATCAGCGGCGGCGGTGTGGGGCCAGCTTACGGCATGAAACCGGCCTGGGTCGACATCGGCATTGCTGCCGGGAAGAAGCACGCCGTCGCAGCGCTCGATCAGTTTCTTCACTTCCGACGCGCTCTGATCGAGCGGAACCCGCACGGGTTCGCCGCCTGCGAGTTCCACGGCGCGTTCATACTGCGGAATGGCGCGCTCGCCGTACTCATGGTCAGTGGAGTGCGGCATGGGGATGGCGATCCGAGGCGGCATGCCTTCCATTGTAGCGAGTTAACTCATCCTCTCGATCGCCGAGAGCATCTTGATCTGACGGTGGTGGCGAATCTCCATCACCAGGGCGAGAATGAAAATAAGGCCGCCGGCTACCAGCGCCACGGGCAAGGCAATGTGCCGATAAGCGATGCGCATGTCAGGATGCACGCCGCGCAGTGCCGCCACAATTACGGTCCCGAGAATTGCCAGGAATAGAGTGACGGCGAATGAGATCAGCGTCCCGAGGAACGTGAGCACAGCAACGCGCAGCGGAATGCCGTACCATCGAGGAGAACGCGTCGCGGGCATGCTTCTACCCTAACACTATCTCCTGGACTTCCAAACACCCAGCAGCTGGCGTCGGCTGGTGTATAAAAGACAGAGCATGTCGCAGGCAGCCTCAGTCATTACGCGGAGCCCCGCAGAAGTTGTCCGGCGCACGCCCGTTTCCCAGGCGCCAAACGGAATCTGTTACGCCACGGCGGGCGAGACGGCGGTGAACTCGTTCGACCTGGAGCGCATGGTCGCGGCCGTGCCTACGCGAATCGCCACCGCGCTCGAGCGCAAGGCCTATTACTTCGTTCCGCTCACCGTGAGCCAGGGCGATGAGACCCTGATCGCCGAACGCTACGACGTCGCGCTCAGCGACAATGCGGTCTGCCATCGCGCCCTGAACCTGGGTGATTCGCAGTGCGTTTTCATCTCGACCCGGCTCATGGACGACAAGTTCTCGGTGGCCTTCGAGTTCTATATCAACGTAGGCCACGCGCTGGTCGAGCGCGCCGGTGTCTCGCGGGAGTTTGCCGAATTGGCGTGGAGTCAGGTCGAGGCGGGCGTGCGCGGCGAGACCTCGCTCGACGCCTGGGAGTCGCGCAAACTGGCTACCTCGAATGAGCCGGACCGCGAGCGCTTTAAGAACGAGTATCTGGAAGCGACGTTTTCCGACACCATCTCCATCTATCTGCTGTCGCTATATTTGGACGTTGACTACTACGACCTGCGGGAGCGCGATTATCCGCTGCTGGCGCCGGCGGCGCTGGCGGAGCGGCTGCGCAAAGTGGCGGAGTTATTCCCACCGAACAGTGGGTTTGAGTTCGCGGTGCTGTACAAGCGGCGCTGAGCGTAACTTCTTTCGCCGCGGATCAACGCGGATTGAAACCGGCTCTCGAAAATCAAAACCCCACTTCTCGCTAAATGCGCGAGAAATGGGCACCCGCCGATGTTAACTCGCGAATCTATTTCCCGGTCGAGATCACGAAATTGACCGTGCTCGTCTGATTCCCGTTGACGGTGACGGATTTTTCCCAGGTGCGAGGTTCGGAAAACAGCGGCCGTTCCACGCTGCGTTCGGTCAGAACATCGTAGGCGTGCTCTTTGCCGAGCAGGTTCCAGCCTTCGTGCCAGGCCACGATCTCATATGTTCCCGGCGGCACGTCGGTGAACTCGAAGCGTCCGCTCTCGTCGGTGACCGCGTAGTAGGGATGCGGAACGACCATCATTTCCGCGTTCATCCAGACGTGACCGCCGTTGCAGCGCAGATGAACCAGGCCCGGCGTGGACATGGTGCGCGAGGTTACGCGGTCAGGGAAGGGAAACGGCAGATTGAATGTGGCCGCACCGTCCATGTGGATGGTGTGCAGCGTGGCGTCAGAACTCTGCATGCTGAGCGTTGCGTTCTCGGGAACCAGCAAAATGTGCGGGACGTAGCGGCAGTGCTTCTGGTCGAGGTGCCGGCGCTGCTCTGGCAGGTCCATGGCCTTCCCGCTGGTAATGTTCTTGAGATAAACGATCGTGTTGGCGACGCCGCCCTGGGGGCCGACGATCAGGCGCTCCAGGTCTGTCGTCTTCTTGGAGTCAGGGTCGCAAATCTGCGGGTCCTTGCTGATCGGGTATTCCAGGTTGTGCGGAACTGGCCCTGACCACTTTACGGTGCCCGAAATGGTTCCACCGTCGGTCACGGCGATGACTTTGTAATCATTTTGCGCGACCGCCACGGCCATGGCGGCGAAGAAGAAGATCAACAAGCTACAGAATGCCCTGCGCATACTCGTCCCCTTGGTGCTGGCGGGCAGTGCGGCACCTGGCCGATTTTTAAACGTGCCCGAGCACGAGATTCTGCTGCTGCTTGCTCCCGCGCGCACTGACTTACATCCCTACTTGCGGGAAAGCGCTGCACAGGGGCCCGAAGCCATTTCGGGGCAGCACTTGTGTTTGCAGGCCTTGCTTTTGCGTCTTACTGTATGGTTTCAACGGGGAAGCCGTCGCGCCTGTCTTCCCACAGGAAAGAAAGGGCGAAAGCCTGTGATTGAAATCACAACATTAGCGTGCTCTGAGGAGGGTAAGCAGTCCAGATTACTGAGGTCATGCGGGTGCCATTCCGGACTGGCCATGGGGCCATGGCACTAGTTTTCCAGTTGTCCGCCGGGCTGGACTTGCTTGAGGACGGCGGATCGCCTGGGCTGGGTCGGCGCTGCAAGAGGGGACCGCACTCGGCGGCAGGGCGATGGAGGCGTACGAGGCGGAGTTGGCGAAGGGGGACTAGGGAGCTGAGTTACCGGTAGGCATCAAGTATACCTTTCCATACTCCCAGAAGATCCTGTCCGCGGCGGCCATTACATCGCCAAAGTCGTAGTGCTTTCCGACGAGCATTGTGATAAGGAAGGCAGCATTGGAGGACGCCTTGAGGAGCACCAACTGCTGGTCGTCAGTTACGCTTGCTCCCACCTTGTCGCCATCGAAGCGCATGCCGAGCTGTGCCGTTCCCGAGTGTGTGAGGCTGTGAAGCAAGAGCCGAACTTCCTTGAGGAAGTTTTCGAACATTTTGTCCGTGCCAAGGGCGTTATCAATGCGCACCCCGTCCTTCTCGTAGCTCACTTTGAAACGGTCCTGTCTGATCTTCTGCACGTCGTCAGGATTACCTATTTCGACGATACATGCCCGAACGAGTGCCTCGACCAGCGGCCGGAACAGCGCGAAGGCGGGCGCATAGAACTCGTGCAGCAGCAGGCACCCGATGCCTTTTCCGTAGTCGAAGATAAGAGACCAATATCCCATGAGCAGGTCGTCGTTCTTGCCGGTCGAAACCAGCTTGCCCTCCTTATGCTTGTTGTAGACGAGGTATTCCAGCTTTGCGCCGAGGCGCGCGGCACGATTAATCTCAGCCTCGATGTTTGGGGTCATGAGTGGATTGTAGCTCCTCGGCTATTCTTGAGCCTCCTTGGGCCAGTTCGCTGATGAAGCGAATTTCATGTTCCTCAACTCTCCCAGCTCGACAGTTCCCGGGCGTGGATTTGCGATTACAATCATCCCTCCATGTCGGTTACGGTCCGTTCCTTCGCAAAGATTAATCTCGGCCTGTATATTGGCGCGCCAAGGGCAGATGGTTTTCACGAGCTGCTGACCGTTTATCAGACGATTGGTCTGCACGATGTGATTCGGGTGAGCGTGGAGCGGGGAAGGGGGATCGAGATTCGTTGTAGAGATCCCCGCGTGCCCCGGGACGAGTCGAATACCTGCTTCCGGATCGTGGAGAAGGCTCTGGCCGCGTTGCGGGCTAAAGAAAGGGTGATCATCGTGATCGAGAAGCGGCTACCGGTGCAGGGCGGTCTCGGCGGGGCTTCGGCGAATGCTGTGGCGGCGCTTCTTGGTCTGGAATGGGCTCTAAAGAAGAGTCTGCCGGCGACGGAGAAACTGAGGATTGCCGCAGAAGTCGGCTCGGACTTGCCGCTGTTTCTAGTCGGGGGAACGGTGCTGGGCGTGGGTCGCGGGGAGCAAGTGTATCCGCTGCTGGATTTGCCGGCGATGGCCTGCGTGGTGGTAACGCCCGAGGTGGGAGTTTCGACTACGAAGGCGTTCGCGGAGTGGGATCGGATATCGGGCGCGGACGAGCACGAGGCGGCTGAGACCGCGAGAAAATTGACGGTCCCGAACAGCTTCGATAGAATGAATGAGCCCAGCCGTGGGTTGTCCGCGTGGCTGAGCGGAGCTTTTCAGTCTCACTCCGGTGCCCCTTCGCGAAGGGGCCGGGCCGAGAATCCGCTTCTCGACCTTGTCCGGGCCGGGATCAAGAACGACTTCGAAAGTGTCGTCTTTCCTGAGTATCCCGAGCTACGCGAAGTAAAGCGTGCGCTGGAGCGCGCGGGCGCAAAATATGCGTCGTTGTCGGGCTCCGGATCAGCGCTCTACGGCTTGTTCGCCTCGAAAGTGGCGGCGGAGCGGGTGGCGGCAAAGCTCCGGAAGCAGGGATGGGCGGCGCAGGCGACGGCCACCCTGACGCGACGGCAGTACTGGTCGCGGGTTTTCGGCGGACGGTCGGCGGAAATTTTTGATTGTTGATTTTTGAATGTTGATTGACAATTAGAGTGCCCCTTCGGGGTTCAATCAACAATCAAGAATCGACAATCAACTGGGCCGTCGACTAATGGTAGGTCAAGTGCCTTTGGAGCACTTTGTCTAGGTTCGAATCCTAGCGGCCCAGCCAGAATTGCGGCTTCTAGCTCCTAGCTGCTGGCTAGGACGAGTTGTAGCTAGAAGCCAGGAGCCAGCAGCTAAACATGGCCACTCTTGCGACAGCGACGGAAAAGAAAGCTCAGATGAGCACCGAGGAAAAACCGGAGCGTAAGCCCCAACGCAGCCGCGTGGACGACAAGTTCAAGATCTTCTGCGGCACGGCCAACGAGGCCCTGTGCGATGAGGTCTGCGCTTTTCTCGGCATGGTTCGCGGCCAGGCGCTGGTAACCCGTTTTAGCGACGGGGAGGCTTACGTCCAGGTCCAGGAGAACGTGCGCGGTGCTGACGTGTTCGTCATGCAGCCCACTTGTCGTCCGGTGGACGAGCACTTGATGGAAATTCTGTTGATGATTGATGCACTCAAACGCGCTTCGGCCCGCCGCATCACCACCGTGATGCCGTATTTCGGCTATGCCCGGCAAGACCGCAAGGACAAGCCCCGTGTCCCGATTTCCGCCAAGATGGTTGCTGATCTGCTCACCAGTGTTGGCGCTGACCGCGCTCTGATCGTCGATTTGCACGCACCGCAGTTGCAAGGCTTCTTCAACATTCCGGTCGACCACCTTTTCGCATCACCCGTGCTGGTCGATTATTTCCGCCGCGCCAATTTACCGAACCTGACCGTCGTCTCTCCTGACGCTGGCGGCGTGGAGCGCGCTCGCTTCTTTGCCAAGAAAATGGATTCGGCGCTGGCCATCGTCGACAAACGCCGCG
>JASHPH010000260.1 GCA_030038255.1 Candidatus Sulfotelmatobacter sp. | reverse complement strand
CTCGTCGTCGATACGCCGCCGTTAGACGGATTCGCCATCGTCTT
Organism: Candidatus Sulfotelmatobacter sp.; assembly: GCA_030038255.1. Lineage (GTDB taxonomy): Bacteria > Acidobacteriota > Terriglobia > Terriglobales > Acidobacteriaceae > Sulfotelmatobacter. The sequence goes on along the minus strand of JASHPH010000260.1, from coordinate 3,982 downwards.
CTCTACGCGAACGGCCTATGAACGCCGCCTTGGTAACCTGACTGACCACTACTTCCGGACTGACTACCTCCTGTACTGCTTGAACCCGTTCCGGAGGGAACGGTTCCGATCGGCGAACTCACCGGCAGCCCTGTCCATACTTCTTCGCACCGCGCCGTCTGTATCACGCCCGGCGTGTCGTGCTGCGTCCAGTTCTTGTCCTGAATCGAGTACCAGTAATGCCGGGTGAACGTAGTCAGCGGAATCGAAATTCGATACGTAAAGTAGACATAGCCGAGTTGCTCTGTCGGAACGATCGCCGCCGTAGGTACGCCGCTTGCGAGCGCGAGATCGGCCATAATCGCGTCACGCGTCTTCCCGCCGATCGGCTCGAAGCTCGCGACGCCCATCTGGTAAATCTCCTCGACCGAGATGAAGCAAACAATCGAGCCGTACGAGTGAATCGACCACGGATAGACGTTACCAATTCCGTGATTCGAAGCCCATAGATGATCGAACTGGAAAGGCGTCAGCGCGTTTCCTGTCGGCGTGAAGAACGTGATTCCATTCGAGCGGAACAAATATCCGTTCACGCCAACCGTCGCCATCCCGGTGATCTGATCGGGCACGTCGAGAAAATCATTCTCGCCAGCACTCGTATTCGCGGAGAAGTCCCATTGCGTCGGAATCCCGCTCGCACTCCACCAAAGCCGCTGCGGGAACGTGTAAATCGTTCCCGTCCCGTTGTCGAACAACGTAATATTTGCGAGCAAGAGCTGGTCGTTCAGCTCGGCGAGAAACAGACCGCCAAAAGAAAGCGGGCCTGTCGATCCTGCGACAATCGTCGGCGCGTCAGTCTTCGAAATTCCCGCAATCGAAGTCGAAGTCGATCCATCGCCGTACGTCTGCGAACCTGTCGCTGTCTGCCCGATGCCATCCCAACTCGCAAGAAACGTACCGCCATTCGTGTAGTACAAGATGTTCGCAAACGCCTGATACGCGATCGGAATCCCGGCCGCAGGATTCGGCCCTCCAAGTGGAGCCCACTGCCCAACCGAGCCTGGCGGCCCACCCTGCGGCGCGAGCTGCCACAGGCCAGCCTGATTCCACGCGACGGTGTGATAGACGCCGTTCGCGTCGAGAAAACTGAAGACGCCCAAGATCGGACTCGAATTGTCCATTCCGGCGAATTGCTGACTGAACGGCGGGCGCGATCGAAGCTCTTTGTTTCTGACTTGGAAGTTGTTCGCTGAAGGCGTGCAGTTGTCTGGAATTTCCGTCTCAGGCTCTTGAACGTTCAGCCCGCCATCGAATCCCTTGTAGGTGATTTCGAAGTATCCGTTTTTGAAGAATTGAACGGCCACATGCGTCCCTCAGTTGATCGTCACCTGAACATATCCAGTCGACGGGAGTGTATTGATTACCAGCCCGTTCTGAACGAAGTACACCTTCCCGTACGTGAACGGACCGAAAGGCGCGGCACTCGACGAGATTGGATTCCAGATCGTATCGCCATACCCGTCTGTCAAAAGCAACGTCTGCGAACCGGCTGAAGGCTGCCAGAAGATTTGCTCTGCACGAACGAAGCCACCGTTGTACGCCATCGTCAGCACGTTCCCGGCGGCGCCAGAATTGCCGAGCGCGTACTGCTTCGGCTGCAACGCAATCAAAAACGTCGTCGTCGAAGGAACAGCCTGCACCCTGTACGGCCCTGCATAACCAGCGACGGTTGGAGCTTGAATGCTGATCGACTGGTTCTGGGAAAGTCCGTGCGCACCTGAAGTCGTGACGAGAGCCGAAGCCGTTTGATTCGCGATAGACGAGATCGACGCACTCGACGCTTGGTCAGAGTTCGTAAACAACCACGGATTGGCTGCAATCTGCGCCATAAATCAGTCGTAGTTATACTGCCCGCCAAGAACAAAACCGATCACGTCGACGCTCCCCGATCCACCAGTCGTGAAGTCTAACTCGACAGTGCAGATAGTGTTTGACGTGACGATAAATCCTTGGCTCGCCACAGGAACAGGAACCGTAATCATGTACGGCTGCGTCTGCGCCGCTGTCTGAAGCCCGTTCGTCGCCTGCGCAATCAGCGCCGTCACTGTTGGCGCGACGTTATTGAAGAACTGCGTCGCGTACAGCCCGACTGTCGGCACGGTGATCGCCGTCGTGTTCACGGCGTAAATCACCGTCAACTGCTGAAGGTTGATTCCCTTCGCCGGGGCGGAAGTCTGCGGCGTCAACTGCGAGAGTCCCGTGAAAGGTGGCCGCCCTGTACGCGGGCCGGATGTCGTGAAGACGTTTCCAGAGATCGGAAAGAACGCTGTGTGCGCGTTCGCGAGCGACGCGACGGTGATCGAAGTCCCGGAAGGAATCGCCGTAATGTACGTGTACTCTTGAACACCGGACGCGACCGTATCGACGATGATCTTCTGTCCGACGAAGAAGTTCACGCTCGACTGAACGGTAAGCGTCACAGCAGAAGTCGAAGGCCCAGCGCTCGCCGTCACGAGCGTCTGCGGGAAACCGACCGGCAGGTTCTGCGCTCCGCCAGCGCGCGTCGAGCCGAACGCTTGCTGGTAATCGTCCTGCATGCCGGACCGAAAGATCAGCCCGGAAACACCGCCAGCGAACGTGTACGCACTCGAAGTGCTCGCCGTGCGAAACGAATACTCGCCAGCGGCGATCTTCGTCACTTTCGATGTCTCTGAGGCGAGAATGACCTGCACGATGTCGCCGGGAGCAGATAGCGCGATAATCAGGTCTCCGTACGGCTGGTCGGTTTTCAGGCTTCCAAGAGTGCGGCTCATCTATTCTCCTCCCACCGTAGAGTCTTCATACGGCACATGGGCTCGTTGAGGATCAATCGTACGTACCGCTCGAAGCTGGCAGCGTTTCGATCTGTAGCGCCGGATCGACCGGGTTGATCAGCTTCGGGTCTGGTACTAACTCCTGCCGATCACGTACAACCTCCTTCGCTTGCGCCAGCTCTACGCTGCCGAAGATTTTTCCGTCTTTGCAGCCGTAGATTGTGCAGACGAGGATTCCGTTGTCCCACTCGCAGAACTCGATTGGGACTTTTCGCTCGCAGCGTCCGCAGGTGACGTACGTCCAGTCGCAGTAGCCTCGCCAGAACATCCGTCCTCCACTTTCGGGACTTCAAGCAGTATCACCGTCTCGTCGACGAAATCGCACGAGTTGATGCCTTGCAATCGCCCGAAGTGCATCGCGCCGTAATTGCGCGCCTCCTGGTTCGATCCGAAATCGCCGGCCGTCCCACACGAGCATTCGCCGTGATACGGAAGCTGTTCCGCTTTCCCAAACTTAATCTTGTAGACGTGATGCACGCTACATCCTCAAGCCGGAAGCGGGCATAATCACCTTCCCGGCGTTCGCGTCTACGTGCTTCTGTACGGTGTTCTTCGCGGCTTCGAGCATCCCGAAGATTACGACCGTCGACGCCTGCGGGAAGCTGACGTTGATCGCGCCTGTTACTTGGTCCCACGCGATATGAATCTGAAGCGTCGTCGAAGGTACGCCGCCGTCTTTCAACGAAGGATTGCCACCGCTGCCATTCTCTGCCATGCACGTTCCCCCTTGCGTTTTAACGCTTAAAACGAATCACGGGCCGTACGAACCGAACGTCCCGTACCAAGTCGTCGCGCCCACCGAGAAGCGCTGCGTCGAGAGGAAGAGCAGCACTTGCGTCGCGAAGTCGTCGTCCGTCTGCGCCATGATCGGCTCGCGCTCGTAGAACTTCATCTGATGGCCTTCTTTATCGGCGATCAGGAACCACGCCGACGGGCTCGTCAGATAGTTCAGCTCCAGGCCCTGAAGATTGTCGGCGACGAGCGCATTCAAGTCGTTATCCATCGTGCCGGGCTTGCCGGGCGAACCGAGCAACTCACGAACGATCCAGCGCAGCTCAGGCGGGTGTACGAGGTGTCGCGGCTGAACGTGAACCGGAATGCCGCGACCGTCCGGCATACGCGTAAAAATG
>JASHPH010000259.1 GCA_030038255.1 Candidatus Sulfotelmatobacter sp. | reverse complement strand
CGTGGGCCGCCAGGGAGAATACCCCCTCGATCGTGCCGACCTTACGATTATGGACGCCCTGGCGAGCGTGGGCGGCTTCAGCGGCTTTGCCAATCGAAAGAAGATCTATGTCCTGCGGGGCACAACGAAGTTGTACTTCAATTACAACGATGCCCTTCAGGGCAAAAACCTGGACAAGAACATCGTGATTCAGAACGGAGACCGAATCGTTGTTCCGGAATAAACTCACGGCTCGGAGGAAAACACCACTGCGATGACAGCATCTATCGAACCCGTATCGAATTACGTTGCGATCTCGCGGCGTGCGCTTGATCTGGAAGATTACATCGATATCGCCCGCCGCCACGCGGGCTGGATCGCCGGGCCCGTGCTGGCAGGCATCGTGATCTCCACCATCGTCGCGTTCATCATGCCCAACGTCTACGTCTCACAGGCGGAAATGCAGATCACCCCCGCCCAGGTCTCCGACGCCATCGTCAAATCGACCATCAACCAGCGCCTGAATGAACGCATCATTCAGATGGAACAGGAAATTCTCAGCCGCACCAGCCTCTCGCAGATCATTCAGGACCCGCGGCTCGACCTCTACAAGTCCGAACGCGCCAAAGAACCGCTTGAAGACGTGATCGAAAAGATGCGCACCGACGACATCAAGATCCAGATTCAGTCAGCCGGTGAATCCAGAGGAGCCTCGGCGTTCTTCATCTCGTTCTCGTATAACGACCGCTACAAAGCACAGCAGACCGTGCAGGCTCTGGTTACGAAATTTTCCGATTCCAACCAGGTTACCCAGGCAACCCAGCAGACTGTCGTCAAGAATCTCGTGCATGACGAACTCTCCGAAGCCAAGGCGCAGCGCGATCAGCTTAATGAGCAGCTGACCAAGTTCCGCGTGGACAACTCGGGCAAGCTGCCGGAACAGATGAGTCTGAACATGGCGGAGCTGACTTCACTGCAGCAGAGCGCCGGCACTATCAATGACGGCCTCAATCGCCTCGAGCAGGAAAAGGTTCAGCTCCAGACGCACCTGCAGACGCTCGAGAGCCAGATGAGTCTGTATGGAATGTTCGACAAACAGGACGGGGCGGTCACCGCGGCCACTCCGCTGCTTCGCAGCCTGAGCCAGAAGCTGAGCAGTCTGAACAGCTCGATTGAGTCGAATGAGAGCCAGCTCGCCCTTCTAAAACGCACCTACCGTCCGAATTTCCCCGAGATCCGCGACATGGAAACCCGCCTCGACGAGATGCGCAACCAACGGGACGACACGCAGAAGAAATTTGACGATGAACTGGCGAAATGGCAGGATGCCAATGCCGCGGCCTCTAAACAGGTGCAGAAAAGCAAAACCGACTTTGGCACCGCGCGGGCCATTACCGATCTGCAGGGCCAGATCGACTCCACCAAGACCCAGATCCGGAACAACGATACGCAACGCCAGCTCCTGATTTCCGAGCAGGAAGCGAACAAGAAGAACATTGAAAACTACGAGTCGAAACTGGCAGCGACCTCCGGCATCGAAGCTGTCTACGGCGACATGAAAGACAGCCAGCGCTCGGCGCAGGACAAATATCTGGAACTGCAGCGCAAACAGGAACTCGCCGAGCAGAACAGCGACCTGCTGCAGCGCAAAGCGGGCGAGAATCTGGATGTGCTCGACGTACCCTCACTGCCGACTCAGCCCGCGAAACCCAAGCGATGGATGATCGTCGGTGCCGGCACCGCGATCTCATTCATCGTCGGCCTGGCGCTCGCGGGAGTACAGGAGGCGAAGGACACGTCACTGAAGAATCTCAAAGACGTTCGCGCGTACACGAACCTTCCCGTGCTCTGCAGCATTCCTCTGCTCGAAAACACGCTGCTCGTCCGCCGCAAACGCAGAATTGCTTACCTCGGCTGGTCAGCCGCCATTATCATCGGCCTGCTGGCTGTGAGCGCCTCGCTCTACTACCACTACACAACCGCGGTCTGACGCCATGAAAACCCGTCGCACACCGTATAAAGGAATATCGCTATGAGCCGCGTTCATGAAGCGCTGCGGCGCGCCGAGCAACTCCTTGAATCGGGCGGCAATCCTCCGCCGGACACCGATCCGGTTTCTCTCACCGTCGCCGATGGTACGGAGGTCGCCGGTCAGCAGGCCCCGGTCGATGCTTCGGGCGCATTCCGTTACAGCCTTGCCCGAGCGGACGGCAAGCAGGTTGAAGTCGACTGGCGTAATTTCCTCGCGCGCTGCAAAGTCATTCCCTATCGCCCGGCGCCGGAAACGCATCTGATCGATGTGGAGCGGCCGCATGAAGTCCCCGGCGAGGAATTTCGCAGTCTGCGCACCCGCCTCAATCACCTGCAGAGCCAGCAGGATCTGCATTCGCTCGTGGTAACGAGCGCTTCACCGGCGGAAGGCAAGAGCTTTTGCGCCGTCAATCTGGCGCTGGCGCAGGCGCAGCTGGAAGCCCCGGTGCTCCTGGCCGATCTCGATCTTCGCCGTCCCGTTATTCACAACCTCTTCCAGTGCGAGCGTACCCCCGGATTCTCGGACTTTCTGCTCGCGGAGAAACCGCTCGAAGAGTGCATTCGCCGCATCGAAGGCACAAACCTCTACCTGCTGCCTGCCGGCTCGCCTGTAAAGAATCCGCTTGAGCTGCTCAACATGCGGCATGTCAAACAAACCCTCGACGGTCTGCGAAAGCTGTTCGCCTGGGTCATTCTCGACACCCCGCCGCTGCTCTTTTCCGCCGATGCGAACCTTCTTTCCACGCTGACCGACGGCACATTGATCGTTGTGCGCATCGGGTCCACGACTTACGACAGCGTTATCCGCGCCATGCAGACGCTCTGCGAAAACAATGTTCTTGGCATTGTGGCTAACGGCGCGCGCGCCGGAGAGTTGTACAGCAAATACACCTACTACTACTCCAAGCACGA
>JASHPH010000258.1 GCA_030038255.1 Candidatus Sulfotelmatobacter sp. | reverse complement strand
ACCCAGCTTCGGGAGCGTGAGCTTGCCAGGACTGCGTCCAGGATTTGGAGCTGACGCAGGCCGTCTTCGAAGGTCGGATATTCGATCGGTGCGTTGGGATCGGCTACGCGGCGATAGAATCGGCGGAAAACCTGTTTAAAGGTGTCATCGTAGCCTTCGCTGTGCCCGCCCGGTAAATCCGCATAGCTGCGCGCCTTTTCGTTCAGCAGAGACGGGTCCTTCACAATCACTCCGTTCGGGATATTGCGATGACCGAGCCATAGCTCATCGGGTTGTTCCTGATTCCAGACTGCGGAGGATTTTGTTCCGTGGATTTCGACGAAGAGGCGATTCTTGCGGCCAGGTGAAACCTGGCTGACCGTCATCGCGCCGCGGCCGCCGTTTTCGAAGCGGAAAATCATCGAGGCGAAATCTTCCGTCGTTACGGGAACTTCGGTGAAGTCGGCGGGCGCGACAGTTTTGCCTGTGAACGTTTCGACCGAGCCTTTCGGCTTCTTTCGCGTGTTGTGGAAGGTCGTCAGGTCGGCGCAAAGAGCAGATATGCGGAGACCGGTGACGTGCTCAACCATATCGCACCAATGTGTGCCGATATCGGCGAAGGCCCGGCTGGGCCCAATTTCAACGCGCCAGTTCCAATCGGTGTCGTAGAGCAGCCAGTCCTGCGAGTAGGTGCCCTGAACAACCTGAATGTCGCCCAATTCGCCCGTTTCGCGCAGGCGACGCACGTTCTGCACCTGCGGATAGTAGCGGAGATTGTGGAAAGTGCAGTTAGCGAGGTTTTTTTCCTTCGCGAGGCGAATCATTTCACGGGCCTCGGCGACCGAGGTCGCAAGAGGCTTTTCGCAGAGCACGTGTTTGCCGGCGGCCAGAGCAGCAGTCGCCATGGGGAAGTGCAGAGAGTTGGGTGTGCAGATGTGCACGGCGTCGATGGAGGGATCGACGAGGAACTCGCGGTAATCGCCGGTGGAGCGCTCGATTGAGAGTTCATCGGCAAAACGGCGCGCCTGATCGGCTGTACGGGCCGCAATACCGGCAACTTCGACGTTGCCGAGGCGGCGAACGGCTTCCGTATGCACCCTGCCCATGAAGCCGGTCCCGAATATAACTGCAGTTAGCTTTTTCATCTGAAGCCCGGAAAACGATGATTCATCTGAAACCTGAGAGCGGTTCAAATGCTCTCAATTAATGTATGAAACCGCTCAGCGCGAGAGTGAAAGCCGAACGGTCCGACAGACTCAAGATTATAGTAGTAAGTGCAAGCTTCAGAATATGGTCGTAAGAATCCGGCTGGGCCGTGGAACGCCGTTTCCCCGGCGTGAGGCCGCTAACAGTGGTGTTGCCCGATTGACTGCCAGCCTGATGACAATCGTGTCGATCAGTCTCGGCTCGTTCGGTCTGTGGAGGGTGGGCGCAGATCTTGGCTGGGCCGGCGACTTCGTATTCAGAAGCGGCATCCTTTCGCATTGGCAGGTGTGGATTGCCGGTGCCTGCGTGGCGCAGTACCTCGCGTGGCGGCTTTCGCGATACGCGCGGAAAACGGTTCAGACTCTACCGGATACCGAGTCCGCCGAAGAAACCCCCACTGTGGTCCCCGTCGTTTCGAACGTCTGACGGCGGCCGAAACGTTCCGGCCGATATCGGGTTGCTATCCTACGCATAGTCGGGGTTGTCATGCGTTACGACACCAGGTACCGGAGCCGCAGTTCCCTTTTCAACTGGTCCTTTCCTGCCGGCGTTAAGTGGCTGATCATCTCGAACGTCGCTGTCTACCTGATTTACTTCTTCGGCTCCTACATGCGCGGGGAGCCGATTTTCAGCAGTCTCGAACTGGTACCCGCGCAGGTGATTCGCGGCGCATTCTGGCAGCTATTCACTTACCTCTTTCTGCATAATCTCGGGAGCGTCTGGCACATCCTGTTCAATATGCTGACGCTCTGGATGTTCGGGGCGCCGGTGGAAGAAACGTGGGGGACGCGGAGGTTTCTCTCGTATTACTTCATCTGCGGAGTCGGCGCGGGTATTTGTGTGGTGCTGGTGAACATCTCACCCTTCGGCAATCCGCATCAGCGTGTGATTGGAGCCTCGGGCGCGATCTATGGCCTGTTGCTGGCGTTCGGAATGCTTTTCCCAAACCAAACGGTGCTGATGAGCTTTCTGTTCCCGATCAAAGCCAAGTACATGGTGATGATTTTCGGCGCAATCGCGTTCATCAGCTCTTTTCAGACCGGGAGTACAGTGAGTAATCTGGCCCACCTTGGCGGGATGATCTTCGGATTCGTCTACATAAAAACGCAGTTCGGATCGCGCGCCGGGAGCAGCTTCCGCTTCGACCTGCAGGGCCGCTGGAGAGAATACCGAATGCAGCGCGCGCGGAAGAAGTTCAAGGTGTATCTGAAGAAGCACGGGTCTGACAGGGATCCGTGGGTACACTGAACCCGGCGAATCAGGCGCACGACCAGCGGCGCGCCCGAAAACAATCCGAAACGGTTCCCGCGATTTCCCGTATTATCTACATAGGTGGAAGTGTACCTATGAAACGTTCGATTATCCTATCGGCAGCAGCGGTGGGCCTGATCTGCGGTGTCTGGGCTCTGGATGTCCGGGCGCAGGATGCGGGCACCGGAAGCGAAACAGTGGCGAAACCGAAGAACAAGCCGGCGGCGGACGATTCGGGCGCCAGCAGTTCCGCCACTTCCACGGGATCGGACAGCCAGGCGCCGATTCCCTCGAAACTCAGTCCGAAAGCAACCCGGGGGAAGGAGGACACCGCCGACGCGACATTCAAGGCCGAGACCAACATAGTCAACGTGGACGCGCAGGTAATCGATCCGCACGGCAATCCGATACCGGGCATCACGCGCGACAAGTTCCGCATTCTGGAAGACAATGTCCCGCAGACGCTGACGCAGTTCTCTACTTCACAGGCTCCGATGACAGTTGCGATGGTCATCGAGTTCAGCGGCAGGTTTCAGTCATTCTATTCAAGCGGCTGGGGCCAGACACTGACTGCAGCGTATGGTTTTGTGAACAGCCTCAAGCCCGACGACTATGTCGCGGTGATTGCCTACGATCTGAGGACGACGATTCT
>JASHPH010000257.1 GCA_030038255.1 Candidatus Sulfotelmatobacter sp. | reverse complement strand
CTAGATTCCCACCCTCTCGCAGAAAACGCGAGAAGGGTGGGGTGACCCCAGCGGCTGAAGCCGGCTCCTCTTCATGCCGGCTTGATCGCAGCGCTAAAGCGCTGCGCCACCCAAAAGCGGGTTCCTCGTCGCTACGCTCCTCGGAATGACAATCTGTTAACCACGATCTGCTCTCCACCCTCCACGTATTTGCCTAGTGTCTCTTTCCGCTTCTCACCTTATGTCTGTCACTTTATGTCTTTCATGGCGAGCAACGTGCCGTAGTCGCGGCCGGAGGGATCGGTGGCACGGGCGACCACGCCCGCAAAGGCCTCCCTGAGTTCGGGATACCTCGCCACCAGCGCCTTCATCACCGCGACGTTGGCGGCGTAGGCCTTGTTGGTGTCGGAGACGTCCGCGGCCTGATACTTCACGATCACATCGAGGTCATTGCCTACCGCGGCAGGAAAGAGCGCGGTGAGCTTGTAGGTCGTCGTACCCGCAACCGTCGTCCCCGCGACCAGGTCGACGGTCTTGCCGTTGGCGGGAACGTCGGAGGACTCGAGGCTCTGCGCGTCGGCGTCGAGCTTGTCGGTGGCCATCGTGCTCATGAACGGGACGGGCGCGAGCAGGCTGCGTGCTTCGAGGGCATAGAGCCACGCGTTGTGCACCTGGCCTTTGGACTTGTACTCGCGGGCGCGGGCGGAGAACCAGTCGCTGTCATGTCCGGCGAGCTGCGCGGGCCTGATGTAGAGGCCGGCGAGCTTCCAGTCTGTCCCGACCTGTTGCAGGATGAGCGAAACATTTGTGCGCGCGTGGGGCGTGGTGGCGTCGAAGAGCACAACCGCATACTTCGCCGGCGCGAGATTGTCGAGGTAAAAAGCCGCGCTGTTGGCGGTCTGGCCGTTCTTGCCGAAGACTCCGCAGAGGAACTCGGCGTGCGGCATGGGCTCGGTGCCTGCGAGTTCGAGCAGAAAAATCTTCGGCGTGGCCTGCGTGCCGGCAAGATCCTGCTGACGTTCCTTGATGGCCGATTCCACGCCGGAAAAGTCTGCGGCGAGCGCGGGAACGGCGTTCTGGCGCAGGGAGGCGGCGTCTCCCTTGACCGCCATGTCGAAGTAGCGCTGGCTGGCGGCGGTGATGGCCGCGCGGGGGGCGTCGTCGAGATCGGCGGAGGTCTGGCAGCTTTGGCCGCTGGCGGCCGGGGTTGATGCGCCCGCGATCGCCAAGCCAAACAAGCCCAAGAAAATGAAGCGAAGGCACTGAATCATCGTGGCTTCCGCTCGCTGCTCTATAAAGATGCTAGCACCGAGATTAAGCGGAAGCGAAAAAGGCGGCAAGGAAAAGAGGTTGCAACGTTCTACCGTGGGTACTTCTGGAGGCATTCCGCCAGGCATTCCGTCAGGCTGGGCGCGGTGTAGAATTCTTATAGATCTGCTGTGTCCCCTGAAACACGCGGTTGGGAGGAAGGGTCAATGAGCACCGGGCGCAGGGTCGTGAAGTGTGCGGGGAAGGTCGTCCTGTGCCTGGCCGCGTTGAGCCTTGTTGTACCCTGCTTCAGCAGCTTGAGTTTCGCGCGAGCTGCCGACACGCAGAGCCATCCGCGCAAGAAAAAGCAGCCGCAGCTTCCGCCTCCTTTACCGTCAGGACCTACAGGCCGGCCAGTACCGCAGGTTCCTCTGGATTCTGTGCGGCCGATCGCACCGCAAGTGACCTATCAGAACGGCTTGTTGACCATCATCTCGCCGAACTCGACCTTGGGCGACATCCTGAAGGCGGTGAAGAAACTGACCGGAGCGGACATCGAGGTTCCCGACGCGCCCGAGCGCGTGGTGATGCGGCTGGGGCCGGGATCGCCGCGGGAGATCGTGGCGGAGCTGCTCAACGGATCGCGGTTTAACTACGTCCTGCTGGGATCTCCTGACGACGCAAACCTGCTGACGCGCGTAGTGCTGGTCGCCAAGAGCGGGCCGGAGAACCCGCCCGGCGCCAATCCGGGGCAGCCAGCGAAGCCCGCGCCGCAAAACGCGAGTCAGCCAGCGCAAGAGATGGCGCAGGAAGCAACCGATACGGACGCGGTGGAAGAGAACGCAGAAGATAACGCCGAGCCGACACCTCCGGCGGCCGAGGCTGCGGAACAACCATCCGCGACGCCCGATGCCTCACAACCAAAGACGCCGCAGCAGTTGCTGCAGGAGATGCAGCAACGCCAGCTGCTGATGCAGCAGCAACAACAACAGCAGCAGCAGCAACAACAGCCGGGACAGCCGCCAGTTCCAGGCCCCGGAGTGCCTCCACCGCAACAGCCGCCGCAACAACAGCAGCAACAAGACCAGTAGGTTGCTGCTAACACCTAGGACTACGAGCTCAATGCGCGGGTTTCACGAAGCGCAGACGTTCGCTGTGCGCAGCGCGCGGCAGGTTAGGGTACGTTGCCGCGCACGGTTTCGGAGTGTGGCGTAGTGCTGGCCGTCAGAGGTGAAGCGTCTGCGGGCAGAGTTTGCTGCAGCAGTTTCCAGTCGCGAGAGACTTCGCTTTCTGCAACTTCGTGAGGCGACTTCCCGTGCAACTCTGACTGCAAACGGGCCTCAAGAAGTTCGCGGACGAGCTGCGGCGGCGCGTTGCCGCTCAGCACGTTCTCTGCCGAAGCGCCAACGCGGACCATACGGCCTTCGTACGGCATCTGGAGAACCAGCCGACCGTCGTCGTCAAAATCTTTCTTAGCTCTCGCCTGTAATTTGGACCACACTTTGCCGACGTTCTGGCCAGAAGTCACGGGGTAGTTTTCGGCCAAGAGATTCTTCAGCTGGTGCTGGTAGGCGCGGAAATCCTCGGTATCGAGATGTGGTTCCGGTTCGCGGCCGGGGTTCATCACCAACGCGTCCTGCGGAGGTTTGAATCTCCCGGCGCCTGTGCCCACATAGGCAGCCACAACGCCGCCCGCACAGAACGGGCAAACCACAGCCGTGGGCACAATGTATTTCGCCGATTTGAGGAACGACTCCACTACGCCGTGTACAGCAAAACTGCGCGGCATGCTGCCCGGCACCTGCGCGATGACCAGCCGCGAATACTGGATTTCAGGATGGCGCTGGTTGTACTTCACCAGCATCCTGGCTATTTGTTTGGGCGTGGTGATACCGACGTCGGCTACCACGCTGCGATGCAGAGCTTTGGGGTAGTAAAAGTTGATGATGTCTTTGGCGAAGTCGGCACAATTTCTCGACACGGTGAGGAAGTGGGACCGGTTCGGCGCCGAGTTGAGCTTGCGGATCAGGGCCGCATCCTGCTCGGGCGTGGTGTCGATCTCGAAGCCGTAGACGGTGCGGTCGTATGACGAGCCCACCAGTTGGTACCAGTTTCCGCCCGGCGTTTCGCCGTTCGGGCCATCAGGGGCGACCGACTCAAGATACTTACGGCGATAGCGGTCGCGCAGGAAGGCGACCGTCTTCGCGTCGGCGAACAGCGGCGCATCTTCCGGCCGGTCGACGGCGTAGAGATACGGAACCAGAGGAATGGCAATCCAGTCGTATCCGCCGACACGGTCATAGCGGCTGATCACGACTCCAGTTTCGTCGGCGGTGCAGGGGCGAAGAATCAGCGCAGTCTCGGCACAGACGCCGGAAAGATAGACAGCGGCGTGGCCGGTCGCGGTGAAAAAGCCCAGTCCGCCGTAGGGTTCTTCCAGAAAAAGCGTGGCGGAGGCGCTGGCCAGGGTTGAGCAAGTCAGAACGAATGAGGCCAGCAACAGCAGGACCAGCCTGCCGCCGGCAGCGCGCCGCATGGGTTCGATGTGGCGTGTGGGCATCGTTACCCCAGACAGTTGATTGTAACTCGCTGATTGTAACTCGCCTACTAAGAACCCTTTAGCGAAAGAATAGTTGCGCGGGATCGGAAAAACCAGTTACGGAAGGGTGGACGACTCTGGGCAGGAAATGGGTCACTTCATATAGGCGAAGCTAAAGCGAAACAAGGCTCGCGATCTTTCTACAGGTTATTTGGCGGATGACAGAAGGAGTGTCTTGGCCCACCGCGCGCTTTCGGCGACGGATTCGTCTTGGTCGGCGGAGAGGCGGTCGAGGATTGGCAGGAAATCGCGGTTTCCGCTGTTGCCCATGGCGATGGCGGCGTTGCGTCGCAGGCCGGAGCGGCGGGCGCGGCGGATGGGTGAGCCACGGAAGGTTTCGCGGAATTCTTCTTCGGACATTTCTGCCAGCTTTTCTGCGAACTCGGCGAGGGCCGGGTTCACGAGGCCGGGGCGAGGCTCGAATTCGGGCGCGGTCGTCACGGGAGCTTTGCGGTTCCAGGGGCAGACGTCCTGGCAGATGTCGCAGCCAAAGATGTGGCGGCCCATACCGGGGCGCAGGTCCTCGGGGATGGAGCCGCGCTTCTCGATGGTGAGATACGAGATGCATTTGTTCGAGTCGAGCTGGTAGGGCGCGACGATGGCGTCGGTGGGGCAGGCTTCGATGCAGCGGGTGCAGGTGCCGCAGCGGTCGGGCGCGGGTGGATTCCAAGCGGAGCCGTCGGGCGTCAGATCGAGCGAGGTGAGAATCACGCCAAGGAAAAGCCACGATCCTTTTTTCTGATTGATGATGCAGGTGTTCTTGCCGATCCAGCCGATGCCGGCGTATTTGGCGAAGACGCGCTCGACGATGGGCCCGGTGTCGACGTAGGAGCGGGTAATGAGATCCGGCGGACGAGGGCGTTCGCCGCTCCACGGCTCTTCTCGCAGCGCAGCTTCGACTTGTTTCAGGCGGCGAAGGACGGCGTCGTGATAGTCTTCGCGGCTCCAGGCGTAGCGAGAGATCCATCCTTTATTCGGATCATGCATTTGGGTTGAATAAGGATGCTCCGTGTTGTAGTTGAGAGCGCAGACGATGACGCTGCGCGCCCAGGGCGCGACACGCGCCAGCGATGATCGCCTGAGCTCGCCTTGTTCGTCGCGCGCTTCCATGTATTTCATTTCTCCGGCGCGGCCGGCGGCGATCCAGGCGGGAAAGTGCTTGAGTTCTGCGGCGTCCGTGGCGGGAGCGATGCCGCAAAGATCAAAGCCGGCATCGAGCGCGGCGCGGTGGATGAGGGCTGTTAGTTCTTCGTTCTTCATTTCGTGGCGGACGAAATCCCCACTTCTGGCAAAGGCGGCCAGAAGTGGGGCACCCAGGAAAAAGGGATGCTCGCGTCGCGTGATTGCAGATTTCAGATTTTAGATTGCAGATTTGCGGTCATCCCCAGACTGCGTCTCAAAATCTGCAATCTGAAATCTTCAATCTGAAATCCCTGGCTTCCCAAAGTGGCATGCCGAATCAGGAATTGCTGCGATTTTCTTGCGATATTCCTTGTCCCACGAAATTCAGGGTATTACCTTCGCGCTGAAGAGTCACGCAAGTTTCCCGCGCGCTCTTCTGGAATCCGGTTGATGAAAGGAGCGAATATAGATGCCACAGATGCCACATGCACAGCTTGCGACAACTCAGATATCCGTCATCAACGAGAGCACCGTGCTCACCGATGCTGACGTTACCCCGGTCGTGATCGCCCTGCAACAGCAGGTGACGAACGACTTCCGCCCCATTTGGGGCATCGACGCGGAATTGAAGATGATTCCGCAGGGCACGCAACCGCCGGCTGGAACCTGGTGGCTGGCGATACTGGACGATTCCGATCAGGCGGGAGCGCTCGGTTACCACGATCTGACGCCGGATGGGCTGCCGATCGGGAAGGTTTCGCAGCCAGCGATCTGAAGGCCGGCACTTCGTGGAGCGTCACGGCGAGCCATGAATTGCTGGAGATGCTGGCCGATCCGAACATCAACTTGAGCGTTCTGGTGCAGAATGCAAACACGAGCGGGACACTCTACGCCTATGAAGTGTGTGACGCGTGCGAGGACGACAGCTTTGGATACCAGATTAACAATGTTTTGGTGTCGGACTTTGTGTATCCGGCGTGGTTTGAGAATTTTCGCGCGCAGGGCTCGACGCAGTTTGACCGCATGAACAAAATTCAGAGCCCGCTGGAGTTGCTGGCGAACGGGTACATCGGAGTGTTCAACATCAGCGACGGCAGTGGCTGGCAGCAATTGACGTCGCAGAAGAATCTCACGAACCTGCGGCATCGCGGACATGTGGGCTCGCGTCGCGAGCGCCGCGCGGTGTCGCGGAATCTGTGGGTGCCGAGTTTGCCGCAGCGCAAGATCGTGACCAACGCACAGAATTATCGGCAGCATCTGCAGACGATCCAACGGCGAAGGGAAGCGGCCTGACCAACCCCTCGAGTCCGCTTCGAGTTCCTTACAGCCCCGCGCCAGCGGGGCTTTTTCATCGCGAGGAAGGGATTATGCTTTCGCCATGCGTGAGATACGAATTGCTGCTGTTCTTGTGGTTGCGTTCTGTGCCTCAGTTCTGGCGGGGCAGCAGACCGCCACCAATGTGCCCTCGGCGGCGGCGAAGGATGTCCTGCACATCTCTGGAACACACCACGAGCCAATTGACGTGTCCGCAGCCGATCTGAAGGCGATGCCGCGAGTCACCGTGACGTTTCACAACTCCCACACGAACGCCGACGAGACGTACACCGGCGTTCGCCTGGCGGACGTGCTGGCAAAGATCGATGCGCAGCTGGGCAGCGCGTTGCGCGGTGAAGCGCTGGCGAATTACGTGGTCGCGACGGGATCGGATGGCTACAAGGCGGTATTGGCGCTCGGTGAGGTGGATCCGAGCTTTCACCCTGGGGAAGTGATCGTCGCCGAAACGATGGACGGCAAGCCGCTGGACGAGCACTCGGGGCCCTTCAAGCTGGTCGTGACGGAGGACAAACGGCCGGCACGGGGCGTGCGAAATCTGGTGAGCGTTGAGCTGAAGTCGGCGCGATAGAGGACAAGACGGCACCTGGAAGCGGTCGGGCCGCGCGATCCGGCGACGGCAGTGCAGGTTGCGGTGGAAAGTGATCACCAGGCTAAGTCTCCTGCTGACCTTCTTCTGCCGCGTGCGTCCAATAGACAGAAGGTAAATGGCAGGAGGATTGCGACAATATGCTGAATAGACGAGATCTTTTGAGAATCTTCCCCGCCGGTGCGGCAGCGTGTATGGGCTGTGCAGGTCTAGCCCTATGCGCGGAGCAGTCCAAGGATCAAACCGCCGCACAGCCGCCTTCGCCGGGCCCCAGCGCGAACGCTGACATGACCTGGGAACAGGTCTTCAAGTTCGCCTACCAGATACACGCCCGCCAATTAAAGAAACTCTCGTCGCGAATCGGGAACGATCGGTTTCTCGAGATGCTGCGCGAGGCGTCGTCGGAGGAAGCCTCGGAAAACTCCACATGGAGAGTAAAGTCGGAACCCGGACGGGATCTGGAGAATTTCGCCCAACTTCTTACGACCCGGCTGATGACCCGGCCGATTTACCGTTCCGCTCTCGTGTGGGACATCGTCGAAAGGAGCAGGACGGCCTTCGAAATCCGCATTTCGCAGTGCCTCTGGGCCAAGACGTTTCGCGCAGAGGATGCTGCCGAGATCGGGTACGCGTCGGTATGCTATGCCGACTACGCTTTGACCAACCCAACAATCAAGTTGATCCGCACCAAGACACTCATGCAGGGTAATGATTGCTGCAATCATCGTTGGGTAATGGCGAGCTGAAGCGACTCCATGACGGACTTGCGAGCATGACGCGAACGCCAACCTCGTGCATGTACGTCTCGACGAGAGCGATCGCCTCCGCGGTGGGCACTGCTAACGTATCAGCCATGGTTACTATGTACGTATGAGAATCGGCGAACTGGCAAAACGCGCGGGTGTAAGCGTACAGGCTGTCCGCTTCTACGAACGGCGCCGACTGCTGTGCACACCGCGCCGGACGGCGGCCGGATACCGCATCTACACCGACAGTGATCTGGAGATTGTCATAGTGATCAAGAAGATGCAGCACTTCGGCTTCAAGCTGGCGGAAATTCGTCGCGTCCTGCAACTGTGGATTTTGCCCAGCGATACAGGAGCAACATCTCCCTACCACAAGGGATCGCGCGAATGCCTGCGCGAGGCGCTGAAACTTGGCAAGAAAAAGCTCAAGGCCATGGATGAGCAGATCCGGTCGTCCATTCAGATTCGCGATGAGCTGGAAGACATATTGAGTCAATTCCGCGCACGACTCAACGCTCCGCCAAAGCCGGTCCGGGCCGCAGAAGTCCAGGCCAGACCAGCCCAGGCCCGCTAGAAATCCAGCCTTCAAAATTTCCCTTGACCCTATACCTCGGTATAGACCGGATACTGGCGTTGTCCGCAGAAGTGGACGCAAACCAAAGTTATGCCAAGGAGATCTTATGCGGAAACAGCTAGCTTATCTCTCATCTCTCTTACTTCTTGCGATGACGATTCCATGCCGTGCTCAGTCAGCCAGCGAGCAGGACGATAACAAGAAGGTCGCGCGAACGTTTTTTGAGGAGGTAATCGGCCAGGGAAGACTGGAGAATTACGCGGAGTCGCATGCGGCCGATTTCGTAGCTCATGGATCAGACCGAGATTACACCCTGGCTGACGACATGGCCGCAGCGCGTGAAGAGCGCACGGCCCTGCCGGACATGCAGATCGTGGTGAACCGTATGGTGGCCGAGAGGGACTTGGTTGCGGTGCACTGGACGGCTTGGGGCACGAATACGCAGCCAGGAATGGGGCTTCCCGCGACGGGCAAGAAAATTCGAGTGTCTGGGATCACCATCTTCCGCTTCAAGGCCGGGAAGATTTCTGAGGAGTGGAGCGGCTGGAATATGTTGTCGGTGTTAAAGCAGGCAGGCTTATATCCTGCCAACCCGTAAGACGTGGCGGACAGGAGTGTCCGCCCCACATTACACCCCGAGCTTCTTGACTTCCTCTTTGTAGTACTTGCGGTAGAGGATGTCCCACTCCTGCGAGCCTTCGAGGATGGTCCGCTTCTGGCTCTCGATTTTCTGGCGGGCGGCGAGATCGATTTTCTCTTCCTGGTTGAGCAGGTCTTCGAGAATCTTGCGGGTTTCCTGGCGGATGGTGTTTGGGTCTTCGATGAACTCGACTTCGTCCATCTGCTTGAGCACGTCGGCGACAGCACGGGCGAGGACGTTGACTTTGTCGCGGCTGAGTCTCACAGCACCGCCTTGTATTTGCGCACTAGTTCGGTCTTCACCTTGCGGAACATTTCCTGGTAGTTGGCGCCGGTCTTGCGCATTTCTTCGGAATAGGCTTCGAGGATCACGCGGACTTCGTCGTTGATGCGGTCTTCGAGCGAAAGTTCGTCGACCAGGGCGGCGTTGACGCGCTCGGTCACCGCAGGGACGGCCGTGGTCTCGATCATCTTGGCAGCAATCAGTTTCTTGGTGACTTCGCGGGCCAGGTAGCCCACATATTCTTTGGAAAAAAGCATGTGTGGATTAAGGTCGCGCCTGCTGTTAACTCAGTATGAAGAAAAAAGTGTAACACAGAGCTCAGGGGCTCGAGCGGGGCACGCCGAGCAAGCGCTCAGAAATCACGGGCATCCGACTCTGATGTTCGCGCGTGAACCCGGCGACAGCCAGCCGCGCGAACGATTTTGATGCCTGTGGAGTTCCCAGCTAGCGCAGCAGGCCGGCAATCAGGGTCTCGATGATCGCCCCGGCCAGGAAGATTAAGACGAAATAAGTAGCGGCACGGCTGGCGAAATCATCCTCTTTCGTTTCGGGCATGGTTCCTCGCAGGGGTTGAGTTTGGGGGATAAATTGCATCCCACAGAATCCACGGGCACGGATTATACACTGCCGAGGAATCGAGGCAAGTAAGCAGCTCAATTCCTACGGCTCGTAGACGGAACTGCCGTAGCCTTGCTGGCGCGCGGCTTCCTGCATCTCTTCCAGGTGCTGCTGCAGCTGTTCCAGTTGCACCTTCATCGCTGCGACCTGGTCCTGTTTCTGCTTCTGGCGCTCGTTCCATTCCACACATCCGGAGACGCAGTTGCCCGGAGCGAACTGAATGGAATCGTTCAGCTGAGTAATTTGGGCCTGCAGGGAGGCAATCGCGTTTTTCTGCGCCTGAATCTGGGCCCTCCAGGTTTCCGCGGGAATCTTGCCATTGTCGCTTCCTTCCGCCGAAGGTTTCGCATTCGAAGCGTGAGTCCCTGCTGTCTGAGGAGTCGTCCCGAAAGGTGAAGCGATGTCTTCGTTGGTGATGACGTGGTTCGTCTTGGGCGTGGGAGGGTTAGCGGATGCGTCTTTCGTCGCATCTTTGTTCTGCGATTCCTTCTGCGCTTCGTTATTCGTGTCTGACTTTTGCGGGCCGCTGCTCTGGCCGACACTGTTCTGAGGGTCCGTCGCCGCGGGCTTGGCCTCTGCGTCTTTCTGCTGTTTCTGCTGGCGCGTCTGGCGGGCAACATCGCCTAACGATGGCTCGTCCTGAGCGCGAACGGCAAGCGTTAAGACGAACACAAAGGCCGGAACCAGCATCAAAAATCGGTGTAACTTGCTCATGCGAAATGCCTCCCGACGTCCGTCGAGGGAGAAACGGCGTGCTCAACACATGCTATCCGGGCACGGGGAAGGAGCGGGCATTACGTTAGTACCACAGCCGTTAAGTGGGATCGTATCCTGTCGCTTTCGGATGGCCCTCCAGCAAACGCATGGTGTGAAGAATCGTCTCGATCACTGATTCATTGCCCACAGCTGTGTTGATCATCACGTGATACAGAGAACGCTCGGGCCAGTCGGCGTCGAAATAATGTTTGACAAAGGCGATGCGCTCGCGATCGACAGTATCAACAAGATCTTCCGCATCCGAGCGGGAAGAGCCATCCTGCATTAAACGACGTATCTTTTCTGCTCGCGGGGCATAAAGGAATACGTGGAACGCGTCCGGCTGTTCGCGCAGGAAGTAGGGCGCGCCACGGCCGACGACAACGGCGTTTCCTTCCTGCGCAATTTTTGGATAGATCTGCTCCATCAACGCAACCAGGCGGTCGGCGTCAAACGCTTGATTACTGAGCGGTGAACTGCGCTCATAGCTTCCGCGCAAGAAGGTTTTGGCGAGGCGATGGAAGGTGCTGTCCATGCGGCCTTCGCAGCGCATGACCTCGGAAGGATGAACATTGCCGAGCCGCGCGACTTCATCTCTGAGGAGCTGGTCCCAGAGCTTCCAGCCGAGACGCTTGGCCAGTTCAGCGGCAATAACGCCGCCGCCGCACCCGTACTCGCGCTCAATAGTAATGAGCCTAAACACAACCGCCTGCCTTCCTAATACCGCGCATTAATGTACTGCCATTCCGCCTCCCGCTTCGACTTTTTCGGCATGCGGTTGACTTCCTTTCGACGTCAACAGCGTTACTGTGATGTTTCCATGCTGAGCAACTTTGGCCCTTGCTTGATCTGGAACCGGCCATCGACGGTTTCCCAAATCCATCCCGAGTAGCCATAGCCCCCGATCGGTTTCGTCACTAAAGCACCGCGCCAAGTCTCGCGGCGCGACTGGTTGCAATCGACCGTACCGAACCGGCCGAAGGTGTAATTGGGTACGGGATGACAATAGGGTTCGCCAACCAACTGGTGGGTTGCCTTGCAGGCTTCGACGCCGCCGAAGACCGCGGCCCGCAAGCCGTACTTGTGGTCTTTGGCGCGACCCACGACTTCCTCACGGGTGGCGAAACTCGTGGTGAATGCCACGGGACCGAACACTTCTTCCTGCATGCCCAGCATGTCATCGGTGCAACCCTTCACCACGGTAGGAGCGACGAGATTGCCCTGGATTGACCCTCCAGCCAGCAGTCGCGCACCCCTTTGCAGCGCATCCGCGAGTTGTTGGCGTAGGCGCTCGACAGCAAGGTCGCTGATAACCGCGGCGACGTCAGTTCTTGGGTCGGTCGGATCGCCGACTACTAGGCGCTTCACACGCTCGACAAATCGAGCCAGAAACTCGTCGTAAATGGATTCATGAATGAAGATTCTTTTTGGGGCGGTGCAGGTCTGGCCCGAGTACATGAACTTGTTTGCCATTAAGTCTTCCATGGCGAGCTCGAGGTCGGCGTCGGGAAAGACGATGAAGGGGTCTTGTCCGGGGCCTTCAAAGACGAGCTTTTTCCCGGCCCTGCGAAACGCTTGTTCATAGGGCATTATGTTTTCATCGAAGCCGAAGACGACGACCGCCGACACATCCGGCGCGTTGAGGGCCGCTTGGATGAAGTCCTTCCCATGCCCAGGGAAAAAGCTGATGTCGCATCCGAACACCGGTTCGTACAGCTCGCGGGTGAGCCCCATGATGCTGCGTCCCTTAGATGAGAACTTCACGGTGACCTTGTTTCCCACCATGTAGATGGAGGTGATGGCGGTGTTCAGCCAGGCGCTGCCGTTGTAGGAGAGCAACAGGCAAACGCGAGACCCCGGACCGCCCAGAGGAACGCGGTCGCGCAGAAACTGTGCCTCCTCGTACATCTTCAGCCGGTTGCGGGTCACTTTCACTTCTTGGGTGGTATCTTTCACGGTGAAGTGCAGGTCGGAGACGGCAGCATCGACCATGCGGTCCTGGTTCCTGGCTAGCACCCCTGTCAGCGCCAGCACCTTCTCGTATCGTTCATCGAAGGACGTCATGATCCTGTTCCGTTCTCAGTATTCCGGTGTCTTTGGAAAGCAATCTATTCCGCGGAGGCTAGCAGGCGGGTCGCCAAGAACTGCAGCGGGGGAGTCCGGCTAGGCGACCCGCATACACTAATCGGCCGCGACCCCGACCAGCGCTCGTTTCTCAATCGGTAGAAACTGGCGACTGCGGTGTCCGGTATAAATTTGTCGTGGACGGGCAATCTTCTGCTCGGGATCGGTGAGCATCTCCTGCCACTGCGCCAGCCATCCGACGGTGCGCGGGATGGCAAAGAGCACGGTGAACATCTCGGGCTTGAAGCCCATAGCCTGGTAGATGATCCCGGAGTAGAAGTCGACGTTGGGATACAACTTGCGTGCGACAAAGTAATCGTCTTCCAGAGCAATCCGCTCCAACTCCAGGGCGATGTCGAGCTTCGGATTGCATCCTGTTATCGCGAAAACTTGCTCGGCGGTCCACTTGATGATCTTTGCGCGCGGATCGTAATTCTTGTAAACGCGGTGGCCGAATCCCATTAGCTTGCCGTGTCCTTCCTTAACCTTCTTGAT
Source organism: Candidatus Sulfotelmatobacter sp. (assembly GCA_030038255.1). Taxonomy (GTDB): domain Bacteria; phylum Acidobacteriota; class Terriglobia; order Terriglobales; family Acidobacteriaceae; genus Sulfotelmatobacter. Next base: position 423 of record JASHPH010000257.1, on the reverse strand, counting down.
ATATCCAGACACGTTCTGCTTCGAGCCAATCTCATCGAGCATTTTGAGAACTTCCTCGTTGGCTCCGCCGTGCAATGGGCCTGACAAGGCGGCGGCAGCAGCGGCGGTGGCCAGGTAAGGATCGGCATGTGAACTGCCCACCGAACGCATGGTGCTGGTGCTGCAATTCTGCTCGTGATCGGCGTGCAGGATGAACAGGGTGTCCAGCGCTCGAGCGAGCACCGGATTCGCGACGTACTTCGGTTCAACCATCTTCCACAGCATATTCATGAAGTTTTCGGCATAGTTCAGGTCGTTGTCTGGGTAGACATAAGGGAAACCCAGACTGTGCCGATAAGACATTGCGGCGATGGAAGGCATTTTCCCGATCAGCCGCTTAATCTGCAGCAGGCGGTTTGCGGGATCGTGAATGTTTCTGGCCTC
>JASHPH010000256.1 GCA_030038255.1 Candidatus Sulfotelmatobacter sp. | reverse complement strand
CCGCCGCTCGTACTGAGGTGGAAGATGCCATGCAGTTCGCCCTGGCAAGCCCGCTGCCCGCGCCCGAAGAGGCGTTGCAATATGTTTACGCGTAGGAGGAGAGCATGGCGAGAGAAATGATGTACGGCGATGCCATCGCCGCAGCCATTATCGAAGAAATGCAGCGCGACCCCACCGTGATCTTCTACGGCCAGAATATGGCGATGACTGAGCGCGATCCCATGCTCAAGAAATTCGGCAAGGAGCGCGTGCGCATCGCGCCGATCTCGGAAACTGCCGAGATTGGCATTGGCATTGGCGCCGCCATGACCGGCTTGCGTCCCATCGTCGAACTGTGGATGAGCGAATTCATGCTGGTCGCCTTCGATCAGGTCATCAACGAAGCTCCTCGATTTCGCTACATGTCAGGTGGGCAAGTAAGCGTGCCGGTAGTGCTGAAAGCGGGCTACGGTTTCTGCGCGGGATGGGCGGGCCAGCACTCCAATTGCATTTATCACACGATGATGGGCATCCCTGGTCTGAAGGTTGTGGTGCCGTCGACGCCGGCTGATGCCAAGGGCTTGATGGCGGCGGCGATTCGCGACGATAACCCGGTCGTCTATCTGCATCCGTACATGCTCACCCTGGATAAAGGTGAGGTGCCCGACGGCGAATACGTTGTCCCGCTCGGGGTTGCTGACATCAAACGGGCAGGAACTGACGTGACGATTGTGGCTGTCGGCTGGATGGTGAAGAAAGCGCTGGCCGCTGCTGAGCGACTGGCAGCGGAGAACATCAGTGCTGAAGTGGTCGACCCAAGGACGCTCACACCGCTCGATGTCACGACCATTGTCAATTCCGTAAAGAAGACGGGCCGAGTTGTGCTGGTGGATCAGGCGCCGCGGCATTCCTCCGCCGCCGCGGTGATCGCCGGCGAGATCGCGGAGCATGCGGTCGGGTTTTTGCACGCGCTCAGGATGGTTACGGCTCTCGACACTCCCATTCCCTATAGCGAACCGCTGGAAAACTACGTCGTCCCGAGCGAAGACAAGATCGTCGAGGCGGTGAAATCGGTTTTAGCGCATGAAGAAGTAGCCGCGTGAGAATGCGTTATGCCAAGCGATGTTGATCTGCTCGCTTCTTACTGGACCATTTCTTGTGGACTTCCTCACACCGACAAGGAATTCAGCCCTTTCGATTTTCGCGACCGCGTGGAATCGGCTGCCAGAGCTGGTTTCACCGGCTTTGGAATCTGGCACGCTGACCTTGAGCACGTGCTCCGCAAGCGCACGCTCAGGGAAATGAAGCAAATTCTCGACGACAACGGCATCAAGCACGTCGAACTTGAATTTCTCACCGACTGGTTTCTCGACGGCGAGCGAAAAAAGCAGTCGGATCTTTGCAAGAGGCTGCTGCTCGATGCTGCCGAAGCCTTGCAGGCCCATCACGTCAAAGTCGGTGATTTCTACCAGGAAACGACACCGCTGCCTCGCCTGATCGAAGCTTTTGCCACATTGTGCATGGAGGGGGCAGAGCGCGGAACCAAAGTGGGATTCGAACTGATGCCGTTTGCGATGATTAAGACATTGGAAGATTCACTCAAGCTCGTGGAAGGCGCCGGCGCGAGCAATGGCGGCATTTGTTTGGACACCTGGCATATCGTGAAACTGAAAATTCCTTATGATCAACTACGTAGGATTCCGTCGCAGTACATCACCAGCGTTGAACTGAACGACGGCACGCTTGAATGTCCCTGGAGCTTGCACGAGGACACGGTAAACCATCGCCGCTTATGTGGCGAAGGAGAATTCGACGTAAAAGGATTCATCGCAGCGATTCAAGATGCTGGATACCGCGGCCCATGGGGGATCGAAGTGCTTTCAGAAGAGTTGCGAAAATGGCCGCTCCAACGTCTGACGACTGAGGCTTTTGAAACAACGATGGCGCAATTTACCGGCACCGCACAGCGGCTCAGAGGTTGTACCGGGGCTAAGTTCGACAGCTGAATCCGCCGGGGCTGGCCCGGCTGCCTTATGGTACAGTGAAGCTCTTTGTGCTGGTGGGCGTTCCTCCGGGAGTGGTTACGCTGATCGGACCGCTCGTCGCGCCAGAAGGCACGGTGGCCACAATGAATTCGGAGCCCTCCACAACGAAGGTGGCCGGCGTGCCATTGAATGTCACGGAAGTGGCGCCCACGAAGGGGCCAAATTCGAGCGTCACCTTGGTTCCGACTTCCCCACTGGTCGGAGAAAAGCTGCTCGTGAGGCTCAAGCGCGTTTCCGCCGCTCGATCATCCGCCCCATTCTTTCGAACGTGGTGAATTGGAGGGCACGCTCCCGTTTCAGGGAATTCTTGAAATTAGGCGAACTCCAAGCTTTCATGAGCAGATCCGACGTGGCCTTGTGAAGCCGATCAGAACAGGCATCGATGAAGCGAGCCAGTTGCTTCCGTTCACGGTCATTGCATTTCGACAAGTGTTTCAGAAGGCCAATGAAAAGGTAGACCCTAAAGCGGAACTGAAGCTCTGCCTTCTCGGCGGTCATTTCTTGGGCTTTGGTTACGGTTACGGTTGGTGCGGTCTGGGCTGGCTCGTTGCTACGAGCGGTGGACTTTGCGAGATGAACTGATTTTTCCTTTGGTTTCATTTGATCCTCAGGGAGAGCTTTTCTATTTGGCTCGCTTTGGGGCCGGAATGCTCTCTCGTAAGAGGAATCTGGTAGTTGTTTTTTTCTATTGCTGACTGCCGGGTGGCGAG
>JASHPH010000255.1 GCA_030038255.1 Candidatus Sulfotelmatobacter sp. | reverse complement strand
TTCGGCCGAGGATTGTTTTGGCCGTCGGATGCGCGGGGTTCAAGCGAAGCGCCTGATTGGCCAGCTTCTCGGCTTCCAGCCAATCGGTTTCCACAACGGAGTGCGCGTGCTCCACCAGGGCATTGGCCAGAATGGAGCGGGCGAGAGAATTGTTTTTATCCAGCTCGTAGGCTTCGCGCAACAACTGAATCGCTTCGCCGGACTTCCGCTGCGCGAACAATTCCTGGCTTTTGGTGATAAGACGGTTCGCTTCGCCGTTGCGCTTGACGCCATCATGGGCGAGCTTTTCCAGTTCGGACAGTTCTGTATCGTTGGGAAATTCCGCGCCTGCGCCTCGCAACAAATCCAGGGCGCGAGAGTAGTCGCCCGAATGCAGACAGGCCTTGATCTGCTCAATGACGCTCTGCTCAACAAGCTGCGGTTTCGATCCGGTGCCGGTTTGCTGGTTGCGATTTTTCTCCAAGCGCTCTAACCTCGAACCTCGAGGTCCATGCCGCACTGGCCCAGGCCTTGCCGGACCTCATAACCGCCTGCCAACTCTCTGGGTGAAGAGGGGAAGTTCATGGCGCTCCCCGCTGTGCGGCGCCTCAAAAAACTTTAACTCGATTGGGGATATGAGGGGAGTGTCGTGGCAGTTGCGTCGCTAGCCGCGCTCCTCGGAGCATTTCTCAACGCGAAAACCGAGGTGTGTACAGATCAGCACTTGCGCCTGTACACTCAAAAGAGCACTCAGCTTTCAGCACTCAGCATGCAGTTGAGACCGCCTTCGACTGGCTGATTGCTGACGTCTGAGTGCTGACTGCTTTTTATGCCCCACGAACTGCCCAAATCCTACGAGCCCGGCGCGATTGAGCTGCGCTGGGCCGACTACTGGGTCCGCGAAAAGCTCTTCTCCGTGCCCACGCCTCCGCCGGGCGAAACCCGCCCCGTGTTCACGCTCCTTCTGCCGCCGCCCAATGTCACAGGCCGCCTGCACATGGGCCACATGCTCAACCAGACGCAGATGGACATCATCGTGCGCTGGCATCGCATGCGCGGCTTCATCGCGCTGTGGCTGCCCGGTACCGACCATGCCGGCATCGCCACGCAAATGATGGTCGAGCGCCAGCTCACCAGGGAAGGCAAGAAGCGCCGCGACCTGGGCCGCGAAAAATTCATCGAGCGGGTGTGGGAGTGGAAGCGCGAATACGGCGGCGCCATCCTCGACCAGATGAGGCGCCTCGGCGCCTCCGTCGACTGGGACCGCGAGTACTTCACCATGGACGACAACCTCTCGCACGCCGTGCGCGAGGTGTTCGTCCGCCTCTATGAAGAAGGCCTGATCTACCGCGGCAACTACATCGTGAACTGGTGCCCGTGGCACGAGACCGCAATCTCCGACCTCGAGGTCAAGCACGAAGAAGTCGCCGGAAAATTGTGGGAGATTCGCTACCCGGTCGTCGGCGGATCTTCCACAAGAACGCCCGAATTCATCACCGTCGCGACCACACGCCCGGAAACTATGCTCGGCGACACTGCCATCGCCGTCAATGCGGCGGACGAGCGCTACACACACCTGCACGGCAAGAAAGTTCTCCTGCCGCTGATGAATCGCGAGATTCCGATCATCACCGACGAACTGGCGCAGCCCGAGTTCGGCACTGGCGCGGTGAAGGTCACCCCGGCGCACGATCCCAACGACTTCGAAGCCGGCAAGCGCCACAATCTGCCGCAGATCAACGTCATGGACGACCACGCGCACATGAACGAGAACGCGGGCCGCTACAAGGGTCTGGACCGCTTCGAAGCCAGAAAGCAAGTGTTGCACGATCTGCGCGAGCAGGGATTCCTGGTCGCCGAAAAGGACTACACGCTCGCCATCGGCAAGTGCGACCGCTGCGGCACCGTCATCGAGCCGCGCCTTTCCGAGCAATGGTTCGTGAAGATTCAGCCACTGGCCGATCGCGCCAAAGAGGCCGTCGAGAGCGGCGAAATCACCATCGTCCCCGACAACTACCGCCAGATCTATTTGAACTGGATGAACAACATCCACGACTGGTGCGTCTCGCGGCAGTTGTGGTGGGGCCATCGCATTCCCGCCTGGACGTGCGAAGGATGCAAAGAAGTCATCGTCGCCCGCGAAGCGCCGATAACTTGCCCAAAGTGCGGCGGCAAGAAGCTCGAGCAAGTTCCCGACGTGCTCGACACCTGGTTCTCGTCGGGCCTGCTGCCATTCACCACGCTGGGCTGGCCCGAGAAGACACGCGATCAGGAAGTCTTCTATCCCACAACCCTGCTGATCACCGCCTACGAAATTCTCTTCTTCTGGGTCGCCCGCATGATCATGTTCGGCTGCCACTTCATGCAAGGCCACCATCAGGACGCGGCGATCAAGAAAGCCAGCGGATGGGCAGATAAAAGAAAGGACAGTGTTCCCTTCCGCCAAGTCTACATTCACTCCCTCGTGCGCGACGCCGAACGGCAAAAAATGTTGAAGACCAAGGGCAACGTGGTCGACCCGCTGGATGTGATCGAGCGCTTCGGCACCGACGCCACGCGCTTCACCTTGGCCGCGATGGCCGCGCCCGGTACCGACATTGCCTTCAACGAGAGCCGCACCGAGGGCTACCGCGCCTTCGCCAACAAAATCTGGAACGCCGCCCGCTTCATGTTCATGAACGTGGACCGAATCGGGTCGGATTGTGTGGGGGCGGGTCTTCGACCCGCCCAGGCCGGGTCAGAGACCCGGCCCCACACGAATGTTGCAAGCTTCCAGCCCCAAACCCTCGAAGACCGCTGGATTCTCTCCCGCTTCAACCGCGTCGCAGCCGACGTGAACGACGCGCTCGCCACCTACCGTTTTCACGAGGCCGCGAACCGCATCTATGACTTTTTCTGGGGAGAGTTCTGCGACTGGTATCTCGAACTGATCAAGCCACGCCTCAACGTCGAAGATGGCAGCGACAAGAAAGCGGCGCAGATCGCCTGTTCGAATCTCGTCAATCTGTTCGATGCGTCCCTGCGCCTGCTGCATCCCGTCATGCCATTCATCACGGAAGAAATCTGGCAAGCGATGCATGACGGCAAGCCGGCGCTCAAATCAATCGCTCTCGCTGCGTACCCGCGGGCGGACGAAGCCCAGGTCGATCTCGCCGCCGAAACCGAAATGGCGATCCTGCAGGACCTGATCGTCAGCGTGCGCAATCTGCGCGCGGAACTGAAAATCGAGCCGAAACTCAAGGTGCCCGTAGAGGTTTTCGCGCACGAGCCCGAAATTCGCACCATGATCGAGCACAATCGCGGTGCCGTCGAGCGTCTCGCGAACGTGGAGAGGATCACTTTCGTCGACAGTTCGCTCGCCAAGCAGGCAGGATCACGCAGCACCGCCCGCTTCGATGTCCACGTTGTCTACGAGCGCAAGATTGATGTATCTGCCGAATGCGAGCGCCTGAAGAAAGAACTCGAGAAAATTGAAAAAGGAATCGCCAGCGGGCAGAGGCAACTCGGCAACGAGCAGTTCTTGGCAAAGGCTCCGGCCGCCGTCGTCGAGAACCTGCGCAAGCAGCAGCAGGAATTGGCTCTTGTGCAGGAAAAAACGCTGAGCAAGATGAAAGAGCTAGGTTGCCCCTTGTAGCATGGAGCCCCGGACGCATTCGTCCGGGGTCGCGCGAAGCGCGATTGTACCTGTAGTCAGAGGGCAGTGCGGGCCTGTAGTCCGCGGACAGCCGAAGGGCGGCTGCCCTACATGAAAACGAGCGGACGAGAGCGTCCGCCCCTACACGACAATGGACTGGAACTCACGCCGCATCACCGCCATCCTCGAGAACGCCCTGCTCGAGGACCGCGCCACCCGCGACGCGACCTCCTACGCATGCGTCGACGCCAACCAGCGTGCCTCGGCCACCATCATCGCCAAGCAGGACTCGATTCTTGCCGGCATCGGCTGCGTAGCGCGCATTCTCGACGTCTACGCCGCGCTCGACGGCGCCGTCACCGCGCACTACGAAGTCACCACCCACCCGGAAATCTTCGACGGCATCCGCCTGCACAAAGGGCAATCCGTCGCCGTCATCCGCCACAACGCCCGCGTCATTCTCTCCTGCGAGCGCGTGATTCTGAATTTCCTGCAGCGCATGAGCGGCATAGCTACGCTCACGCGCAAATTCGTCGACGCCGTGCACGGCACCGGCGCCCGCATTCTCGACACGCGCAAAACTGCTCCCGGCCTGCGCGTCATCGACAAATACGCCGTCCGCTGCGGCGGAGGTCAGAATCACCGCCTCGATCTTTCCGACGGCGTCCTCATCAAGAACAACCACATCGCGCTCGCCGGGGGCATCGCACCCGCGCTCGAGCGCGCGCACCGCAACCGGCGCGGCTCGCAGCCGATCGAAGTGGAAGTCCGCAGCTTGCAGGAATTGGAAGAGGCATTGTCGGGCGGCGCAGAAGCCATTCTGCTCGACAACATGTTGCCCGAAGACGTTCGCCGCGCCATCGAGCGCTGTTCTCAGCCCGATGCGCAGCGCAATGGCCGCCGCCTCCCCATCGAATGTTCCGGCGGCATTCATCTCGAAAACGTCCGCGCCTACGCCGAGACGGGCGTCGATTTCATCTCTGTCGGCCTGCTCACGCACTCCCCGCAGGCCATCGACATGAGCCTGCGTGTTTCTCCGGCGTAAGGGATGCGCGCCAAAGACAAAATCGCGCGGTAGCCCCGCTGGTTAGCGGGGCTACTCACACGAGTTCGGGGGAGAGTGCGATCAAACTGCGAGGGCTAGGCTGTTACTCGCCTGTGCCGCAGGTGCAGATTCCGGAGCCACTGCCAACCACAACAATCGACGCGCACTCCAGACCAAGACGATTTGCCTCCGTCTCACTGAGGGTCGCGTTCTGCGAGGCTGTCTCCGTGATCGCAAAGTTGCTGTTCTGGATGTGGGTTACCCATGCGCGGATTGCCGGCGTTATCACTCCCGTTCCGCTGGGTTGACCGGGCAGAGGGCAGGTATTGTTGACCGGTGTCACGGACAGGATTTTGATCGCGCCGGTTTGCAGCTTCACGCCCGTCAGCGGATTACTGGTCAGATCGTTATTCACCGAAAGCGTGGCTAAGCCGTCGGGAGTTTGCAGGCAGCCGCAACATTCGCTCATCTCCTGGTTCGAATCGAAGACCGCAATATACGCGCACACATTGGGCACTGCCGACGAGGCTGTGCTGTCTCCAACGGGCACGGGCACCGTGCCGGGATACGTAATCCGTAAAGTCCCGTCCGGCGCACCCGCCGTGTTGGCGTTCGAGAAATAATCCACTTTCAACGTATCTGCCGGTTCCTGGGCCCAGGCGCTCACCATGAAGAGCCCAGCTACCAAGACGCAAAGAACCGATACCGCAACTGTGGTTTGGCGCATTTTTGTCCCCCGAGCAAGAGAAGTGGTCGATCCGCCAAATGCGCCCAAAACCCGCACCAGTGGCCGCAAGTGACGGCGGTTACTTTATCGTTATCCGCCGGAAATGCAATTCCTCAGTTGTGTTAACCCAACGGAACTAAACCCGGACGGCGGGGGTCTACAGTTTGTATGCAAGGACCTGCATCCCACGCTCAGTTCCAGACCACGTTCCAGCGTCATCAACGTGCCCGCAGATTTGTCGTTTCCTGGCGCTTGCCGCATAATCACTGGCATTAAAGCTAATGCAACAACCCGCCGCCGCAAGCCTTCTCGCGCCAGGGCTGTCGCGCCCGATGAGCACGCACCCACCGACCTGCGGTTGGGGCGCATCGTTCGCCTGCTGATGGATCACGCCATGGTCGTCGTCAGCGGGACCAAGATTGCGCAAGAAATTGCATCGAGCCGGTCGGAAGTCTGGCGGCTGATTCAGCAACTGCGCCAAATGGGCGTAGACGTGGCCGGACATCCCGCCACCGGCTATCAGCTTCGCGCCGTCCCCGACCTGCTTTTGCCGGAAATCCTGCGCCCCATGCTCCGCGGCACCATCTTTGACGCCAACCTTCACCACTTCTACAAAATTGGCTCGACGAACACCACCGCCATGGCCGCCGCCGCCGAGGGCGCGCCCGAAGGCACGGTCTTTCTTGCCGAAGAGCAAACCGCCGGCCGCGGCCGCGGATCGAATACCTGGGATTCGCAGCGCTCGACCGGGATCTATTGTTCGGTGGTGTTGCGTCCCGCGTTGCCGCCGTCCGAAGTTCTGGTCCTCACTTTGGCCGCCGGACTTGCCGTCCAGGCTGCCATCCAGCAGGTGAACCCTGGCATCGTCGCCGACCTGAAGTGGCCCAACGACGTGCTCCTGAGCGGCAAGAAAGTCTGCGGCATTCTCACCGAGATGAATGCCGAAGCTACGCATGTGCACTACATCGTCGTTGGTGTCGGCATCAATGTGAATCAGACGAGTTTTCCCGGCGACTTCGTGGCCACTTCACTCCGCCTGGAAAGCGGCAGCGAATGGTCGCGCGTGGAGATGGCCGCTGCTTTGTTAAAATCTCTCGACCGAGAATATCGCCAGCTGGTCGAACAGCCGAACGCGCGCCAGTCGATTCTGCGCCGTTTTGCGGAGCATTCTTCGTGGGTGCGCGGCAAGGCTGTGCGCATAGAAGAAACCAGTTCGCCGACGCAAGGAACCACCGACGGTCTCGATGAACGCGGCTTCCTGCGCCTGCGAACCCCGGCCGGTGTGCAAACGGTTTTGAGCGGAACGGTGCGCGAGGCGTGCTAATTGCTAACGGCTAGTTGCTAAGAGCTTTTCATGCTTCTCGTCCTCGATGTCGGTAACACGAACACGGTGCTCGGCGTTTTCGCCCGGGTTGCGAAGGTCCATCCCAGCGGCGACGCCGACGAAACGCCGCGCTACGAGCGCCTTCTGGCGCACTGGCGTGTTGCGACTTCGCGCACCAGCACGGTTGACGAATACGGAGTCCTCTTCCGCAATCTTTTCTCCATGGCCGGTCTTGAGGTCGGCGGCATTCATGGCATCGTCATTTCGTCCGTTGTCCCGCCGCTCGATCCCGTGCTGCGCGAGGTTTGCGAGCGCTATTTCAATCTGCGGCCGCTTTTCATCGAGCCCGGCGTCAAGACCGGTATGCCGGTCCAGTACGACAATCCCGCCGAAGTGGGCGCCGATCGCATCGTCAATGCCGTCGCCGCTTTCGAGAAATATGGCGGCCCCTGCGTGATCGTCGACTTCGGCACCGCCACTACTTTCGACTGCGTATCGGCCAAGGGCGAGTACCTCGGCGGCGTCATTTGCCCCGGCATCGGCATCTCCGCCGACGCTCTTTTCGAGCGCACCGCCCGCCTGCCCCGCGTCGAAATTCGCAAGCCCGCGCGCGTCATCGGCACCAACACCGTCGGCAGCCTGCAATCTGGCCTCTATCACGGATATCTCGGCCTGGTCGATGGCATTCTCGAACTCCTGCTCACCGAGTTGGGCCAGGAAACGCACGTCGTCGCCACCGGCGGCCTGGGCCCGATGATCGGCACCGGTTCGAAACACATCAAGCACGTCGATGAACTCCTTACGCTCGATGGCTTGCGCATCATTTATGAACGCAACGCGGCGGCGCGGCGCGAGTCCTCAACGCCGAAAGAAAAGACTCCAGCAAAATCGAAAAACGGCGGCAGCGCCCGTCCGGCATCGCTCTCGCGATCCCGCTGAGCCCCCGTGGAAAATTACTTCAACTATTTCACCGAAATCGAAGAGCACTTTCTGCGCCGCCGTGGCGGAGGCCTGCTGCTCTCCACCCTCGACTGGGCCCTGATCGAAACCTGGAAGGATGCCGGCATTCCGCTCGAGGCCGTGCTGCGCGGCATCGATGCGGCCTTTGACAAGTATGACCAGCGCCCCTCGCGCACGCAGAAAATCAACAGCCTGGCCTATTGCTCGCAGGCCGTGCTCACCGCAGCCGAAGAGATGAAAGAAGCCGCCGTTGGCGCCTCTTCCTTCGAGGGCGCACCGCCCCCCCCCGCCACGCAAGGCTTCGAGCCAGAAGCCATCGCTGCCTACCTGTGCCGCAACGCCGATTTGCTGGAGTCCGCGTTACCGCAAACAACGGCAAGCGCTGCCCGCAACGTTGCCCAAGACGCAGCCAAAACCCTCCGCTGCCTTGCCGAAGAAACCGAAAAGAAATCAAACCCGCGTCTCGAAGATCTGGAGCGTCGCCTCACCGTGCTGGAGGAAAAACTCTTCGCTGCACTTCTTTCGGCAATGCCGGACGAAGAGATCGTGACCGTGCGTGCCGAAGCCGACCGCGACCTCGCTCCCTATCGCCGGAAAATGTCAGGCCCGCAAATCGAGCAACTCCAAAAGCAGTACGTACACAAGCGCCTGCTCGAAAAGCACGGCCTGCCCCGGCTGAGCCTGTTCTACATGTGATCGCCTGTGAGCCGCTCCCCTGTAGTTCACCATTTCGACGCCCTCATCCTCGGCGGCGGTGCGGCCGGACTCATGTGCGCCATTGAAGCGGGCAAGCGCGGACGCCGCGTCGCCGTGCTGGAACGCGCCGACCGGCTCGGCAAGAAAATCCTGATCTCCGGCGGCGGCCGCTGCAATTTCACCAACCTCCACTGCCAGCCGGAGAACTTTCTCTCTTCCAATCCGCACTTCGCCAAGTCCGCACTCGCCCGCTACACGCCCGCGGATTTCATCGCTCTCGTCAAAAAGCACAAAATTCCCTACCATGAAAAGACGCTCGGGCAGCTGTTCTGCGACCCCTCCGCCCGCGACATTCTGAACATGCTCGAAGCGGAATGCCGCGCAGCAGGCGTCAGCATCTTTCTCAACGCCCGCATTCGAGAGGTCCATCGCACGACCGATTTCGTGGTTCAGACAGAAGCCGCTGAATTTCAAGCGCCCGCACTCGTCATCGCCACCGGCGGCCTTTCGATTCCGAAGATCGGCGCCACCTCGTTCGGGTACGACCTCGCTCGCCAGTTCGGCTTGACGATTCGCGATCCCTGGCCGGGCCTTGTGCCGCTCGTATTCGAACCTGCCGACCGCTCCCGCTATTCTGATCTCGCCGGAGTTTCCGCCGAAGTGATCGCGTCATTTGCCGATCAACACTTCCGCGAAAAAATGCTGGTCACGCATCGCGGATTGAGCGGCCCCGCGATTCTGCAAATCTCGTCATACTGGAAACCGCGAAATCCGATCCGCATCGATCTCGCACCCGGCCGCGAATTCACATCTACTTTCCGCGATCCGAAGATTCCACGCACGCCGGCCGCCCTCCGCGCCGAACTGCGCAAAATCCTGCCCACCCGTCTCGCCGATCGCTGGCTCGATCTGCACACACCTGCCTCGTTCACCAACGCAGCGTTAGCCGATTGCGAGCGCGCGCTGCACGCCTGGACAATCACCCCCTCCGGCACCGAAGGCTACGAAAGAGCTGAAGTCACCGCCGGCGGCGTCGACACCGACGAACTTTCCGCCAAGACCATGGAAAGCCGCAAAGTCCCCGGACTTTTTTTCATCGGCGAAGTCGTCGACGTCACCGGCCATCTCGGCGGCTTCAACTTCCAGTGGGCCTGGGCCTCGGGCGCCGCCGCCGGCCGAGCTCTGTGACGCTCGATTCAGCCCTTTCGTTTCGTTGAAACTGGATCTTGGGTGGCGCAGCGCTTTAGCGCTGCGATCACGTCCGTCCTGTCTTGAGGCTTTAGCCGCTGAGGTCTCGCGCACGGCAGCCACGCTGATCACTGAAATACTCTAGAATCGCTCCTTGCTCCTCACCGTCGAAAAAATGATTTACGGCGGCGACGGCCTGGCCCGCCTCCCGCTCGACTCCCGCGCCGACGAACCTCACACACGCGGCAAAGCCGTCTTCCTGCCCTTCGTCCTCACCGGCGAAAAAGTCGACGCCACACTCACGGAGCAGAAACCCGGATTCGCGCGCGCGATAGCCGAAGCGATCATCGAGCCTTCACCGCATCGCATCCCACACGCCTGCCCCTACTTCGGACGCTGCGGAGGCTGCCACTACCAGCACTCGACCTACGATCATCAGCTCGAAATCAAGAAAGAAATTCTGCGCGAGACCCTGCGCCGCACGGCAAAACTTGAGCTGAAAAACGAAATCGAAGTTCATCCCTCACCGCCTTGGAACTACCGCAACCGCTCTCGCCTGCAAGTGCAGACCCAGCCTTCCTTCGCCGTGGGATATTTCAAGCTCGCCTCGCACGATCTGCTGCCGGTCGAACAGTGCCCGATCAGTTCGCCGCTCATCAATCACGCCATCGCCGCGCTCTGGCAGAGCGGCCGCAACGGAAAAGTCCCCGAGGGCGTTCACAAAATCGAGTTCTTCGCCAATGCCCACGACACGCAACTCCTGATCGAGCTCTCCTGCTCCGCCGATGCCCGTCGCGCCGCCGTCCGCTCCTTCGCCGAAGAGCTCCGTGCCGCCATGCCCCAGATCGCCGGCATCGCCGCTTTTCGCGCCGGCGGGCCCGGCCACGAAGGCCGAAATCATCGAGCCGCAACCAACGCCGCGCCCGAAAACTTCCTCACCCTCGGCGAGTCCCACCTGACCTACCACACGCAAGCCGCCAACTACCGCGTCAGCGCCGGCTCCTTCTTCCAGACCAACCGCTATCTCACCGATGAACTGGTGAAAGTCGTGACCGGCGGCCGCTCCGGCAACCTGGCCCTCGATCTCTATTCCGGAGTGGGACTGTTTTCCACCGCCCTGCGCTTCAATCACATCATTTCTGTCGAATCGTCACAGACTTCCTCAGGCGACCTTTCCTACAATCTGCCCTCGAACGGACAGGCGGTGCAGGCGACGGCCGAGCAATATCTGGCTCGTGCTGGGACCCCGGGGCGGGTCGGGAAGGGCGCAGTCCTCCCAATAACTGCTGAGGCGCCCGATTTAGTTGTAGTCGACCCGCCCCGGAGCGGCCTGGGAGAGCGCGTGGCACGCCTGCTCGTGAATCTGCGTGCTCCGCACATTACCTATGTCTCTTGCGACCCGGCAACGCTGGCCCGCGACCTCGTGTACCTTCTCGCCGCCGGGTATCGCGTGGACGAACTGCAGCTCGTCGACCTCTTCCCGCAGACTTACCACCTCGAAAGCGTGGTGCACCTGTCGCGCTGAGGCGGCGCTGTGACCGCACCTTCAGCTGCGTCCTCGCCTCCCGCATTTCATTTCAAGGCTCCGCGCCAGCCCATGCTGTGGGCCGCGGCGGCCTATTCCGTAGGAATTGTCGCGGGCGTCTATCTCTGGCGGCCGACACTCTGGTGGATCGTTGCCGCAGCTGGCTTCGCCGCCGCCGCTGCCTACTTCGCTGATCGTCGCGCGGGCCTGGGATGGCTCCTCGCTCTCGGCGCGTTGTTTCTCGCCGGCGCACTTCACATCCAGCTCCGAAGCGGCGCTCCGCGCCTCGACACCGCCATCCAGACCTACGCCGGCCGCGAGCCGCTCGAGATCACCGCCCACGTTATTCGCGACGCCCGCTCCCAGCCCGGCGGATTCGGCGAAATCCGCCAGACCCTCGACGTCGAATCCGAGCAGATCGCGACGGCGACCGGCAACACGATACCCATCCATTCCGGCATCCGCCTGAGCCTCTACAGTCGGGCAGAAGACACCCCAACGCAGGAGTTATCCCCGTTCCACTACGGCGACCGTCTGCGTTTCATCGCCCGGCTCAAGCTGCCGCGCAACTTTCGCAATCCCGGTGCCTTCGACTATCAGGGATACCTCGCCGATCACGGCATTGCCGCGCTCGGTTCCGCTAAACTCGAGACCGTCGAACGCCTACCCGGATTCACCGGCAGCCGCATCGCTTTCTTGCGCAGCCGCTGGCATATGGCCATTGTTGGCAAGGTGCACGAACTCTGGCCCGCGCGCGACGCCGCCCTGCTCGACGCTATGGTCATCGGTGAAGAGGCCTTCATCGACCGCGACACGCGTGCCGATTTTCAGCGCTCCGGCACCCACCACATACTGGTCGTCTCCGGCATGAACATCAGCATTCTCGCCTTCGTTATCTTCTGGACGCTCCGCTCCCTGCGCCTGCCCGACATTCCCGCCACGCTGGCCACGATCCTGTTCTGCGTGGCCTACGCCTTCGTCACTGAAGTTGGCCCGCCCGTCTGGCGAGCCACGCTCATGTGTTCGGTGTATCTGGGCACGCGTTTGCTCTATCGCGAACGCGCCATGATCAACGCGCTGGGCACGGCGGCTTTGGCGCTGCTGGTCTTCGATCCGCGCCAGCTTTTCACCGCCAGTTTTCAGATGACTTTCCTGTGCGTCCTGATCGTGGCCGCCATCGGCATCCCGATTCTTCAGCGTACGTCCCAACTTTATCGGCAGGCGCTGGCGAATTGGGATTCGCCGACGTACGCTGCGGCCCTACCGCCGCGAGTCACGCAGTTTCGTCTAGACCTGCAGATGATCGTCGTGCGCATCGCCCAGTTCACTGGCGAGACCTGGTCGCGGCGGCTGGTTCGCTCGATCGCAGCCGTCACGTTCGCTGTTTGGGAGTTGGTTTTCGTCTCCGCCGTCATGCAGATGGGACTGGCCCTGCCCATGGCGTATTACTTCCACCGTGCGACGACGATCGGCATGCCCGCGAATCTCGTCGTCGTTCCGTTCATGCAACTCCTCATGCCAGCCGCCGTCGCCGCTCTGCTTCTCGGTTCGATTGCGCCGTGGCTCGCCAGAGCTCCCGTGCTCGTTGCCTCGTTTGCCCTTCACGGCATCACAGGAACTGTGCGCGGTCTCGGTGTTCTGCGCATCGCCGATCTGCGCGTACCTATGCCGTCGATTCTGGTGATCACCCTCAGCTCCGCCGCATTGCTGTTCGCCATATGGGCCGCCCGTCGCCGCCCCGTCCTTGCCCTTTGCGGAATCGCAGCCATCTTTGCAGCTTCGGTCGTTCTTGCTGTCATCCCCGCCCAGCCGCGCGTGCACCCCGGCGTTCTGGAGGTCACTTCCATCGATGTCGGCGAGGGCGATTCAGAACTTCTCGTCACCCCGCAGGGCCGCACTCTGCTGGTCGACGCCGGCGGCCCCATTGGCCCCGGCGGCTCCCAACTCGACTTCGGCGAAGACGTCGTCTCTCCCTATCTTTGGACTCGCGGTCTCTCGCGCCTCGACGCCATCGCCATCACGCACGGCCACTCCGACCATATCGGCGGCATGACGGCAGTTCTGAGAAACTTCCAGCCGAAAGAGCTTTGGTTTGGTTTATTGCCGCCAAGCCGGCCGCTCGAAAATCTGATCGCGACCGCTGAGTCTCTCGGCGTGAAGGTCGTGCGTCATTGGGAAGGCGACGAATTTGACTTCGGCGGCGCCCGCGTCAGCGTTCTCTTTCCGCCGCGCGATTCGCCCGTCGGATCCAAGCCCGAGAACAATGATTCGATGGTGTTGAGAGTGAGCTATGGAGAATCGTCTGTGTTGCTCGAAGGCGATGCCGAAAAGCAGGTCGAGCGCCACATCGCCTTTGCCCACCATCCCCGCGCGGATCTGCTGAAGGTCGGCCATCATGGCAGCAACAACGCGACCACGTCAGAGCTTGTGGCTTCAGCTCAGCCCGAGTTTGCCGTCATTTCGGTGGGATCCGGCAATTCCTTCGGCCTGCCGCGCTTCGAAACGCTATACCGTCTGGCCGAAGCCAACGTTCGCGTCTACCGCACCGACCTCGACGGCGCCGTCACGTTCTACCTCGACGGCCATTCGGTTAAAGCTTCGGTGGCGGGTCTTGAATAATCGCGATCTCGGCGGTCTCGTCGTCCGCCGGAGTGTGCTGGTAGTCGGCAATCAACCCCCGTGCCGTTTGCTCATCCTCCGTCCTCACCAGAATGATCATGCCGCCCATCCCGGGGAACGCGTCTTGCAGCAGGCTGGCCGAAGCCAGGTCACTGTCAATCCCAGCCGAATCCAGCAATCCCTTCACCACCAGCGCCTCGGACTCGTCCTCGGAGTCGAACACCTTCACCAGCTTCTCATTCGGATCGGGGCGGGGATCTGGGCGCGGCTGAGCTTCCGCCGCGGGCTTTACGGGCTCTGCCATAGGAACCTCCAGTTTCGGAGCCGGACGGCCGGGTCGTCTCGCTCAGAGTTTACTCGACTCCGTGCTGCACAGTGCATCGATTCTACTCTTCTTTGCTTTGAAGAGGCGGCTTTGAAAGGGCGCGGCTTTAGCCGCTGAGGTTCCTCGCCACACCACAGGATGATCCTCAAACAGCACCTTCGGGTAGTTGCTTTCTTCCACGGCTCAGGCACAATGCCTGTACGCCCGGGCGCAACGCCTGCTTGCGTCGTATCATCAAAAGCTGTGGGTGCGAGCAAGGCCTGGGAGCAAGGGGACCACATGAACATTCCGCAGCCAGCCGGTCAGGGATCAAATCTTCCGCCAGGGAACCACCAAACCCCGTTCGAACGCGAAGAGGAGGCCCGCAAAATCCGGCGCCTGCAGCTCATGATCAGCATGGTGTCATCGGTCATCAGCCAGGACCCCAACCTCACGCTGGAAGAAGCTTCAGAACTGGCCGCCGGCGCCAAGCGCGCCGCCCTGGCCATGTTCCCCGACAAGGAACTCGCCTACGACCTTCTATACAAGCCCCGCCTGCAACGCCTGATGCGCGAGCGCTTCCGGTTGCAGTAACTAGTAACTATTCATCCACCACCGGATTCCTCAGCGTCCCCACTCCCTCCACGCTGATCTCCATCACATCGCCCGCTACCACCGGCCCTACGCCCGAGGGCGTTCCCGTCGGCACCAGATCGCCGGGATAAAGCGTCATCGCCTGCGCGATGTACCGGATCACCACTTCCAGCGGAAAAATAAAATCGCGCGTATTCCCATGCTGCCGCACCTCGCCATTCACGCGCGTCTCCACTCCCACCCCGGCCCACGGATCAATCTCATCCGTCACCAGCGGCCCCGCCGGGCAAAACGTGTCAAACCCCTTGGCCCGCGTCCACTGCCCATCCTGCTTCTGCAGATCGCGCGCCGTCACATCATTCACCGCTGTATAACCCAAAATATATTGCCGGATGTCCGCATCCGCCGCCGGCTGATAGCAAGTCCTTCCAATCACCGCTGCCAGCTCACCTTCATAATCCACGCGTTGCGAAAGTTTCGGACGCCGCACCGTCCCTCCCGGCGCCAGCAGCGACGACGTCGGCTTGAAAAAAATCAGCGGCTCCTTCGGTACTTCATTCCCCAACTCCGCCGCATGCTCGCGATAGTTCCGCCCCATGCACACAATCTTCGACGGACGCACCGGCACCAGCAGCGTCGCCTCGTCCAGCGGAATCGCCTCAATCCGCCGCGTGCGCAAACTCTCCATGTCGCCGTCAGCCTCTTCCGGCGCCGTCAGCAGAATTCGCACAATCGCATCCCGCCCGCCCACCGACTCGACCAGCCCATACTGCGCCTGCCCATTGAATTGAAACCGGCAATATCTCATAGGCTTCTATCTAACCACATCCGAGCCATGTAGGGGCGGACGCATTCGTCCGCCCGGGCGAGCGCAGCGAGCCGTGCGCCTCGTAATAAATCATTGTCATCCCGAGCGAGGCCGGCTTTTATTGAATAAAGACTGCCGAGTCGAGGGACCTGGGCGAGCCGGGCGAACCGGGGTCCCCAGCACGCCCGGTTTTGGCGTGATGGGGTGGGTGATGCGTCGCCTTTTCAGCGACGCAATAATCGCGCGTTTGGCTCGCTTCCTTATACTACGGCACTCTCTCACTCGCCTCTTCCGATCGCGCACTCTCATTCCCCCGCACATCCACCGCCGACACCGAATAAAAATACGTCTTCCCCGCCGCCACGCTCGTGTCGCGATACGCCGGCGTTCTCACCAGCTCCGCATTCACCTTCACCGGCGCCGCTCCCTCCTCGTGCCGATATACGTTGTACCCATCAAGATCCATATCCATCACCGGAGCCCAAATCAGATCAATAAACGTTTGCTGCCCCGGCCCCGAAAACACCGCCTGCAGTCCCGTCGGCACCGCCGGAGGAAACACGTCATGCGCAAACACCGTGACCTGCGGCGTGTCATCGCCCTCGAATGCAAACTCCGGCTTGCCCGCTTCCGCCATCAACGTCAACACGGTCGCGTGATAGAGATACGTCTTCTCCCACTCGAAATGCTGATCCAGATAGCTCGTTGGGCGCGACTCAGCCTCGCCCGCGGCTGACGTTTGCTGAGGCTCGAGCACGCAATGCTGCAGTTCGAGATCGGCAACCCTCTCCTGCGTCGGAGTCCCCTCCGCAGCTCCTTGCAGCGCCCGGTAGATTCGCAACCGACAATGCGCGGACAACGACAGTTCGCTGGCGGGAGCCGCCGTCAGCTTCCACGTAACCTGCACTCCCTGCGCCGTAATCTGCGCGTCGAAATCTTCGATCCGCAAAACCGCCGCCACCGACGGCACACGCAACTGGTTCGAAAGTCCGCCGCCCCGCCCATCCGGCCCGAGCACTTCAATCGCGTACGTCACCCACCCCGACGCATTCGACTGCTCCAGTTCCCGTGTGAGCGTGTCGGCATACAACTCCTGCGCAGCATTCTTCTTTTCCGATTTTGTGGCGGCAGCCTTAGTGCGCGACGAAGAAGCCTCCTCAGACGTCGTCCCAACCGCCGCCGGAGCCTCGCCGACCGGAGTTCCGCACTCCTTCAAGGCCGGCTCCACTCCGCGGCAGATTCGCGTCGGCCCCACACTCCGCATCCTCTGGCGGTCCGTCGTCATCGTCGGCACCGTCCAGGTCAGTGTCACTCGATCGCCCTTGCGCGTCGCCCGCAGGTCCGTCGGTGGCTTCGGCAGCTCCAGCGACGGAGGCCGCGGCGGTCCCATCGACGCGCACCCCGCCAGGAAAAGTGGCGCACCCAGCGCGATCAGCCTGCTCCCTCGGAATCTCATGCAGAAGAAAACAGACTAACAGAACTGATCCGAGCACTGGCCTCGAGAGGCACGGGGTGAAACGCCGCGACCATCCACGACCACTAGCCCCTGATTTCCCTCACCGCCTCGCAGAACACTTTCGTATGCCGGTCCACATCCTCAGCCTCAGTCTGCGGCGACATCAGCGCCATATTGTGAAAGGGCGTCAGCAGAATGCCGCGGTTCATCGCATACAAATGCATGAACCGCTCCAACTCGAAGTCCATCGCATCATGCGCCTGCTGGCCGTTCTTCGGCTCCGGCCCGAACATATATTCCGCGCGGCAACCAAGCTGTGTGACGTGCCATGGCAATTCCGCTTCTGCAATCGCCTTGGCCACTCCCGCTGTCCAGCGCGTTGCCATCGGAATCATGCGGTCGAAAGCCTCTTTCGTCAGCACCTTCGTCAGCGTCGCCCGCATCGCGGCCAGCGACAGCGCATTCCCCGCCAGCGTTCCTCCAATCCCGCCCACATCGCAATTCTCCAACTCTTGCTTGGACACAATCCGGTCGGCCACTTCCTGCGAAAAGCCGTAAGCCGCTCCCGGAATGCCTCCGCCGATCGCCTTGCCGAACACAATCACGTCCGGCTCCAGATTCTCCGCCCGCGTGTAGCCACCCGGACCCGCGCAGATCGTGTGCGTTTCATCAATGATCAGCAGCGTCCCGTGCTTGCATGTCAGCTCGCGCAGCATCTTGTGATATCCCGGCTGCGGATGCACGATCCCCACATTCGTCATCGCCGGCTCCGCCAGCACGCACGCCACATCGCCCGCCGCCAGCGCCTTTTCGAGCGCCGCCACATCGTTGAACTCCACAACCTTAGTCGTCACTGCCGGATCGACCGGCGGCCCAATGTTCCCCGGCCGCGGCCCCGCCGACCCATCCGCATGCAGCGTGATGAAGCTCTCATCCACCGTCCCGTGATAACACCAGTTGAAGACGAGAATCTTCGGACGACCCGTGATGTGCCGCGCGAGCCGGATCGAAAACCGGTTTGCATCCGTGGCGGTCAGGGCAAATTGCCAGTAGGGGAGCCCAAACCGCTTCTGCAATTCCTCGGCGACGAAAATCCCGTCCTCACCCGGCAGCATCGTCGTAATCCCGCGCCGCATCTGCTCTTCCGCCGTCTTCACCGTCGCAAACGGCGCGTGCCCGGTCATCGCTCCCGTGTCACCCAGGCAAAAGTCGGTGTACCGATGTCCATCCACATCGAAGAAATGCGCCCCCTGCGCCTCCCGCACAAACGGAGGAAACGCTCCCGCCCACTTCACCATCCAGTTCATGGGCACGCCCGCCACCAGCGACTTGCGCGCCCGCTCGAACAGCGCCCGCGACTTCGGACGCTCGTCCACAAATTTCTTCTGCTCGCGCTGCATCAGCGACTGCAGCCGTGTACGGTCAATGTGTTTCATAGGGAAGGCAGAATATCAAAAGCGAAACTGTGTGGACCGGATGGACTCGCGTGGGACCACCGATTCTGCGACGGGTCATAGACCTGGGTGCCCCATCCTTTCGCGTTCTTTGCGAAAGGGT
>JASHPH010000254.1 GCA_030038255.1 Candidatus Sulfotelmatobacter sp. | reverse complement strand
GCAGCGAGGCGTAAGCCCGGCAGCACCAACGCGGCACACAATCCCAACTTCAGAGCTCGTCCCGAAACAGACATGAGGTCCCCCATCCCCTTTTTACTTCGTGGCTGGTTTCAACATGACTGAGCAGGATGGAACTCGCACGAGTTCCACCCTGCTCGGGTTAATTGGATTTACTCGCCCGGACCGCAGCTGCAAACACCAGAGCCGCTGCCGACGGTGTTGATTGAACTGCACTCCTTTTCCAGTCTGGTGACTTCAGCCGAGCTGAGAGTGGCGTCTTGCGAAGCCGTCTCAGTCTCGGTATAGCTGACGTTCTGGATGTGCGTGGCCCAAGCCCGCACCGCAGCTACCGGCGTGAACTTGGTTGGCAGAGGGCAAACCCCGCCGATTGTCGTGGTCGAAACGATCTTGATCAGCCCGCCAGTGAGGATGACCCCAGTCAGCGGGTTGTAGGTCAAGTTCGAGTTCACCGAGAAGGTCTGCAGACCATCCGGAGTCTCCAGGCAGCTGCAGCACTCACTCATCTCCTGGTTCGCATCGAACACGAAGATGCTGGCGCATACGTTGCCACCACCCGTGTTGGGGTTGGTGACGCGTACAGTACCGTCCGGAGCCCCAGCGGTATTGGCATTGGCGAAATAGTCGACCTTTAGCGTGTCGGCAGGTTCTTGCGCCCACACCGAACCGGCACAAAGGGCCAGAGCCAATGCACACACCACGAGCATTGTGGTTCGATTCATTTGTTGTCCTCCTTTTGAAGAGTACGCCGCCAAGCTGGGGGAGGGGGGCTGCAAGCTTTTATGGCGCATAACGTACTTTATAGGGATTCAACAGAGCCACAAGTCCCCAGATGTACTAACCCGATATTACTAGGCTAAAACTTCTCTATTCCCACCCCAGTCCCGTCGCCGATTAGAATCGGCGACGAGGCCAGTGGGGTCCTGCGAATTACTCGCCCGAACCGCAGCTGCAAATACCAGAGCCGCTGCCGTCGGTGTTGATCGCGCTGCACTCGGTTTCCAGTCTGCTAACCTCAGCGGAGCTGAGAGTGGCGTCTTGCGAAGCCGTCTCAGTCTCGGTATAGCTGACGTTCTGGATGTGCGTCGCCCACGCCCGCACCGCAGCCACCGGCGTGAACTTAGTCGGCAGGGGGCAAATTCCGCCCACCGTCGTGGTCGAAACGATCTTGATCAAACCGCCACTGAGAATGACGCCAGTCAGCGGGTTGTTGGTCAAGTTCGCGTTCACCGAGAAGGTCTGCAGACCATCGGGAGTTTGCAGGCAGCTGCAGCACTCGCTCATCTCCTGGTTCGCATCGAACACGAAGATGCTGGCGCAAATGTTGCCGCCATTCGTGTTTGGATCGGTGATGCGCACGGTAGCGTCCGGAGCCCCAGCGGTATTGGCATTGGCAAAATAATCGACCTTCAGGGTGTCAGCAGGGGGCGGTGCGATAGTTTCCGCCAGCGCTGACCCCGTACACAGGGCGAAGGCCAATGCACACACTACGAGCATTGTGGTCCTATTCATTTGTTGTCCTCCTTGCAGAGTTGCGCCGCCAAGCCCGGGGGAGGGGAGTGCTTAGCTGTCGTGGCGCGCCTTGTACTCTATCGGGAATCAACTGACTCACAAGTCCCCAGATGTACTAACCCGATATTACTAAGCTAAAACTCCCCCTGTCCCGTCGCCGATTGAGCATCGGCGACGAGAAACAGTGGGGTCGTGCGAATTACTCGCCCGAACCGCAGCTGCAAATACCAGAGCCGCTGCCGTCGGTGTTGATTGCACTGCACTCGTTTTCCAGTCTCCAGACTTCAGAAGAGCTGAGAGTGGCGTCTTGCGAAGCCGTCTCAGTGATGGTGAAGTTGCTGTTCTGGATGTGCGTCGCCCAGGCCCGAACCGCTGCTACCGGCGTGAAGCTAGTCGGCAGAGGGCAAACCCCGGCTACCGTCGTGGTCGAAACGATCTTGATCAGGCCGCCAGTGAGAACTTTCCCAGTCAGCGGGTTGTTGGTCAAGTTCGCGTTCACCGAGAAGGTCTGCAGACCATCCGGAGTTTGCAGGCAGCTGCAGCACTCGCTCATCTCTTGGTTGGCATCGAACACGAAGATGCTGGCGCAAATGTTGCCGCCATTCGTGTTTGGATCGGTGATGCGCACAGTAGCGTCCGGAGCCCCAGCGGTATTGGCATTGGAAAAATAATCGACCTTCAGAGTGTCAGCCGGGGGCGGCGCTGTCGTGGCCAGAGCCGATCCCGTACACAGGGCGAAGGCCAATGCACACACTACAAGCATTGTGGTTCTATTCATTTGTTGTCCTCCTACAGAGTTACGCCGCCAAGCCCGGGGAGGGGAGTGCTTAGCATTCGTGGCGCGCTTTGTACTCTATCGGGAATCAACGGACCCACAAGTCCCCGGATGTACTAATCCAATGTTATTTAACCCTCGAAAGCCAAGTCTGGCGCCGGTTACGCCCTGGGACCCACAAATCTGCCAATGATTCCTGAGCGTGTCGACACGTTCATTTTGACCATGACCAGGCGAAGAAAAGCCTTCACCGTGTTGGGGCTGATCTTCATGCGCTGGGCAATCTCTTTGCTTGTGAATCCCTCCAGCAGGTATTGCACCGTCTCCTGCTCGCGTGCGGTCAGGCCAAAACGCTCGGACATCTCTGTAATCCGGACCGCCTCCGTGCTTCTTCGCTCCAGCATGACGATGAGCAATCCATTCGCTTCGGCTGGGCTATGACCGTTCTGAGCCCTCACGTCCAAAGGGAAGGAGCGGCAATGGTAGGTCCGCCGCGCGGAACGATACTCCTCGACAAACTTGGGCGGCGACTGCTTTCCAGCAAGTTCGGCACGAATCTTGTTGGCAATCCATGTGTCCAGATGGCGAATCTTGTCTGGCTGATCGGGATACGTAAGTATGTTTACTGCTTCCCCGTTATAAGCGACTAAGCCCAATGAGGCATCAATCACGATCAGACCTGGTCGGGTCGGAGTAGTATGCACTGATTCCCCTTTTTCGAGAGATTGGTCCACACCGCAATCGCTCAGACGAAATGACTTGGCCGTCCTCAGGCCCTTTAGCGGGGTTCCTTGCTCATGCAGCGAAGGCCAGACGCCTGTTCTTCAGCGTTCTTCCACAGCAGAGCGCAAAATTCTCAGTCACATTTGATCACACAAGGAGAGCACTTGCCAGGGACGGGCGGAAACACTACACGCGTTTCCCCCGGGGGGAGGAAAAAAACGATCGCGGGCATTTTGCCACACAAGCGGCTGATGTCAAAGGAAAAAGTGTTAATTCTCACCCTCTACATAAGAACTAGTCCATTTGGCTAATCCTGCCCGAGACTTCTATCTTACAGACCATCCACTCCCGTACCAGGGCCTCTGGACCCGTCGACGGAGAATTTCAGCTAGCCATCCGCGCCCCTTCGGCATCGCTGGCCAAAGCTCCCGTCTTTTTGCTTGTCGCCGTCGCACTGTGTAGCGCGGCAGAATTGCCCATCTCGGCTCCTCGCTTCAGTAGGGAAGTTTTCGGTTGCCGCCACCGGTCGAGTACTCGGCCGATTTTCGAAGCCAGATTCTTAGTTAGGCGAGCCAGAATTTCGTCGAGCCTCGCCCTGCGTGCCGGTTCAACCGGAGCGGTGTCGAGCGCCCTTCTGTACTTCTCGATCCACGCGTCTTCCGCATCACGCGCTGGAACTTCAGAAATATTCATTGGGAGTGACCTGCTGTTGGACCTAAAACCTCTGATGTTGGCCGCTTTATACCGCAGCGTCGCGGTGCAAAGCAAAACCCAAAAGGAATTAGTCACTTTGTTTAGACGGGGTAAGCGCGTCGAGCGGTCGCAATCGCGGTCAATTCCGTCCATGGTCAATGCTAGAATTGCTCGCGAAGACACGAAACTCAGATGGCGGGTCGGCGCGCTGCCGAATGGAGCGCAGAGTTGATGCCGCTCCGCAGTCAGTGACTAAAGAATGAACTGGATCAATCGCGGAATTTTTCTGTGCACATACCTGGTGTCGCTAGGGTTTGCTCAAAGCACGGCTGGGCCTGCATACCTAAGGCAGGCAACTATCTCTCAGACAGCGCAGACCGTTCACATTACCGCCAATAGCCCCCGTCCTCTGCAACAGACATTGGAGGCTCTGCACCTGAAGTATGGGTGGGCCGTCGACTACGAAGATCCACAATACGTCTCGCAACTGGATTTGCTCGAGGCTCCCGCTTCCCACTCCAAGGTGCCCTCGGGTGGCAGCTTTAGCGTCGAGTTTCCGGCTGTGCCGGATGAATGCCGCACGACAAACAAGGAAAACACCCAAACGAACAAGCCCGCAGAAACCCCAGCACCTCCTAAGACGGCCCAGGACCTCGAGGAGTGCAGAGAGGAGAAAACCCTCCGCTTGGTGGTGGATGCCTATAACCACAGCAAGAATCCGGGTCAATTTGAGCTGCGGCGCAGCCAACAGGGCACCTTCGATGTGGTGGGAACGGGGGCTCACGATGAAAAGGGCGTGATCACACAACAGCAACCCCTTTTCGATGTTCCTGTGACGCTGGCAACCGAGGAGAGAACGATTTCCGCTACGATCGATCTGATTTTTCAGGCCATCGCGCAGCAGAATCACAGCGTCGTCAACCTCGGAATTTCTCCGAGAACCATCCTGGATCACACGACGGTCAAGGTTGGTGGTACGAAGGTAGCCGCGCGAGAACTCCTGCGGCAGTGCTTCATCGCTTCGCACCACAACCTCTACTGGCAGCTCCTCTTTAATCCGGAGTCAAAGGAATACTACCTCAACGTGCACGCAGCGCGTCAGGCTCCGACGTCGTGACACTCCCGCGGTTTAGGTGAGCCTCTCAACCGATTTCTGCGCCGTGAACTTGCGGAACGGGGGAATCGGCCGAGGTCACGGCTTGGCGCGCAACTCGACGACAAGCCGGCTAGGATTTTCTTGGGAGCTCACCGAGAAAATAGGGGCATTTCGTGTCTCCAGCACGACGCGCGTCAAGCCGGGGACCGGCTGCGACACACGGATCCGCTTCAGCAGTGAGTCGTGAAACTCGATGGATTTTCCGAAAAGTTCGGGCGGTAACTGTGTCGAAGGCAGATCGAAATAGATGCGGTCCGGCTCGGTCAGCCGGTGCGCTTCGTACTGTGCCTGACTCTCCAGATTGATCACGACTGTCGTCGAGTCCGGTCCCGACGCAGGCTGGATTCCTGTGACCCGCGGGAATTTCTGCAGTTCTTGCACAGTCGCACGGAACGCTGGCAGGGCGCTCTCGGAGCTCGCGCCAGCACTGGCCTTTGCAACCTTCGCTGGACCCGAACTTCGCTTCACCACCACGTTAGCCGGGCCGGGCGCAGCGTGCGCTGTTGCTACTGCGGGGTGACCAGCCGTTCCACTCAGTGCCGGCCCCTGTGCGGGTTGCGCGCTTTCCATTTTCTGCTTTGATGTTGTAAGACCTGCACGCCGACCTTGCATCCACCAGATTCCGGCAACCAGTGCCGCTGCGATTCCGATGCACAACAACAAGAAGAGAACACGAGGGCGGCGCGCCACGCTGCCGCGTTCCACGATCCGCTCCTGAAGGGAACGTATCGATTCATCCAAGGCAGCTGCTCTCACAGCCTGGAGCACAGGTTCATCGAGAGCCGGGCCGGCTCCGAATTCTGATTCTACTGGCTCAATCTCCTCAGAGACGTGATCGTCGGGAGCATGGGGGCCCTCATCTTGCGTAGCAGCACCCCCTCCTGCGACATCCGGAGCGCTGGCTAAAGAAGCCGCCTCCACGCTCGTCGCTTCCAGCTTTGCGGCTGCCCTCCGCGCCGATTCCGTGAGATGTGATTCGTCCTCCGGTGTCAGGGTTCTCGACACCAGTTCTGCCAGCAGAATGAGATTTCGAAAATCCTCAGGAGTAAATCCGGAGGGGCAGGCCGAAAAGGCTTCGAGCAGCCCGAACACCATTCCCCGGGACTCGAGCGGCACCGCTACCATGGAACGAGCACCAAGCTGCCGGCAGGCCTCCTGGTTGACTCGCGAATCTGCCTCCGTGTCATCGCTGCTGATGATTTGTGCCGTGCGGATACACGCACCAGAGAAGGCTGAATCACGGTCAATTCGCGCGCCCAGGTCTGGAGCGATTGTTCCCGCCGATGCGCGCAACACGATTTCGTCGTTCTCAGCGAGAGCAATCGCCACACCGTCGGCAGCGGTGATCATAACCGCATACTCGGTCACGAGCCGCAGCACTTCGTCTAGTCCGAATTGCTCTGCTTCAAACTCCCGTACGTGCGCGTCAGCTGCAGACCCCTGTCGGTTGATGACGGCTGCGCGGCTGTGCACTTGTTGGGAAAGCGTTGCGAACGCCAGCAGCTCCTGCAACGCATCGTACTGCGACGGTTCGCGGCGACTCGCACCGCCGCCAAAGCCTTGTGGACGGAGAGATGCGTCGACTCCAGTGAATGAAGCCGCATCCTCCAGGCGAATTTTCACGCTCCTCACAGCCATCGGCAGGCCCCGCGCACAATATGGGCAGTATAGTGTGCAACTGAACTAAACCGCTGTCAATTAGTCACTTTGAATTACTCCAGCCGGGCGGAAACGAAGCGGGGCGGCCTTTCTCGAGGCAAGAGGCGTTACGCCAGGAATTTTATCGGGGAGCTCGACCGTAATCTTTCACGGAAGGAATTTCTCTGCCTAGCCCACGCCTGCCATGGGCAGCGTCACGGTAAACACCGCTCCGCCATCGGGAGCGTTCGCCGCTTCCACGCTGCCGTTGTGCTCTTTCATCACTGACTTGCAGATGCTCAGGCCCAGCCCCGTGCCGCGCCCCGGCCGCTTGGTCGTATAAAAGGGATCGAAGATGCTGGACAGGTTCTCCTTCGGAATTCCCGGCCCATCGTCGTGAAAGCTAACCCACACTGAATTGTCGGTCCGGCCGAGGCGAATTCGCAGCGTGCCTTTCTCCCGTGCTTCGCGGATCGCTTGCTCCGCATTCACAATCAGATTCAGGAACACCTGCATCAGCTGGTGCGGATCGCCCAGCGCCCGCGGCACGCCCGGTTCCTTCAGGAAGTCCACGGTGATGTTGTTCTTGCGCAGCGAGTAGGCGTGCAGGTTCAAAGTGCGTTCCACCACTTCCACCAGGTTGATGCTGCTCTTGCCTGGCGCCGGTGGCCGCGAGAAATACGTCAGGTTCTGCACGATATCGGCCGCTCGCCGCGCCTGCTGCTGCAGCATGGCCAGCTGTTTGCGCGCAGTCTCGTTCGTCTCGCTGTCCTGCAGCAATTCGCTTACCCCGAGAATGCTGGTCAGCGGGTTGTTGAGCTCATGGGCCACGCCGCCAATCATCGCGCCCATGGCCGCCAGCCGTTCGCTCTGCACCACCTGCTGCTCGAGCTTGCGCTCCAGTGTTATGTCGCGAACGGAAATGATCGCGCCGCTGATTTTTCCCTCCGCATCCACCAGTTGGCTGCCAGAGGCGCGCATGGTCCGCCAACTGCCATCCCGGCGGCGCGCCCCGTATTCCGCTGCCCCCAGGACCTCTTTGCCCGACACCACTTCGCGGTAGAGCATGGCCAGCTCGGGCGAATGATCTTCGAGATCCGAAATCTTTTTGCCCAGCATTTCCTCCGGTGCGTAGCCGAGAAGATCCCGCGCGCGCGAGCTGACAAACGTATAACGCTCCTCCAGGTCCACTACCAGGATCAAATCAGGGAAACTCTCGAGCAGCCGGCGGCGGAATTCTTCCTGCTGCGCCAGTTGCCGCTCCATCTTTCGCTTTTCCGTGATGTCAACCAGCGTTCCCTGATACCGAATGATCTTGCCTGACGTATCCCATACCGCCCGCGACGAATCGAGAAACACCGCCGCACTGCCATCCTTGCGTCGCAGTTTGACCTCGCGTGTGCGGACGCCGCCGCGATCATCCGCCGCCCGGCCCAATACTGGCTGACCAGGATCGAAATTCAGCGCCGCCGTCTCGACCGCCAAAAGATCCTTTTTTTCCGTGTATCCCAGCATGTTGACCAGCGCGGGATTCGCATCCAGCAACTGGCCCTCCGGAGTGCTGAAGTACACACCCTCCTGCAAAGTCTCGAAGAGCTCAGTAAACCTAAGTTCTTTTTCCCGCTGTTCGGTAACATCCCGCCCCAGTACGCTTGCGCCCACCACTTCGTCGCCTTTCACGATGCCGTTTAGCACGCAATCGAAATACAAAGGCCGGGAGCTGTTCTTCAACCTGAGGCGCACCGTGCCCGCCCAACGCCTCTTCTCCAGGAATCGCCCCAGTCCGCGCTCGACTTCCTCACGCGTCGGTTCCTCCACTAAGTCGTAAACCTTGGCCCCTACCAGCTGCGAATATGCCAGTCCGGTTAACTCCGTGACCCGGCGGTTCACCGTGCGCAGCGTGCCGTCGAGCGACACCGCGCACGCCGGATCATCGATCGAGTCGATCAGCTCCTTGAAGCTGCGCTGCGACCGCATGATGACCTGGCTCAGCTGGTCGAGTTGCTCTTCGGAAGGAGCTGCCCCCACATGCTCCTGCAGTCCACGCAGGGCCTCTTTCAGTTCACTGACTTCCCGCCGCCGCCCGTAGGCGTACACGGCGAACAGGATGGAAAGAACCAGCACTCCAATCGGAATGGCGCGCAGCGAATAGGGAATGGTCTCGAGTCGCTCCCACAGCAGTGCCGCCAGCGCGACAGCCAGAAACACCATGAACCACAGCAGCCATCGCCACAGCTGCGATTCTTCTTTTTCGAGAGTTCCAGGAGGGCGGGGAGTGGGTGGAGGATTACCTGGATCCGGGATCATGAGCAAGATTGTTCGACCTGAGTTTTAGTCATCCTAATCCTATGCACATTCAGCGAACAACCGCGTTGTTGGACATCTTGATTCGTTGGTAACCACTTGGCTCGCACGACAATGGCTCCCCCGAGATGTCTCCGGCGATGCTGATTTCGGTGAGATTTTCCACAGCTCTCTGGTGACATGCGTCACAGCCAGCATCGCGGGCAAGTTCGTAGGGTGAGTAGTTCAGGGATCAGGGGACTTGGTGTGCCCCCTGCAGTTCTCGCCACGAACCCGGTCACTCATGCTCTACAAGACTCTCAGCGCCGCAGTTTACGGGATTGATGCCAACATCATTCAGGTGGAAGTCGACTGTTCTGGCATCAAGTGCGATCAGGACCACTTCCACACCGTGGGCCTGCCCGACGCCGCCGTCCGTGAGAGCCGCGACCGCGTCCGCGCCGCGCTGAAGAATTGCGGCTACGACATCCCGCCCACGCACATCACTATCCACCACAGTCTGGGCACTCTCCGGTACGGGCGCTTGTAGGACGAGTCGCATCGACCCAGCCTCAATGCGGCACAGAGGTAGTGGGGTGCGATATGCTCGCCAAGTGCAGTAATCCTTCCTGTTTTGCTCCCTTTCGCTATCTGCAAGAGGGAAGACTGTTTCGCCTAGAGAGCGATCCGGCGCTTCGCACGGGCAACTGCAGCCACGTGGAGTACTTCTGGCTTTGCGACCGTTGCTCGTCCACGATGACCCTGCGTCTCGGAGAACGCGAGACCGTGGTAGCAGTTCCCGTCCCGGAGCCGATTCGCGGTGTTCCTGACGATGCTGCTCTGATTTCGTCAGACCGAAAGAGGGGGCTATTGCTCCGTAACGTTCGCTTTCCCTTATCAGAGCACCCTCGGAGGCCGCATGACTGCGCGACTAAAGGAGGGACACCATGCCGCATGACTGGGAGGAGTTCGACGATGTGATTACAGCAGGGACATGCTGTCCGACGCCCGACTGCGGAGCGTTGGCGGTTGCTTACAGGGCGACAGACGGCGTGGAACACGACGATGCCGAGCCGTGGGAGTTCACGTGCCCGCGCTGCGGAATGGAGTTTGCTGTACCGGAAGACGAGCTAGTTTTGCAGTCGGTGCCCAAGGACTGGCTCTTGGCGAAGGTCCACGCCGCATAGCCGGGATTACAAAGAAGCGTCAACGGAGATTACCTGTGAAGGGGTGACACTGAAATGAAGTCCACACCCAGAATGCCCATGCCGCAAAGAACAACGAAACAAGCACCCGAATCCACAACTGTCCTTCAGGACAAAATTCGTATGAGCAACATGGGAGACAGGACGGGCGTGATTTAGACGATTGGCTGCAAGCAGAGTCGGGCGACGTGGCGGATGCGATTAGCCGAGACGCAAAGTATGAGCATGGGTTACGTGGGAGTTGAGGTGGCGTAGGAGGTCGGAGCTATGCTGCAGGGCGGCACGAATTCCTCGGCCATGACCTGCTCGAAACCACGGGAACTCCGCGCCCGACCTCCCGAGCGACCAAGAAGCTGACTCGGCAATGAGGCCTCTGGCACGTCCGATCTAGCGCAACTCCGCCAGTGCAACCTCTTCGGGAGAGCCATCGATCTTGGCCAACTCCGATTCGCTGGGCCCGTAATGAATGTGGTGACCCTTCTCTCCCCCTATGCGAACCCCAGACAAGTAACGCTGACCCGAATGCAGGGCGAAGACCAGCGTCGAGGTGGTGGGCGAGTCGATAGGCTGCGGTTCAAGACTGGTGACCACGGCCTTGTAGATGTAGACTTGTGGGTCATTGCTCCGCAACACGATCATGCCGACCTCGTCCGCCTCAGCGGGCGGCAGCGTCTGATTTCCGACCACAAACGGAAAAGGAACGTTGGCTTTAAAGGTCATGGTCTGCGCCTGTACCTTTCCCACCGCGACAACGGCATTCGCTGCCGATCCGGTACCTATCAGATTCAGCGATTGCTGGGACGACCCGGTGCACGTTTTGCCCCGCAGGGCTTCGCGACCCTCCCAAAGGACGAGCGGAACAATCGCTAAAGCCGCAGCCGAGTCCGCCCACGCCACGTGCCAAACCGCGTTCAAAACCAATCCCACCAAGGCGATCAAGGAAAGATACCCACACACGGCTGACTCAGCCGCATCCGCTCTGAGGGCTGCACTGCCAGTCAGTGCTGACAATCGCCGTTTCTCCATCGCGAGGAGAGGCATGAACACGGTTGCCGCTACGAGGATGGCGATTCCTAGAAGTGTTGGTTTGGGCTCGCTATATCCGCGCAGAGCCATGACCGAAGCGGTGACCACACACGCAGCCAGCGCGAACAGCAGCACGCCCGCGATGCGGGCTGCCCGGCGCTCGGCGTGCTCTTGCACAGCATTGACACCGAATCGCCAGAGCACCACGACC
>JASHPH010000253.1 GCA_030038255.1 Candidatus Sulfotelmatobacter sp. | reverse complement strand
GGGCATGGAGATTGCTCGATTTTTGTGTTATCTCGCAGAAGCGATTGACTATCCAGCAGCTGAGAAAAGTGTTAAGGTAACGAGAGTCAGTTTGGTTCTTTCCTCTCCCGTTTGTTTCTCCAAACCCGCTGTTTCGTGCTCGAACCGAGGTCTGGCGGTGAATCCAGACAATTGCAATAGGGGTACTAGATACACTATTTCCTAAGGGGGATCAGGACTTGACCGTTTCGACCAGCCACCTCATTCCGCCTCACGGCGGCGAACTCATTGATCTTCTCGTGGCACCCGAAAAAGCTGCAGAATTGAAAGCCCACTCCCGCGAGTGGCCATCCTGGGACCTTACCGCCCGCCAGATTTGCGATCTCGAATTGCTCATGAGCGGAGGATTCTCTCCGCTGCGCGGATTCATGACCAAGGCCGACTACGAAGGCGTTTGTCACAACATGCGCCTTGCCAGTGGCCTTCTATGGCCCATGCCCATCACTCTCGATGTCACCGAGGAATTTGCCAAGAAACTCACGCCCGGCACGAGCAAGGTCGCACTGCGCGACGCCGAAGGCGTGATGCTCGCCGTTCTGCACCTCGAAGAAGTCTGGCAGCCCGATCGCATGGCGGAAGCGGAGGCTGTCTTCAACAGCACAAGCAAAGATCATCCTGGCGCCGACTTCACCATCAACAAATCCAATCCCTGGTACGTCGGCGGGCGCGTGGAAGGCTTGCATGCGCCGTCGCACTATGACTTCCGCACTTTGCGCTTTACTCCCGCCGAACTCCGCACCGAGTTCGCTCGTCTGGGATGGCGTCGCGTCGTCGCCTTCCAGACGCGCAATCCCATGCATCGCGCTCACGTCGAACTCACCTTCCGCGCCGCCAAGCAGGTTGAGGCCAACCTGCTGATTCATCCCGTGGTTGGAATGACCAAGCCCGGCGACGTCGATTACTACACGCGCGTGCGCTGCTATCAGCTGCTCGGTTCGAAGTATCCGCAGGGAACACAGAAACTCTCGCTTCTGCCGCTGGCCATGCGCATGGGCGGACCGCGCGAGGCGATCTGGCACGGCATCATCCGCAAGAACCACGGCTGCACCCATTTCATCGTGGGCCGCGATCATGCCGGTCCGGGTAAAGACAGCGACGGCAAGCCGTTCTACGGCCCCTACGAAGCGCAGGAAGCTTTCCGCAAGCATCAGGCTGATATCGGCGTCACGATGGTTCCCTTCAACATGATGGTCTACCTCGAAGGCGAGGACCGTTATGTGCCTGATGATGAAGTGAAGAACGGCGACCGCGTTTTGAACATCTCCGGCACGGAACTGCGGCAACGGCTGAATGAAGGCCGCGAGATTCCGGGATGGTTCACTTATCCCGAAGTCGTGCACGAACTGCGCCGCAGTTTTCCGCCGCGCTCCCGCCAAGGCGTGACGATTTTCTTCACCGGACTTTCGGGCTCAGGCAAGTCCAGCATCGCCAATGCGCTGTTGACCAAGTTCCTCGAAGTCGGAGGGCGTCCTGTCACACTGCTTGACGGCGACCTGGTGCGCAAGCATCTTTCGTCGGAACTGGGCTTCTCGAAAGAGCATCGCGACATCAACATCCGCCGCATCGGCTACGTTGCCTCGGAGATCACCAAAAACGGCGGCATCGCCATCTGCGCGCCCATCGCGCCCTATGACGCGACCCGCAAACACGTCCGCCAGATGATCGAGCCCTACGGTGGCTTCATCCTGGTGCACATCGCCACCTCGGTGGAAGTCTGCGAGCAGCGGGATCGCAAGGGCCTTTATGCTAAGGCGCGCGCCGGAATCCTCAAGGAGTTCACGGGCATTTCTGATCCCTACGAGGTACCGACGGATGCTGAAGTCACGATCAACACCGCGGAACTGTCGCCGGAAGAAGCCGCGCAGGAAATCATCCTGCATCTGGAGCGCGAGGGATTCATCGGCGTAAACGGCGCGGCCGCATAAGACGGCGAAGTAGAGGGGTCAGTATTCGGCTATGTCACTGCTAACGGCCAAAATTCTGGTTGGCTTTGTCGTTGGCGTTCTCATCGGCCTGAGCGGCGTGGGGGGCGGCGTGCTGCTGCTCCCCGTGCTCATCTTTGGCCTGAGAGTGCCGCCAATCGTGGCCGTCGGCTCTGACGCACTCTTCAACTTTTTCACCAAAGTCCCCGCCAGCCTTGTGCATATGAAGAAAGGGACCGTGCGGCGCAAGGTTGTTCTCGCCCTTGCCGCCGGCAGCATTCCCGGCTCGATTCTGGGCGTCCGGGTACTCATGCACATTCGCCATCTCTATGGCGACGGGGTCAACAACTTCATCAAGACCACGGTGGGCGTGCTGCTCATCGTGATTCCCACGCTGCTGCTGTTCCAGAAGCGCATCGAGGAGCGGATTGCCAATCGTCCTCCGACCCTCAAAAATTTTGCCGGCATGGCTGTGATCGGGCTGGTCGCGGGCGTGCTCGTCGGCATGACCTCGGTTGGCTCCGGCAGCATCATCATGATGTTACTGTTGTTGCTTTACAGTTTTCCGCCCAAGGTGAACGTCGGAACGGACATCGTGCACGCAGTGGTTCTCACCGGAGTGACTGGTTTTCTTCACTTCAAGCTGGGGAATGTCGATCCCGGACTGGTGGTGTCGCTGCTGATTGGTTCCATCCCCGGTGGCCTGATCGGTTCGCATCTGGCGACGCGCGTTCCTATGCTGTGGCTCCGCCGCATTCTCTGCGCGTTGTTGTTGATCACCGGATGCCGCATGTTGTGGGCCTGAGTCCGCATTCATGAATCGGGAGAGCATGACTTCTTTTTCCTACGCCGATATTCTGGAGCGAATCCAAGCCGGGCTGGAAGCTGCCCGCGCGATTTTGAACCGTTTCACTCCGGGCGAGATTGAGACCGAATACAAGCACGGACACGATCCTGTCACCGAGGCGGATCGAGGCGTGGACGCAGCGCTGCGCGTGAACTTGCTGCGCGGAGGCGAAGGCTGGCTTTCGGAAGAAAGCGCGGACGATGTTTCTCGTCTCAGCATGAGCCGCGTGTGGGTGGTCGATCCTCTCGACGGAACGCGCGAATTCGTCGCAGGCATTCCGGAATTCTGTGTCTCGATTGGATTCGTGGAGAATGGCCGCCCCGTTGCCGGCGGCATCTGCAACCCTGCGACGAACGAAACCATCATCGGTTCAATCGATTCCGGAATCCTCTACAACGGCAAGCCGGCGCGCCCGAGTGAACGAACTACGCTGCAAGGTGCGCTGATTCTGGCCAGCCGCAGCGAAATCAAACGTGGAGAGTGGAAGCAGTTCGCAGGCGGCGAGTTTCAGATCCGGCCCATGGGATCGGTCGCCTACAAGCTTGCCCTGGTCGCCGCCGGTTTGGCGGACGCAACTTTCACCCTGACGCCCAAGAACGAATGGGACGTAGTCGCGGGAGCAGCCCTGGTAAAGAGTGCAGGCGGCTTTGTGAGCACTCTTGACAACACCGAACTGACTGCCAATCACCGCAATCCGCTTCTCTCGGGCCTGCTAGCGAGCGGCCCTTTTCTGAAAGAGCCCTTGCTGAACCTCATCGGGAAGCACTCTGGACGACATGCCCAGCCCCAGCGGACGGCAGTGGAACCCGCGCGCAGCCGGGGTTGACAGCCGGGTTCGGCAGCCACACTCTCTGAGGTAACGTTCTCCCGTATCATCGTTCTCACGCCTTCACTTCTTCG
>JASHPH010000252.1 GCA_030038255.1 Candidatus Sulfotelmatobacter sp. | reverse complement strand
TCCTTGCCTGGTCGAACCCGATTAAAATGAGGTGCGAGTAAAAACAGAGACCTTCCCCGTAGTCTCAACCGACAAACTACACGCTGGCTGGCGTTACAGGGCGGGAGCAGCGTAGTGATCGCGAATCTTTCGTGCTGCCGCTTTACCGACCCGCTTCACCAATTCCTCTTCTGAAGCCTGCCTTACCAATTCTGAGCTGCCGAATTCTTTGAGGAGCTTTCGTACCGTAATTTCGCCGATGCCGGGGATTTGGTCTAGCTCCGAGGTCAGCGTACGCGCGTTGCGCCTCGTGCGGTGGAAGGTTACGGCGAAGCGGTGGGCTTCGTCGCGGATGGTTTGTATGAGATGCAGAATGGGGGAGAAGCGGTCGAGGACGATTGGGTCGTTCTCCTGTCCGAGCACATAGATGATTTCTTCGCGCTTGGCGATCGAGGCCAGCGGCTGATTAATGATGCCGATGGCTTCCAGCGCGGCGGCGGCGGCGTGAAGCTGGCCGAGTCCGCCATCGATCAGGATCAGACCGGGCATCGGCTGTCCTTCGGACTGCACGCGTGAGTAACGCCGCGTCACGACTTCGTGCATGCTGGCGAAATCGTCGTTGCCCTCGACGGTGCGGATAATGAATTTGCGGTAGTCGGCCTTCTTCATGCGGCCTTCTTCCCAGACCACCATGCTCGCGACCTTGTCGGTGCCCTGAATGTGGGAGATGTCGAAACACTCGATGCGCTTCGGGGCGTGGTCGAGGCTGAGCACGTCCTGCAGCGCGGTCTGGATGGCGGCGGAGGACGGTTTCAGGACACGGAAGCGGCCGTCGAAGCTGTGTTTCGCGTTGGTCTGCGCGAGGTTCAGCATCGCTTTCTTGACGCCGCGCTTCGGGGTGTGGATCTCGACTTTGCGATTCTTTTTTTCCGAGAGCAGCTCTTCCATCACTTCCTGATCTTCGAAATCGATCGGGACGTGGATGATGTGCGGGACGTACTGCTGGTCGAGATAAATCTGCAGCAGAAGCGATGAGAAAAACTCGGGTGCGTTAAATTCGACCTGATCTTCCCAGAAAATGTCGCGGCGGTCGACGATGACGCCGTTGCGCAGGTGGAAGAGATTGATGGCAACGAGCGGGGGCTCGGCGTAGAAGCCGAAGATGTCGACGTCGTCGCCCTGCGCGGCGGCCATCTTCTGGCGCTGGTCCATCTCTTCGACCGTGGTGAGGAGGTCGCGCAGGCCGGCGGCTTCTTCGAAGCGCATCTCGTCGGAAGCGGCCTGAATCTGAGCGCGGAGTTCGCCGGCAAGTGCGCTGTGTTTGCCGTCGAGGAAAAGTTTTACCTTGCGGATGGCGTCGGCGTAGGCCTCCGGCGTAGTGAGGCCTTCGACGCACGGGCCCTGGCAGCGGTGAATGTGGTACTGGAGGCAGGGCTTGGGGTGGTAGCGGCGCAGGTCGACCTTGCAGGACGGAACGAGGAAGTGGCGATGGATGAAATTGACGATACGGTATGCGAGGTTGCCGGGAAAGTAGGGGCCGTAATAGGTTGACCCGTCTTTGAAGAGACGGCGCGTGACGTAGACGCGGGGGAAGCGTTCGCTGGTGAGGCGGATGTAGGGGTAGGTTTTGTCGTCGCGCAGGAGGACGTTGAATTTGGGCTTGTACTGCTTGATCAGATTGTTCTCGAGGGCGAGCGCTTCTTTTTCGTTGTCGACGAGGATGTAATCGATGTCGCGGGCTTCGTCGATGAGGGAGCCGGTTTTGGCGTCGGCGAGTTTGTCGTCGTTGAAGTAGCTGCGGACGCGGGCGCGGAGGATGCGGGCTTTGCCAACGTAGATGACTTTGCCGGAGTCGTCCTTGTAGAGATACACGCCGGGCGCGAGGGGGAGTTGCGCGACTTTTTCCCGGAGGGCGTTCTGCGAGGACATTGGACGCCGATGCGACTGCAGCGGCAATACAATTGGATTATGTCACGCGGACGCGGGTTGCTTGCTGCGACCTTTTTTGTCTTCTGCGCGCTGGGCCGGGCGCAGGATCTGCCGCCGCAGGAGGGGAATGCGCCACCTCCGGCGGATCAGCTGCCGCAGCAGGAAGACAAGGCAAAGACTCCGGCGGAGGAGTATGCGTTCAATCCGGTGAAGTCGAAAAAGGCGGTCGAGATCGGGGATTTTTATTTCAGGAAGGGCGATTTCAAAGCCGCGGCGGCGCGATATCTCGAAGCCACAAAGTGGAACGACGGCAATGCCGTTGCGTGGCTGAAGCTCGGTGACGCTGAGGACAGGATGAACGATGCGAAGTCCGCGATCGCGGCGTGGAAAAAATGTCTGGAGCTTGCGCCCAATGGGAAGAGTGCGCCGGAAGTGAAGAAGAAGCTGGAGAAGGCGGGTACGGCGAAGCCCGAATGAAAGTCAATCTCAGCCTGGATCCTCTGACGGAAACTGAAAAGCCCGATGGCCAGCCGGTAAGTCTGGCCGAGTTCGTGCCGGCTGAAGTCTACCCACTCGATAATCCCCAGACGGACATTCCACGCATCGCCAAAGACAGGAAACTTATTCGGCTGATCGAAGAGGCACTGCACAGAATACCGACAACGCACACCCTCAATCTGGGCGATGCCCGGGAAATGGCAGGGCTGAAGCCAAACAGTGTGCATCTGGTCGTCACCTCGCCGCCGTACTGGACCCTCAAAGAGTACAGAAACTGCGACGGGCAGATGGGACACATAGATGATTACGATGAGTTCCTGCACGAGTTGGACAAAGTGTGGACTGGATGTTTCCGAGCTCTTGTCCCTGGTGGCCGTCTGGTATGCGTGGTCGGGGATGTTTGCCTGTCCAGGCGTAAAAACAACGGGCGGCACACGGTTGTTCCGCTTCACGCCTCGATTCAGGAACACTGCAGGCGAATCGGATTCGACAATCTGGCGCCGATCATCTGGCACAAGATCGCGAACGCCGCTTACGAAGTCGAGGGTGGCGGCGGATTCCTGGGGAAACCGTTTGAACCAAATTCCGTAATCAAGAACGATATCGAGTTCATTCTGATGGAACGTAAGCCGGGAGGATACAGGAGTCCGGATGTCCCAACACGCATATTGAGCGTGGTATCCGGCGAGAATCACAAGGAGTGGTTCCAGCAAATCTGGTCGGGGGTTACGGGCGCCTCAACGCGCAACCATCCCGCGCCTTATCCGGTCGAACTTGCGGAGCGCCTGATACGAATGTTCAGCTTTGCCGGCGATACCGTTCTTGATCCTTTCCTGGGGACGGGTACGACGTCCGTTGCCGCGGCCGGCGTCGGCCGGCACAGCATCGGGTTCGAGGTCGACGAACACTATTTCGAGATGGCGCACAAGCGTTTGGCCAACGAAACATCCCTGCTCTTCAACCGCACGACGATCCACACGCGCGGAATTCGTTGCGAAAAATGAAACTCGACCCTAAACTTGAGCGGCGCCTTCGCCTTGCGGTCAGGCACTTCTGGAATACGCGGGAGACCCAGGCCCGAAAGCAGGGCTCTGCATCCGGCAGCAAGGACGCGGGCGCGCGGTCAGCGGTGACAGGCGGGGCGCAGATGAACGGGTTCGTCAATCTCGTCCGTGAGATACTCTGCGA
>JASHPH010000251.1 GCA_030038255.1 Candidatus Sulfotelmatobacter sp. | reverse complement strand
CCAGCGTCAACGTCACCATTGATCGCTCTCCTGACGCGGCGGTAGGTGTGTCATTCCACCAAACCCACATTCAAAACCCATAGCTCCCGATGAGGCTTCCTTCAAGTCGCTGTATCTGAAGCGCCCGTCCAGAGCACCTCAGCGCACACCTTTCCACGCGTGGGCGCTTCAGATACAGCACTAAGACTTATGGCCCGAGGGAGCCCACATCTTGCGTAGGGCAATTGTGTTAAGAAAGAGCGCCTGCACAGCCACTTTTACGATGCTTGACTCAGTCGAATTTCTTCATGGCTGGCCAGAGTTCCCGCAGGTCCTGATTCAGCCCACGGCACTAGCAGCTGCCCTTGCTAAGCGATTGCTCTTCATGGAGGGTATGTGCCTCTGGACTCACCCGCGATCTCGGACTCAGCAGAGTCTAAGACTCCTGACGTGGCCGACGCAACAAATAGGCTCTTTGCCGACTCGCCTCCTCAGTCGGTGATAAAATCGTGATTACTCATTGACCTAATAGTTGGTGCTTTCGCCTATTTGCACGCGAATTCGCGCTGGATTCGAATCTCCCTGGGCGCTAGTGATCAGCCACTACCGGAAGCGGCGCGGCAGCGTCGGGCGACGCCTTGCGAAAATCCTTGCTTAGGAGTTGAGCGATGGTCGAGGCAATCTCGGCCTGGGTAACCGTGGCAGTATTCGCACGTTCGCCAAGAGAATCCGTGTCCGGCCCCATTACGGCGATCCAGATATTCTCGGATCCTTTTTCCTCCACGCCATGCTCCTTCCACTCTTCGAGACCGCTGCCGCGGCCGTGATCGGTGGTGATAATGAAAGTGGTCTGCGCGCGATATTCGGGCATTGCCTGCATGGTCTCCCACAATTGCCGCACAAAGGCGTCGAATTGATGCGCGCTTTCGAGCACAAGGTCATAGCGGCCGGCATGAGCCCAATTGTCGGTTTCGCCGTAGCCGACGAAGAGGAGCCGCGGATAGGCGGATTTCACATAGTCAAGCATCGGGATCTGTAGGAAAGAGTCCCACACATCTTCGTCGTCGAGGCGGGTGGTGGTGCGGTAGAGCTCGTTCAGCAGTTCCTGCCTGGGTGTGAGGTTCCCCGTCTCCGGCGGATCCCACCCTGCCTGCAGGACGAGTTGGCTGCGTGGCTCGTTGAAAATGTTTTTGAAAACTTCCCAGGTGGCGTAGGCCGCGACTTTTCCGTGAAACTCGGGCAACTGATTCATCCACTCAAAGACAGTCACATTGGGATTCGGACCAAACTCGTTGCTGTTAATGCGAGGATCGGGCCGCCCGGTCAGCATCTCGTTGTATCCCGGATACGAGAACGCAAGACCATTCGTCACACGAGCGATGCTGCCTTTCTGCTGGTTCCCGAAAATCTGGCCTTGCTTAGCGACAACACTCCATAGAAATGGAAACAGCATGGCGCGACGCTGCACGGCATCGTCGTTCCAGAACTCGCGCCGCAATTGTTCGGGACTGGCCCAGATGCCGCCGTTTTTTTCGTTCAGCAGATTTGGATCGGCTCCAGTGAAGACTTCCTGCCAGCGGAGGCCATCGCTCACGATGAGAACGACGTTTCGCGTTTTTAATTGCGCCGAAAGATGCGGTGCTGTAACGCCCAGGAAGATTATTTGAACGGCCAGAAACAGCAGCTTTGTCTTCAAGCGCCCTCCGTCAGAAGCTGTACCGCAAGCCAAACTGCATTACGCGCGGCACCGTCAGCGTCGCGGTAAAGTTGCCCAGAGTCGTGCCATAGAGCAGGTATTGATTCAGGGTGCCATCGTCGAAGCGAACGGCGTTGGTGGAATTGAAAACGTCCCAGGTAAAACGGAGCGCCTGAGATTCGCCTAGTTTCCACGACTTTGCCAGGCTTAGATCCACGCCAAAATACCCCGGACCACGAAAATTGTTGCGCTGTCCGGCTTCTCCCGGGTAAGCGTAACGGAACGAGCCGGCAGCGGCGGGTCCTTCCTTGAATGCGTTCGGCACACCGTCTTGAAACGAAACACCAGTCTGCGGCGGAGTACCCACAACCACGGCTCTGCCGTCCTGCTCGTAGTTGGTTCCGAACGCATAGGTTGAAATGCTGAAGGGATAACCACTCGTCCAGCGAACCAGCCCGGAGAATCGCCAGCCTCCGAACAACGCGTCTTCGGTTTTGTTCCAGTTGGCTCCGAAACGGTTCCCCCGGCCGACCGGGAGATCGTAGACCCAATTACCGTTGATCTGATGAGTACTGTCGAAATCCGAAGGGCCGTAAAGACCCTTCGTGTTCCACGAATTGATCACCTGCCCGCTGTAGGCAACCGCGCTTCCGCTCCCGATTCCGGTTCCGTTCTCGTATTCGTTGACGCGTTCTGCATTGGAGTTTTCGTCGAGCGATTTCGAGAACGTGTAATTCAGATCAAATTCCATTGCTCCCACATGGCGCCGCAGCATCGCCTGAAAGGCGTGATAGTTGCTGGTACCGGTCGTGCGCCAACTAAACATGGAAGAGAATTGATCGTCCCAGAAAGCATACGACCCCAGCGTGGAGCACGCCGGGAAGCACGAATAGCCCTCCGTAGGTGCATCCAGGGATTGCAGGGCATAAGTGTAGTTTGGATTGTTCGCGTAGTAGAGATCGTAGATATTCTGCGT
This sequence comes from Candidatus Sulfotelmatobacter sp., assembly GCA_030038255.1. Taxonomy (GTDB): domain Bacteria; phylum Acidobacteriota; class Terriglobia; order Terriglobales; family Acidobacteriaceae; genus Sulfotelmatobacter. Next base: position 3,519 of record JASHPH010000251.1, on the reverse strand, counting down.
TGCCGTGGGATTGGCGGGGATTCCGGGCGCAGAGCCGGTTTCGCCGCCTGGTCCAACCGCCTGCGGGAAAAAATTCTCCCAGAATGGAATCTTCTGCACCTCGCTTTCAGGCGTGTTGGCGTTGGCCAATTGCGCGAGCATGGTCGCAGCCTGAAAGTAGGTCATTCCCGACTGGGGATCTTTCATGTTGACCGGCTCCGCCATGTCCACTTCCTGCAACAATCTGCGACCGAAACGCCCGACATAGGAAAGCTCAACCGCAAACTGCCGCGGCAGTTCCCGCGTAATGGAAAAGTCCGCGACCTCGGAATAGGGCGTCTTCATCGTGTTGTCAATTCCCCAGGCGATTGCAAAACTGCCATTCTGACCCATGCCCGGCGGAACGGCAGGGAATCCGCTCGCCGGCTGGGGGGACAGTTCAGGAACCGAAGCGCATGGCGGGCCCGGTATGATGGTCGGCATCGTCGTTAAATTCACGAACCGATCCGCGCAGTTCGTCGTCAGCACTCCGGAGGGATTTTCAAGGTAGGTCGTCAGACCAAACGATCCTTCGCGGTCGAAACTGTTGACCACGCCTTCGCCGAAATGATCGAAATAAATTCCGTAGCCGCCGCGGATCGACGTCTTGCCGCTCGGTCCCAGCAGCTTACTCCAGACCGGCGAATTCGAAGTTGGCGAGTAGGCAAAGGCAAAGCGCGGGGCGACGTTCCCGTAATCCGGATTCCAATATGGAGCTTTCCCGTTTGCCTGACCGGCGAGGGCAAACGAAATTGTCGGGCGGTAGGCCTGACCCACATTCATTGCGGCGGTCCGCCCATTGAAGAACGAAGCCAGCCCAGGTGTCGGAGCAACCTGATTTCCGCTGGTTTCGTAAGGGACTTGCAGGAGCGTATAACGCAGGCCCAGCGTCAGCTGCAAGTCGCTTCTCACACGCCATGCGTCCTGCGCATAAAACTCGGCTTCATTCGACTTGAAATGACGCGGCACGAGCGAACCGACCGGAAGAAACTGTCCCAACTTGTTTTGGTTGTAGATGGCCTCGATCGATCCGATGATTCCCGTCACGTTGCTGATCGCAGCGTCATACGAGTAGCCGAATTGCGGATCCATGGGCGGCAGCGAGGTAACGTTGGCCGGATCGAGATCCTGACCCGTGAAGGCAATTCCGCCCTCATACAGCCATGTGGGGTGCGGAGATCCGTTAAAGAAGTTCTGTGCGTTGGAAAACCGGTTATCGTTGATGATTCGCCAGTTCTCACCGAATTGCACCGTATGCCGGCCCCGCGTCCAAGTTAGATCGTCTACAAACTGGTTCACCGGCACGTTGACATTGACCGTGCGCGCAAACGACACCTGGTCGGAAAGATTCCAAAAGCTGATATTGGAAAACGGATTCGGCCCGGCATCTCCCAGGCCCTGTCGAACGAAACCGTAACGAAAATTATTGATGACGTGATTGGTGAGCACCGAGGTTAAGCCGAGCGCCACGCCCTTGCTGTTGTTGGTCAAGATTTGACCAGGTGGCTCGCCGGGAAACTGCGCTGCATCGAACGTGTGGTCGTCTTGCAGATTTCCTCGAAAAAACAACCGTTCATTTGCTGTGAGGTTGTAATCCAGCTTCAGCAGAAAGGTATTGAGACTGGTGGGCCGAGGCGCTGCAAACGTGTACCCCAGAATGTTCAGGCCATCGGAACCGAATGACGTGTTCGTATTGGGTGCGGGGAAAGCGGGAATAGGAGTCCCATCGGGCAAACTGTCCTGGCCGTTCCATAGGTTCAGGACTGCCTGGCTCACACCATTACCGTTCGGGCAAGTTCCCGTGGTCAAGCAACCTTGATCCATGCTCTGGATCTGGGCCGGTTTCAAGCTAACGATGGAACCGTCGGCCGCGACGTAGCTCACGGTGCCTTGCCGCAGATTCCCGCTCGGCACCGCCTGAGTTGTCTGCACCGCTTCCCGCGAGCGCTGCCCTTCGTAATTGGCAAAGAAGAAGAGCCGATTCTTGATGATTGGGCCGCCCATCGCACCGCCGAACGTGTTGCGAATCAGTTCTCCCGGCTTGTTCGGCAAACCGCTGGTCAGTTCTGCCTGTTTATTGAACCAGTTGTTGGCAGCGCCAAACAACGTGCGGTTGTATTCGTAGAGTGAGCCATGAAATTGATTCGTGCCGCTCTTGGTGACGAGCGAAACCTGCGCGCCTGAGGAGCGTCCGGAATCCGAGTTGGCGTTGGTCGTGGTGACGCGGAATTCTTCCAGAGAATCCATGGGCACGCGCAAGGCGGGCGTGAACGCTTGCCCGAGCAAAGGATCGTTGTCGTCGAGGCCGTCCACGGTGACGTCGGTCTGGTCGCTGCGCGCGCCATTCACCGCTCCGCCGCGGGAGTCCGCGCCGGTGTTGACTTGGTTGCCGACGTATGCCACCCCGGCCTGAAGGCTCAACAACTCGACCGCGTTTCTGCCTTCCGAAGGAAGGGCTTCAATCTGCCGGGGATCAAAAGCGTTGCCCAACGTTGCGTCCACCGTGTTGACCGCGGCCGCTTCGCCTTGCACGTCCACCGTGGTTTCGGCTTTACCCACACGCAAGGTAAAGTCGAGCTTGGCCGGCGTATTCACCAGCAGAGCTACGCCTTCTTTCCGGTCAGTGGCGAAGCCGCCTGCAGAAACCGTAAGAGTGTAAGTACCGGGGAGCACCTGAAGAAACTGGTACTCCCCGCGTTCATTCGTTGACGCGGTTCGATCGAATCCGGCCGCAGAATTGGCGAGGGTAATCTGTGCTCCGTTGATGACCGCGCCCGCGGGATCGGTCACGACTCCGCGCAGCGATGTGGTTGCCATCTGTGCCGAGACGCTTGCAGTCAGTAAAAGCGCAGCGAGCATCGTGCGCACGGAATTCCATCCGATGTGTCTCATCATCGATCTTCGAAGACAAAGAAGAGCTGAATGGTTTCGCATTGGTGTGCAGCCAAGACGAAATTGCCAGAGATGAGTTAAGAAAATATAGAAGTAAGGTTACAAATGGATGAAAATTGAGCGCCGGCTTGCATTGAAGCCCACATCAAGCGCTTCCAGGCCCTGAATCGAGTCAGAATTCTTTGTGCACCCCGAGCGTCGGCGCCTGCTGGAGGAACTTGCCAGACGTTTTTCCACCTAAGACCCAAGACCAAGGCAGGATCACATGTGAAGAACAAAGACTCGGCATGCTTTAGACGTAGCGACGGGAAAAGTGTCTGGTGATGTGGCGAAGCGTGTGAGACGAAGAGAGGTTACCGGACGTGGCATGCATAGCGGGAACGCTGTCCAGTAAGTTGTCGAAAAATCGCGATAGCACGTGCGCCGTGAAAAGGCGCTGGTTCACTGCGGGTGAAAGTCCCGCCCGGGAACTGGTTCGCTCCACCCGGGAGCAATCGGAGCGGCGGTGGAGGAAACGAAGCCGTCGGAGCCTCCGGTGTAGAGGGTCACTTAGGTGACTTGGCGAGTGGGCAGGCCGTAACGTGAGTGAACGCTGAGCAGGCCTCGAAA
>JASHPH010000019.1 GCA_030038255.1 Candidatus Sulfotelmatobacter sp. | reverse complement strand
CAACGGCAAACGACACCGCCGTGCCGGCATCTGGAAGTCGCCGCCGGGAAAGAACCGAGCGACTAGGTTCTAAGCCACTGAGCTGGGGGATTCGCGACGACGGCTGAATGCTGACAGCTGAGGCGTGCTTCACACCTGTTGTCGCGCTTCGCCCAGGGCCACACTCAGGACCATCTTTTTCTTGTCGCGGTAGATGGTGATCTTCACCGTGTCGCCGGCGCGATGGTTATTCATCATTTGCGCCAGGTCTTGCTCGTCCTCGACTTTCTGATCGTCGATGGCCACGATCAAATCGCCACCCAGCGTGATGGGCGTGCTGCCCAGGTAAGCGCGCTCAGAGCCCGCGCGCAAGCCCGCAACGTCAGCTGAACCACCGGGCGTTACCTGTACGATCAGCAATCCGTAGTCGACGGGTAGGCCGAGTTCGTCGGCCAACTCGGGACCGATGGGAATCGTTCGTACCCCCAGCGCCGGGCGGCGCACTCGGCCGAGGGTCATCAGATCGCCCAGCACGGCCTTGGCCGTGTTGATCGGGATGGCGAAGCCAATGCCCGCACTCTGGTTCGCGTTGGAAAGAATCATGGTGTTAATGCCGATGACCTCGCCGTGCCAGTTCATGAGCGGCCCGCCGGAGTTTCCGGGATTGATGGCCGCGTCGGTCTGGATGGCTTCATCGATCATGGCGCCATTCGGCTCGCGCACCGGCCGGATCGAGCTGACGATTCCCCGCGTCATCGTCCCCGACAAGCCGAACGGATTTCCGATGGCATACACTTTCTGCCCCACCTGCAGATTGCGCGAATCGCCGAGCACAGCGGACACCAGATCCGGAGCCTTAATCTGAATCACCGCCAGATCATGCGCCGGGTCGGTGCCGACTACCGTTGCGCTGTAACTTTTGCGGTTGTGCAGCGTGACTTTCACCTGACGGGCGTCGGCGATGACGTGGTAGTTGGTCAAAATGTGCCCTTCCCGGTCGATGATGAAACCCGAACCCTGGCCCTCCTGCGGCACGAGCCCGTAGAAGAAATCAAAGGTCATGGCCCGCGAGGTGATATTCACGACCGAAGGAATGTTCTTGCGGTAAACGGAGATATTGTTCTGCTCTTCGCTGTCGAGAGATTCTCCCGGCGCCGCTTCCGTGATTTCGACGTGCTCCGGCCGGCTCAGCCAATTCGAGGCATGCAACGGGTTCTGCGAGTTGGAGCGCCAGGTCGTGAAATAGAAGAATGCGCCGGCAATCGCCAGCGCGAAGATGAACGGCCGCAATGCTTTCATGATTACGTCACCTGATCCTAAGCCACTTGATAAACGTACGGTTGTGGATCGGAAATTTCCCTTTTTTAGATTCTACCCCGCCGGGGGTAGCCTCAGGACTTGTCTAGGATTTCTCGGCGGCGGCGCGCAGTTCGCGCCACACTTTTTCCGCCTGCTCGCGCGTACGGTCGAGCGTGCCGGAGTTGTCAATCACATAATCAGCGCATTTGATCTTTTCTTCGTCGGGGAGTTGAGCCGCCATGCGGCGCACGACTTCTTTCCGCGCGGTTTCCAGGTCAATTTTCTGCCGCGCCGCAAAGCGGGCAGCCCGCTGGTCGGCATCGCATGTCACCACGATCAGCCGGTCAAATTGGTCCCCCACTTTCGCCTCGAGAATCAACGCCGCTTCCACGATCGCCACGGCATGCCGGTCCTGAACACCCATCTGCTGCATCCACTCGTTCTGCGCGCGAATGACGGCAGGATGCACGATGCGATTCAGCTCTTCGATGCGCGATGCGCGATTGCCGCCATCACCGGCCGGGCCAAAAGCTGCCTCGGCCAGTTTGGCGCGGTTGATGCTCATGTCCGAGTTCAGAATCTCTCCGCCGAAATGGCGCACAACTTCGTTGTAGACGGCCTCCCCCGGCTGCATCAGCGAGTAGGCTATGCGGTCCGCCTGGACCAGATATGCCCCCATTCCCACTAGCATCTCTCCTACGGCCGACTTGCCCGAGGCAATCCCCCCGGTAAGGCCAACTTTCAGCATTCAGTCTCCCAGATAGGTGAAGACAAGCGTCTTACCACGGAGGCACACAGGCACGGAGGACTCTTGCATAATCTCTCCGTGACTCCGTGTCTCCGTGTCTCGGTGGTGGATTTTACGCACGCGACATTTCCGGCACGCGGCTTCCGCGCCGCATTTTCGCCGCCTTCACGGTATTAAACATCAGCATGGCGATGGTCAGCGGCCCCACGCCGCCCGGCACCGGCGTGAGTGCCCCAGCAACCTCGGCCACTTCCGGATGTACGTCGCCGACGAGCGTTGATCCTTTCTTGTAAAAAGCCTCTTCCCGCTTGGTGTTGCCGGCGAAAAACCGGCGAAACTCCGCTGGATCGGTCACGGTATTGATGCCCACATCGATGACTGCTGTGCCCGGCTTGACGAAATCGCGGGTAATCATTCCCGCGCGACCGATCGCGGCCACCAGAATGTCGGCCCGCCGGCAAACCCCGGCCAGATCATGCGTTTTCGAGTGGCAGATCGTTACCGTAGCGTTGGCGTTGGTCAGCAGCATCGCCACTGGCTTGCCGACAATGTCGCTGCGCCCGACGACCACTGCTTCACGCCCGGTGACGGGGATCTGGCTGCGCCGCAGAATTTCCATCACGCCCGCCGGCGTGCACGGGACCAATCCCGGCCGTTGCGTCGAAAGGAAACCCACGTTCATGGGATGAAATCCGTCCACATCCTTGGCGGGCTCAACCGCCAAAAGGACCTTTTTGGCGTCCACCTGCGGCGGGAGGGGCAACTGCACCAGGATGCCGTCTATGTCGTCGCGGCGGTTCAGTTCGCTGACATGCGCGAGCAATTCCGAGGTCGTGACCGATTCTGGCGGGGTCAAAGTTTCGCTGTAGATGCCAACCTCTTCGCAGGCCTTGATTTTGCCACGTACGTAGATCTCCGACGCCGGGTTATGCCCCACCAGCAGCACCGCCAGCCCCGGACGCAGATTGGCGGCGGCCAGGGCTTTCACTTCCTCGGCGACTTCCGCCCGAATCTGCTGAGCGATCTTGGTACCGTCAAGGATGGTGGCAGGCATCGGTGATGATTCTATCGCATGGGCCTAAAGTCCTCTGTCATCCTGAGCGAGCGTTCGGTGCGAGCGAAGGATCTGGGCGAGCCGCGCGACAGCGGCGCGCTTTCTGCGCCGCACGAAAACGCGCGCTTGGCTCGCCTCCTTAACCGACTGCGCCACCACACAGCCGCACCGGGTTACTCCTGAAGTACAATACACGCCATGCTCGCCAAAGAACTGCTGGAAATCTTGGTTTGTCCCGCCTGCAAGCAGCCGCTCGAATACCGGCAAAATCCTGAAAGCCTGAAATGCACTCAGTGCCACCGGATTTACGCCGTGAAAGATAACATTCCGATCATGCTGGTGGATCAGGCCACGATTGAGCCGTAGTTTTCCGCGTGGGGCTGTCCGCATCCTGCAGATGGTCGAAAATTGGCAGTACTGGCCAAATTTGGCCACCGCCCTCGAGAGTCTTTAACACGATATTCACAATGAGGTATACGATCGGCGAATGCCTCAAGAACCCTTACAGATCGCGGATGTAACCGGGCCGTCGGGTGAGCGCATCTTGCGCCTGACTGGTCCCATCCTCATCTCCAACTTCTTCGAGTTTCAGTCGTTAGTGCGCTCAAGCACGTCATCTTCGCTCATTCTCGACATGACCGCAGTCCCCTACATCGACTCGGCCGGCATCGGAGCCGTGGTCGGCGCCTACGTCACCCATCAAAAGGGCGGCCGCAGCCTGGCGCTGGTCGGGGTGAATGACCGCGTTCGCAACACCATGCAGATCACTCAGGTGGAGCAGTTCTTTCGCTTCTACGATACGGTTGCCGCCGCGCAGGGCGCAGCTCGCAGCGCCTAGCGGCGGCGGGCAGCGCCTAACCTCAACTTTGAACCTCTGGTGGGTCATCTGCCACGTCACAATGGCGTAATCGTCTGAAATTGACACATTGTGTCAGTCTGGCGATTACCGCCCGGTTACCGGCGCGTCTCCGGTCCCCCTAATAGCTCAAGTCGTTCCCCACAACTTCCGATAAATCCACGGGTTAATGAAACCAGAGAGGCTGTGGGCACGTACTGTGGAAAGTAGGCAATTACGGCAGCTGAATTGCACGCAACTTTCACAGTGGCTCATGAGTCTAAACGGTACAAAGGGGTTCAGGTCGGAGTCGGAGGTGATGACGGCCATGACTTACGAGAAGCCAACGAACGAGAGGTTGAACGATAAAGACAGGTTCACGATGACGGAACTGGCGGCTCTGCGCAGCGATCTGCTTCAGGGAGGTATGGTGGACTCCTACGAGGCGGCGCAGTTGCTCCAGGTATTCCTGATGGGCCGTGGGTATGGGGTTTCGCAGAAGGCGGCGCTCGATGCGGCCGGCCGGGTCGAGATGGCAGGATGCGCCCTGCCCGTCCTGCAGCATGAACTCGAAAACCTGGCGATGGTGATGTAAACGGGTACCCAGCGCAGGCCGGTGAACCTGCGGAGTGCCGAAAGGGGAGTCAGGCCTGCGCGAGAATACGCGGGGCACTGGGTCGGAAGTCGCAAGATCCAGGGTGATTCCTGAGCCTATGACATTCTGGCGCGGTGATCGAAACAGGATCGACCGTTCCAGTTCCACTGAGGGAAAAAGCCGGGCCAACCAGCCCGGCTTTGTGGTGTTCTGCCAAAACGCCGCTCGGATCGCGAGACAGGCGACTGAGGAACAGTTTCTATTATGCTTTCTTCCTGTGCTCTGCCCTCTTGTCATCTGTTGGGCTAGGAGGCAGCTTTACGGGTTTGATCTCGCCGTTAACTCGCTCATACCTGCTCACCAAATCAGCCATTATAGTGGCAAGAATTTTGGCTTCTGGCCATGCGAGTGTGACTCGGGCATTTTCCTCTGCCTCAAACCTTGCCTTGTCTCCTTCCATGGGCAGCGGAACAATTTGTGCGAACCTAATGGTCACGTCAAACAAGGTCCATGCGACATCGATATAGTTGCTGTAAATCTGGAAGATCCCCTCGTCTGGTTTGACAAAGGGGAATTTATTGATTTCCAGTTTTGGCTCCTGATCATCAGCCATATATCACACCCTCCCCGCTGCGGCAGCAGCCCACTGATTCCCTAGTCCGTTAATTTCAGGTTGGACCGTAGCAACGCCCTCCGCAGATTTTGGTGGCTTGCGTATCGCTCCCATATCTGAGCCTTGAGGCTGTCCGATTTGACCTGCCCAGATACGTGCGTGTCTGCGTCCCCGAGTTGACCGACCAAGTTTTCGCCGACGACGATGGGCAACGCCGACAGAATGGAACTGGACGTCATCCGGGAATGCAGCGCGCTGCAAATTCTCGCGGCTTAAATTTTCAAAGTCCCTGATGAATCGCGAGAACGTTTCAAACTTCACTGACAGCGCAACATCAAACGCCTTCGCGAATCGCTTCAAAGTCTTGATTGTCCAGTTTTCGTAAGATGCATCCTCCAATAGCGGAATACGGGGCTGGGCCATACCTGTAGTATCGGCCAACTGTTTCTGAGTCATGTCACGCTGCTCTCGCAGAACCTTAATCTGCGTCGCAATCATTGTGTTCAAGCATTCTTCCGCATAGGCATGTCGGTACTCTGCATCCTGAAATTCAGGCCTGAGTTTTTCAACTAACTCGCTCATGGACCACCCTCCTCTCCGGGTGTAACAGAAGATCATCCCTGTTCTCAGCAGCCTTCTGAGGAGCGTTCAAGGGATCATACTCAGATGAAATTTCCTTGGCCCCCAGCAAAAGCGTGTACGAGGGTTCGCTTCCTGGCCCTTCGCAGACCATCGGCCTAAGTTGCACTTGTCCTTTAATTTTCAGCTTGAAAATGTTGGGAACTCCTGTGGGGGGACAAGAGACCGGGGATCAAACTGGGACCGTGTAAGGCAAGAGAGTCAATCTTCTGATTCAGTTTGGCGCGTTCCTTCTTTTGCAGCTTCATGGACCACGCTTTCACGAGGTTGCCATCT
>JASHPH010000250.1 GCA_030038255.1 Candidatus Sulfotelmatobacter sp. | reverse complement strand
GACTTCTAGTGCGCTATCGCCTTTTCCGCGCCCAGCCCAGTGTTCGACCGCACCAGCAGTTCGTTGAACTTCTCTTCTGCGGTCGGTTCGATGCAGTTCCTAGTCCTCTTTCCCGAACTGCTTGATGTCCTCGGCGACTTCGCCGACGGCGACCGGTTCCTTGCCTTGCACCAACTCCCGCACCTTCTCCACCACGTCCGGATTGGCCAGCGTAGTAATGTCGCCGGTCGCTCCCCGATTCGAGATGGAGGCGAGGATGCGCCGCATCAGTTTGCCGGACCGCGTCTTCGGCATGTCTGGAACGATGTGGATATGCTTCGGACGGGCAATCTTTCCGATGATGGTTTCGACCGCCCGGTTAACCTTATCAACCACCTCCTGGCTGGGCTGGAATCCCGGCTTCAGCGAGACGTAGACTTCGGGCACGCGGCCCTTGATCTCGTCTACCACAGGCACTACTGCAGCTTCTGCTACTTCGTCCACCGTCAGGCACGCCGACTCGATTTCCTTCGTGCCCAGCCGATGGCCCGCTACGTTGATGACATCATCCACGCGTCCCAGGATTCGGAAATAGCCGTCCACAGCCAGCACGGCTCCATCCGCCGCAAAATACGGCCAATCGCGCCAGTCCTTGCTGTTGGGGTTCTTGCAATACTTCCGGTAGTACTGATTCACGAAACGCTCACGATCACCCCAGATCGTTTGCATGATGCCCGGCCAGGGATTGCGAATGCAGATGTTTCCAGCTTTCCCCGATCCCGCCGGAACGACCTCACCCATTTCGTCCAGAATCTCCGGGAAAATCCCCGGCATCCCGGGACCGGCGCTGCCGGGCTTCATCGGATCCAATGCGGGTTTTGTGCTGCACAGGAAACCTCCGTTTTCGGTTTGCCACCAGGTATCCACAATGACCGCTTCCCGCTTGCCTACGGTCTCGTAGTACCACCGCCAGACCTCCGGCTCGATCGGCTCTCCCACCGTGGTCATGTGCTTGAAATGATAGTTGTACTTGGTGGGTTCATCGTGGCCGGCCTTGCGCAACATGCGAATGGCCGTGGGTGACGTGTGGAAGATGTTCACGTTCAGACGCTCGGCGATGCGCCACACTCTGCCCGCATCCGGGTAGGTCGGAACGCCCTCGTAGATGACGCTGGTCGCCGCCAGGGACAACGGACCATAAACGATATAGGAGTGGCCCGTGATCCAGCCGATGTCGGCCATGCACCAGTAGACATCTTCAGGGTGAATATCCTGAATGTACTTCGAGGTGCCAGTCACATAGGCGAGATATCCGCCCGTGCGGTGTTGGCATCCCTTCGGCTTGCCCGTGCTTCCGCTGGTGTACATGAGGAACAGCGGCGCTTCCGCATCCATCGAGACGGGAGGCACGATTTCACCCGAGTAATTCGGCAGGATTTCGTCCACCCAGAAGTCGCGGTGTTGCACGAAGGGCGAGGCGGAGGCATTCTGGCCCTGGTGCCGCCTCCATACCAGGACCTTGTCAATCTTGTGCCCTTCCTTGGCCGCCGTTTCGAGGGCAACGTCCGCGGCTGCTTTGTGATCGAGCAGCTTGCCATTGCGGTAGTAGCCGTCAATCGTGATCAGGACATGGCTGCTGGAATCGGCAGCGCGCAGGCCGCAAGCCTCGCCGCTGAACCCGCCAAAGACCACCGAGTGAATCACTCCCAGCCGCGCGCAGGCCAGCATGGAAATGGGCAGCTCGGGAATCATCGGCAAGTGAATGGTGACGCGATCTCCCGTCTTCAGGCCGCAATGATCGCGCAGCAGGGCCGCAAACTCGTTCACCCGCACGTAAAGATCACGATACGTCACCGCTATCGGCGCTTCGTTTTCCGGCTCGGGCACAAAGATCAACGCCGCTTTGTTCTTGTATTTGGCCTGATGGCGGTCCACGCAGTTGTACGAAGCGTTCAGTTTGCCGCCGACGAACCACTTCCAGAACGGCGGATCGCTGGTGTCAAGCGTCGTGTGCCAATACTTGTCCCAACTCAACATATCGGCGTACTCCCGGAAGCATTCCGGGAATTTGTCCTCGCTGAACCGGTTGAGAATGTCAGGATCGTTCAGGTTCGCCTGGCCGATGAACTTCGAGGAGGGATAGTAGTATTCCTCTTCCCTCCAATGGACTGCGATTTGAGCCTCGCTCGTGGTCACTACTTGTTGCTGTGGTTGCTTCGGAACAGTAGCCATATCGTTTTGCCCCTCATTGTGCTGGATTGTGCTGCACGCAGTTCTCGCCACTCGTCACTGTGGCGGATTCCACCAGGACTCTTCGTGAACCTCAGTCTTGCTTACTGATCCCACCTCCGCTTGGCCACGCACCCACGGCATGTCCAGCGGGTCAGACCCATCTCCGGCAGTTCCCTGAGTGGATCGCGGGGCTCGGGAAGGCACGTGCGCCGCTGAGAGCGCCTCGCATACCGCCTCCCAAGCCCCGTTATGATGAACCATCCCTTGTGGGACTGCAACCCCTTTTCGCGACAGCTATGCCGCTGCCACAGGCAATTTGCCGCCTGCCAAGGCGCCTTCCGGTATCGCCGGACGCTTGGCCGCTAGCTCACAAATTAGCGCCACGGCTGCCAGAATGCCTGCCGTGTAGAACGCCATCTGGTAATTCTTATACTTGTCGAACAACACCCCCGCGATTCGGGGTCCAATGATGCCGGCCACCCCCCAGGCAGTAAACAACATCCCGTAGTTGATGCCGGCGTTCTTGGTCCCCCAGAAGTCGGACGTCGTGGAAGCGTTCAGCGAGAGCTGCGTGCCATAACACCAATAAACGACGAACACCGTGGCATACAGCGGCCCCACGCTTCCCCCGACCTTGTACAGAAT
>JASHPH010000249.1 GCA_030038255.1 Candidatus Sulfotelmatobacter sp. | reverse complement strand
GGTAGGACTGGGGGTGATCGCCGACAACTTAATCAACATCGGCCGTTACCTGGCACCGCAAACCGCGTGAGTTTGCGCTCCGTTCACGCGTTGCCGAACCCGATGGGAAGCACGCGAAAACCAGCATTTGAGGATGGTCTCCAGCTTGTGGATTGGCAGGATTTGCATCTTGAAGCTTAATTTCGCACCGGAAAGTAGCTAGAAAACGGCGCAGGGCTAATGGCCTGCGCCGTTTGAGGTCTACTCTCTACTTTCAGCATAGCAAGCTGAGTAGGATAAACCGGAAATTTTCGGAAAAATGTATCTCCCTGCAGATGTGTGACTTAGCGAAAAACGGCTCGATTCAGGGGGCCTGACAAGCTTTTAGCCCACGCCCCTTTTTACCCAACCCCGGGGCTCGCTCTCCGTAAGCCCTGACGGACCGTCCGGACTAACCAAAATGGTTATATGGCCCGCTCGTGCCACTCCTACCCCACCTTGTGCCATTGTGAACTAACCCGAAGTGACGCAAGCTATGGGCGTTGGTCGCGAGAAGTCCCAGGTGAGCGACACAATGACCCAGGCGAACTCCAGACCGAGACCCACGCAGAGACTGAGGCCGCAGGCCGTGCCGCCAGCCAGGCTGCAGACCCGGTTCCAGCAGCGCCCGGTTCAGCTCACCGAGGCTCAGCTCATTGCGGAAAGCCGTCAGCCGGCCCGGCTGGTGCTAGCGCTCGTGCTCCTGCTGGTGGCGTTCGGCGGAATCATCGCCAAGGATCACCAGTTCTGGTTCGGCAGCAACGAGTCGCAAGAGGCAGAATTCACCCGGCCTGCGCCGCGGCAGGCGGCAACGCAGTCGGCGCCCGCTCCGGCAATCGAAGCGCGGACCATGCCATCCACTACGGCGAAGAAGCCTGTCTCCACCGCCAAGGGCTCAGCCGAAGCTGCCCAGCCGAAGCCGTCGGAGCCACCTGTTGTCGCTACCAATCGCACTTCAGTCGCTCCTCTGGATGTGGAAGTGGTCGCGGGAGACTCGCACCGTACCGTTCATCCCGGCAGCGTAGCCACGAAGGTTGAGCTGAACACTCCTACTTCGAAGACGCCCAGCTACACCGCCCGTCTGGCTGCTCCCACGAATGCGGCCGAACTGGAGCGCGTGAACGGCTTGCAGCCGACTCTGGGATCGGGTGACGGATCGTATCCGCTGCTGGCGCAGCAGATGAAAGTGCAGGGCTCGGTGGTGCTGCAGGCGTTCATCGGAGCCGATGGTGTGATCGAGAATCTGAAGGTGGTCAGTGGCCCCGCCATCCTGGCTTCGGCGGCGCAGCAGGCCGTGCGCGAGTGGAAGTTCAAGCCCTACCTGCAGAATGGCCAGCCGGTCGAGACCAAGGCGACCATCACGGTGAACTTCACCATCAAGGTTGGCGACAACTCCGCGGTCAAGGCCGGCTAGAAATCCACAAGCAAGAACCTCTGATTACCCCGCTTCCCTGACGTACCACTTCCTTGGAATCTTCTCTTTCCTGGGACCCGGGAACTCTGTTACGCGTTGGCTTTGATCATTTGCTCGGCGTGTTTGCGCGAAGTTTCGGTGAGCTTCGCCCCGCTCAGCATGCGGGCGACTTCTTCGGTGCGCTCGTCGCCGGTGACAAAGCGAATGGTGGTGCGGGTGCGTCCGCCGGACTCTTTCTTCTCGAGGACGTAGTGGCGGTCGCCGAAGGTGGCGATCTGCGGCAGGTGCGTGACGCACAACACCTGGTTGGAACGCGCCAGCGACTTCAACTTTTTGCCCACGGATTCGGCAGCCCGCCCTCCGATGCCGGTGTCGATTTCGTCGAAGACAAGAGTGCGTTGAACGGTGTGGGTGCCCCACTTCTGGCCGGTTTTGCCAGAAGTGGGGGTTTTTCCTGCTTCCACACTCGCCTTCAGCGCCAGCATGACCCGCGAGAGCTCGCCGCCTGAAGCGATATGCTCCAGCTGCCGCAGCGGCTCGCCAGGATTAGTTGAAATCATGTAGACGACTTCGTCGATTCCCGCCGGGTTCCAGTTCCCTTCTTCTTCCGACGTGGTGATCTCGATGCGGAAGGTTGATTTCATGGCCAGGTCGTTGATCTCGGCCTCGACCAACTTCTCCAGCCGGCGCGCCGCCGCGGCGCGCTTTTTCGACAGCGCGCGGGCGGCTTGCAGGTATTCGGTCGCGGCTTTGGCCAGTTCGCCCTGGAGCTGGCGGAGAATTTCGTCCTTGTTCTCGACCTCAGAAAGTTTGCGCGAGACCTCCGCGCCGAACTGAATCACTTCTGCGAGCGATGGCCCGTACTTGCGCTTCAGGCGGTCGAGCAACGCGAGGCGGTCCTCGACTTCGGCCAGATGCTCGGGTGAGGCGTGGATGCCTCCGGCATAATCGCGGACGGTCGCACCGACATCCTCCACACTGATGCGCGCGGTTTCGAGGGCGGCCAGAGCTTCCTGAAATTTGGGCTCGTAGCGGGCCAGCTCTTCAACCTGCTTGTGCGCTGCGCGGAGCGACGACGCAGTTGAACCGTTGCCTTCGTACAACAGGTCGAAGGCGTTCATGGCGGCGTTGTAGATTTTCTCGGCGTTGGCGAGAACCCGCTTCTCCGCTTCCAGCTTTTCGTCTTCGCCTTCCTGCAGGCGCGCTTCTTGAATCTCACGCTGCTGGAAGGACCACAGATCCACCAGTCGCAGGCGGTCCTGTTCGCCTTGCTGCAATTCGTCGATGCGCGTGCGGATGTCTTTCCAAGCAGCAAACGCCGATTCGACAGCATCCAGGCTGCTGCCAGCGAAGGCGTCGAGCAGGGCCAAGCGCGCGGGGCCGTCAAAGGAAAGAATGGATTCGTTCTGCGCATGGATGGTCGCCAGATGCGGCGCGAGCCGCCGCAGAACGGCGACCGTCGCGGGCTGATTGTTCACAAACACGCGTCCGCGGCCGCCGGTGGAAACTTCACGCCGCAGGATGAGAGAGCCGTCGTCGGATTCGTCGTCAGCTGTTTTACCCAAGCCGTTCGCTTCGAGAATCTTCGTCAGCGGCTTTTCCGCGGCGCCTTCGGCTTCGAACACTGCCGACACGACCGCCCGCTCCGCCCCGCCGCGAATCACGTCGCTCGACGCCTTTTCGCCCAACAGCAGCGCGAGCGCGTCAATCAGGATCGACTTCCCCGCCCCGGTTTCTCCCGTCAGCAGATTCAACCCCGGCCCGAACTCGACCGCGAGGTTGTCGATTACCGCGTAGTTTTCGAGGCGCAACTCAGTGAGCACAGGTCATCGTCATCCTGAGAGTATAGTTTTGCGCAGCATAGCATGAAAGGCCGGGGCTAGAGAGTTAGGGATCAGGGATCGGTCGCGAGTGAGTTGAACTGTCCCCCAAGAAGCCGAGAATTGGCGCCTAGCACCCTCAGTCCTCAGCTACTTGCGCCCCTCGCTTTCGATACTCTGTCGCAATCGACTGAAAGAGCTTTTTGATGTGCGCAGCGGGTTCCACTGCCGCAGCGCCTTGCGGGATCAGAACCGCATTCCCTTGCCCGATCGGAAGAGGTGCAAGAGTTAAACCTTTCACAAGGCCAACCACATTTGGACCTAATTCCCGATATTGGAATGGAGAAACATGAAACTCAACGCCATAGGTGATCACGGGTGCCCCGCTGAGTCCAGGCGTATTCTGCATTTCTACTACGTACGCTTCCTCGTTCCGCCGCCAGTCTGGGTTGAAATACCACCGCTCAGGCGTGAGAATTGATATCTTTCCAAACTTAGTAATGGGATAATTTTGCTTCTGGCCAGCGTAGCCCAAGAAATAACCTACGGTGAACACGTTCGTCCCAACTTTGACCTCATTCTTTTTCATTGCTTCCGGGTCCATCAGCATCGAAGCAGAAAAAGTCACTGGATCCGTTTCAGGCAGCATCGGGATGTCCACAGCCACAACGTCCGCCGCATCCTCGTCCTTCAATGTGTACACAGTCTTGGATTGACCGTCACGAACGAGACTGATTGGAAAGCACACAAAGCCTGACGCCGGTGATGCGCGATTCAGTCGAATCACGATGGAGTTCCTCTCTTTCAATACATGGCCGGCCGTCACCAGAAATCTCCAGGCCACTACCTTGCCCGGCGTGACGGGCACAGATGCGTCCCTCAGTCCGACGAAGAACCCACTTCCAGCGGGGGTGAGGGGTTGCTGACCTTGCGGCGGGTCCTCGCACGGTTTTGAGTCGCCAGCATAGATAAAAACCGAACTTCCGGCTGCCTCCTGGACGTAATCAATCCCGGGCTGGCTGCTCGGCCCCGTTTTGGCGGATTCATCTTTCGTTGACGGGTTTTGCTGGCACACCGATGAGAAACTAGCGAAATACAACAGCAGGCTGATCACCACCCGGAACAACCTTCGCTTAGTCACCAAGCCCTCCGAGCCTCGACTTTCAATTCTAGTTTCTAGGGCAACTGCAATTCGAGCGAATAGAGCTCGCGGCTGCCCACGTCGCGCATGATAAGGGGCGAGCCGTCGGGAGCGACGCCGTTCCAGGGAACGGACGATTCCGGCATGGCCACTCGCGAAATCCCCTTGAGCAAGACAACACCCTCCTTCTTGTGCGTGGCGACGGAAACGCGGTCGATCTCCGGGCCGTCCGGCCCCAGGTCTTCGAAATAAACGTACCTGCTGTCCGACGACCAGTTGGGATATTGCAGGGCAGTTGCCGTCGCCAGCTCAGACCATTTTCCTGCGGTCACTTCGAGCAGCATCACCTTCTTTGTGTCGGCAGAGAAGGCAGCGATGTAGCGTCCATCGGGAGACCAGCGCGGACCCAGCGTCCCTTCGCTGCCCGCGAGCGGGGTGAATTTCCCGGTTTGCAAGTCGTATTGAGTCAGGGAGTAATCCTGCGGTTTGCCGACGATTCCCAGAGGGTACAAGGCAACGAGGAGCGATTTGCCGTCTGGTGACCATTGGGGATCGTCGAGCCAGCGAGGATCTGGTGGCGGGATCTCGCGGGTTGCGCCCCCGTCGCGGGACACGATGCACACCTTGGGAGGTTTTGTTGGAAGGCCGCAGAGGTAAACAACCTGCGCTGCGTCCGGAGACCAGCGCGGCATAGAGACAGTTGTCGGGGCGGAGGTCAGGCGGAGTTTGTCGCTGCCGTCACCGCGGCTGCGCCATAGTAGCGAGTCGGGGTAGCTCACGTAGGTGACCCACTTCCCATCCCTGGAGAATTCAATTTCTCCGCCCGAGATGCCGTCAAGGAAGGGAACGAACTGCTGCGCCTTGGCATCGAAACGCTGCAACTGCGCCCGCCGCTGTTCGCCGATCACGAACAGGCGATTTCCGGCAAGGGCCGGGGCCGGACTGAAGTACGATAACGGACCCGCAGTAACCGGCTGGGGCTCCGGGCTGGCGCGATGGAGCAGGCTTGTACTCTCGCGCAGCGCCCAAATATCGTAGCGGCCGTTGCGAGCGATGCTGAAGAAGTAGTAGGAGCCGTCGGCGTTCCATCGGCCGCAACACTCACCCGGGTCCTGATGAAAACTCTCCGGAAGCACCTGGCGCAAGCCGGTCCCGTCGAGGGCAACCTCCCACAGACGGGAATCGGAGCTATCGGCATCGCGCGCGCTGAAGCGCAATCGCTTTCCGTCGGGCGAGAACTGCATGTAGAAGCAGTTCCCGGTCGTCGTGACCAGCTTATGCGGTTGCGTGCCGTCCGACTGGGCAAGGTAGATGTCGGTACCACGCGCAAATGCCAGCCGTTGCCCGTCGCGCGACCAAACCGCAACCGTAGCCAGAATGTCGCCGAGCCGGCGTGGTGATCCGGCGGGAACCGGGACGATCCACACCGGCGAATCGTAAGAGCTGAGGAACGTTTCCTCCCCGTTGTAGGAATTGACCAGAAGCTCGGAGCGGGCGGGAGAGACATCGCTGATATAGCTGTTGGCGAAGGGCGTCGGGATGTGGCTGATGTCGCCGCCGCCGGCTGAGACCTGGCTTAACAGAACCCGTTCGTTGACGGTTTCGGTGAAGTAGACGCGAGGGCCGTCAGTCACGACGAGATCTTTGGGCAGGTTATCGCTGGTGAGCTGCGTGGTCGAAATCACGCGCGGCGGCGGCAAAGGGCCTCGCGAGGCGAAAAATGCTACTGCGACGACGATCAGCACGAGCAGCGCCGCCGCTGCCATGTATGCGAGCCGAATTTTTCGGTCAGCCGCTGGCGCGGCAACGGCAGCCGCCGAGCGGCCGGAGTCGGTTTCGCGCTTCAGGCGCTTGAGGTCGGCGCGCATTTCGGCGGCGCTCTGGTAGCGCAGATCGAGATCTTTTTCGAGCGCTTTGTTGACGATGCGGTCCAGTTCCGGCGGAGCTTGCGGATTTACGCGGACCAGCGACGTGGCGGGCTTGTGCAGGATCGAGTCAAAGACGGCCGCAGTCGTCTCTCCCTGAAACGGCAGGGCGCCGCTCGCCATCTCGTAGAGCACCGCGCCGAAGGAGAAAAGATCGGTGCGGGCGTCGAGCTCCTTGCCCAGCGCCTGCTCAGGCGACATGTAGGCCACGGTGCCCATGGCGCTGCCGGGGCTGGTCAGTTGTTCGGCGCTGATGGTCCGTGTGGGCTGGGCGCCGGACGCGGCGGCGCCCGGTGTCAGCTTCGCCAGACCGAAATCGAGGATCTTGGGGTGGCCGCGCCGCGTGATGAAGATGTTGGCGGGTTTGATGTCGCGGTGCACGATGCCGCCATTGTGGGCCGCGTCCAGCGCGTCGGCGATTTCGATCGCCTGCTCGAGCAACGGCTCGATTTCCATGGGACGCCCCGCAATGCGGTGTTTGAGCGTCATCCCATCGAGGAACTCCATCACGATGAACGATTCGTCTTCGTGCTTGCCGATTTCGTAGATGGTGCAGATGTTGGGATGGTTCAACGCCGAGGCGGCTCGCGCCTCGCGGCGGAAGCGTTCGAGAGCATGGGGATCGTTGGCGACTTCGGCAGGGAGGAATTTGAGCGCGACGAAGCGTCCCAGTTCGGTGTCTTCCGCTTTGTAGACGACGCCCATACCGCCGCCACCCAATTTCTCGATGACGCGGTAGTGCGAGATGACGCGGCCGATCATGTGCGAAACATGCTATGAGTGGAAGGGCCGGTAGTCAATTAAGGCCCCCACCGACTGATCCCTGCTTTACAATAGCCCCGATCCAAGGCAATAGAAGCGAATTGAGCGAAAGTCGCATCTAAACTGACTTCATGGCTACTGCCGGACCGTACGCGGTCGAAGCTGTCCCACAATCCATTCCTGCAACCATGCTGGCCGCGGTCTATCGCGGCGTGGATGATGTCCGACTGGAAACTGTGCCCGTCCCCACAATCGCGCCGGGAGAGATACTTGTCCGGGTGCATTCCTGCGGCGTCTGCGGCACCGATCTGAAGAAAATCTCGACCGGCTCGCACTCTGCCCCGCGCATCTTCGGCCACGAAACGTCGGGGGTGGTTGCGGCGGTTGGCGAAAAGGTTCGAGCCTGGCGGCCTGGCGACCGGGTGGTAGTGTTCCATCACATTCCCTGCCGCGAGTGCTTTTATTGCCGGAACAAGACCTTTGCCCAGTGCGCGACCTACAAGAAAGTCGGCTGTACTGCGGGATTTGAGCCCTCGGGCGGAGGATTCGCCGAGTATGTTCGCGTAATGGACTGGATCGTGGAGCACGGCACGGTTCGCATCCCGGATGGCGTTTCGTTCGAGCAGGCTTCGTCCGTAGAGCCGGTCAACACCTGCATGAAGGGGATCGAGGCTTTGCGCTTGCAAAAAGGCGAGACAGTGCTGACTATCGGGCAGGGGCCCATCGGCATCTTACTGAGCGTACTGGCCCGGCGGGCAGGGGCCAGCATAATTACTTCCGATTTACATGCCGAACGGCTTAGAATAGGGTCAAGTTTCGGGCTAGCGCTTACAATTGATGCTTCGCGGGCCAACGTGGTGGAGCGGGTCCGCGAACTGACCGAGGGGCGTGGCGCCGACGCGGTGATTCTGGCTGTCGGCGGCAATTCCCTGATTCGCACCGCGATGGATGCAGCCCGTCCGGGGGGAGGGGTATTGCTTTTTGGGCAGACCCAGCACGGCGAAGCCGTGATTGACCCGGCAGCCATTTGTGTGGACGAGAAGACGTTGGTTGGGTCTTACAGCGCCTCGGTGGACTTGCAGGAGGAGTCAGTGCGCTTTGTGATGAACCGTGAGATGGACCTGGAGCGATTGGTCAGCCATCGTTTTCCGCTGGCTGAGAGCATCGCGGCGCTGCACTTGGCGGCTCATCCGCTGCCATCGTCGATGAAGGTCATGATCCAACCCGGCAGTGTTTGGGCGGGAAAGTAGAGGGGGCGAGGGAACCGGAAGTGAATGGCAAAATGACCGCTGCCGTCCTGTACGGCAAAGAAGACCTCAAGATCGAAAAGGTGCCGATCCCTCGCGTGGGTGAGGGCGAAGTTCTGGTCAAGGTCCAGGTGGCGCTGACTTGCGGCACGGACCTGAAGGTCTACCAACGCGGCTATCATGCCCGCATGATCGTGCCTCCGGCGCTGTTTGGCCACGAACTGGCAGGGGTCATCGAGGAAGTCGGCTCCAACGTTAACGGTTTCAAGAAGGGCATGCGGGTCGTCGCCCTCAACTCTGCCCCTTGCCAGATGTGTTTCTACTGCTCCAAGCATCAGGAAAATCTCTGCGAAGATCTGCTGTTCAATAACGGCGCCTATGCCGAGTACATTCGCGTGCCTCGGCGCATTGTTGAAGCGAACATGCTGGTCATTCCGCCGAATATCAGCTTCGAGGAAGCTGCGATGACCGAACCCCTCGCCTGCGTGCTGCGCGGCCTGCACGAAACCGGGGTCGAGATCGGCGACACGGTGGCGATTCTGGGCGGAGGGCCGATCGGGCTGATGTTTGTGCAGGTGGCGAGGGCGATCGGGTGCAATGTCATTTCGGTGGTCAAGCGCGACGAGCAGGTCTCGGCGGCCAAACACATGGGCGCGCACGAGATCGTGCAAACCACAAAGACGCCCGACGTAGTCGAAGCCGTGCGCGCGCTGACGCCGCAAAAGCGCGGCTGCGACGTGGTCATCGAAGCCGTGGGCAAGCCGGAGGCCTGGGAGTGGGGCGTGGACATGGTCCGCAAGGGAGGCACAGTCAATTTCTTTGGCGGCTGCGCCAGCGGAACCAAGGTACAACTCGATACCAATCGCTTGCACTATTCCGAAATCACGCTAAAGGCCACCTTCCACCACACCCCGGAAACTGTGCGCCGAGCTTTCGGACTGATCGCCGCGAAAAAGATTCGCCCTACCGATTACATCACCGGCGAAGCGCCCCTTTCGCGCCTGCAACAGGTTCTGCGGCACATGCTGAACCGCGGAGGGGATATCAAGACGGCGATCATTCCCGGACACTAATGGATGCCACCACTCGCCACGCAGAATTCGGCCGTTTCCGCCGCTGCCAGCGGCTGGAGCTGTCTGCCTGCCGAGTACGGGATTCCCGCGACCGCGCCTGCGCTTGAAGAGGCCCGCGAATACTGTGCCCGTCTCGCCCGCACGCATTATGAAAATTTCTCGGTTGCGACGTGGTTTCTGCCGAAGCGCTTGCGACAGCATTTCTGCAACGTCTACGCCTATTGCCGCATTTCTGACGATCTCGGCGACGAAGTCGGCGACAAGGCCGCCTCGCTTGCACTCTTAGATCAGTGGCAGGCTGAACTGGACGCCTGCTATGATGGCGCGCCCAAGCACCCAGTGTTTGTAGCGTTGGCTGAGACGGTGCGGCAGTTCGACATTCCCAAGCACGAATTCTCGGATTTATTGATCGCTTTCCGCCAGGACCAGACCGTCACGCGTTTTGAGACTTTCGAGGACGTGCTCGCCTATTGCCGCTACTCGGCGAATCCGGTCGGGCATCTTGTGCTCTATCTCTGCGGATACCGGGACAGCGAGCGGCAACAGCTTTCCGATTACACCTGCACGGCGCTGCAACTGGCGAATTTTTGGCAAGACGTGACGCGCGACTACGCCAAGGGCCGCCTCTACCTGCCGATCGAGGACCTGCGGGCGTTCAATGTGAGCGAAGACGACATCCTGTGCAGCCGGAACACGTCGGCTTTCCGCGCCATGATGCAGTTCGAAGTCGACCGCGCGCGCGAATGGTTTCGCAAAGGCCTGCCGCTGGTGGGAAGGGTCGACCGCGAGCTGGCCATCGATATCGAACTGTTCAGCCGCGGCGGATTAGAAATTCTGCGCGCGATTGAGCGGCAAGGCTATGCGGTGCTGGGAAATCGTCCTGTCATTTCGAAGCCGCGCAAGCTCGCGCTTGTGGCGCGCGCCGCGCTGGGCAAGCTTTTCTCGAGTGGCACCGGGAATGGATCGGCTGTCGCAGGAGCAAGTGGCACTCACCACAGCGCGGCTCAGCAGAGCGGGGTTAATAAGCAATGAGCGCCGGCGCACAGCAGGTTCCCCTCCCCTGGACGCCGGCTCCGCCGCAACTGGTCATGGCGTACTCCGTGTGCAAGGGCATTACACGCCGGGCGGCCAAGAATTTTTATTACGCCTTCCACGTTCTGCCGCACCGCAAGCGCGAAGCGCTGTGCGCTGTTTACGCTTTCATGCGCACGTGCGACGACATTACCGACGACGCCACGCTGAGCCTTCCCGCGCGGCGCCAGAAACTCGACACCTGGCTTGATGCCCTGCACCGCGCGCAGCAGGGCCATCCCACGGACGATCCCATTCTGCTGGCTCTGACCGACGCGCAGCGGCGTTACGCGATTCCCGCCGGATTGCTCGACGAACTCGCCCATGGTACTGCGATGGACGTTGCAGAAACCGAACCTGCGGCGCAAACCGCCGGGGTTCCCGGCCTCACGGTGCAGTACAAGACTTTTGAAGATCTGCAGCTCTACTGCTACCGCGTGGCGTCGGTGGTGGGGCTGGTTTGCATCCACGTGTTCGGCTATCGCGATCCGGCTGCGGAAATTCTGGCCGAGCGCTGCGGCCTCGCCTTCCAGCTGACCAACATTCTTCGCGACGTGAAGGAAGACGCGGCCATGGGCAGGATCTACCTGCCGGAAGAAGATCTCGCCCGCTTCGGCCTCACCGCTTCAGAACTCATGACGAATCCGGACCCCGCGCGCTTCCAGCCGCTGCTGGCCCTGGAGGCGGATCGAGCTCGTGAGTTCTACGCCGCCGGAGACGCGCTGATTCCCTATGTTTCGGAAGACAGTCAGCCTGCGCTCTGGGTGCTGTTGAATATTTACCGCCGCCTTCTCGAGAAAATTGCCGAGAAGCGATACGACGTCTTCACGGCCAAAATCGCGTTGAGCCGCTGGGAAAAGCTGCGCATTCTGGGGAAGGGATTCGTCATGCGTCTCACCTGACGCAGATGACCTGAAGATCCTGCTCGATGACCCCAACCTCATCCCCATTGCAACCCACGGTCGCCGTGGCCGGAGGCGGTCTGGCCGGGCTGGCTGCGGCTTGTGCCCTGGCCGACGCGGGGTTTCGCGTCACGCTCTTCGAGAAGCGGCCGTTTCTTGGCGGCAGGGCGTCATCCTACGAGCATCCGGGAACGGGCGAGGTGGTGGACAACTGCCAGCACGTGCTTCTGGGGTGCTGCACGAATCTGATTGAGTTTTACCGGCGCACCGGCGTCGAAGACAAGATTCGCTGGTACGACACCCTGACCTTTCTCGAGCCCGGCGGCCGTGCGTCCTCGATCGGGCCTTCGTTTCTTCCGGCGCCCTTGCATACTGCTCCGGCGTTTCTGCGTGCCGCCTGCCTGGGATGGCGCGACAAGTTGAGCATTGCCTGGGCGATGATGATTCTGGTGGCAAACTCTCTCGACGCAGGCTCTGAGGAGGATTTTCTTGCCTGGCTGCGCCGTCACCATCAGACGGAGCCGGCGATCGAGCGCTTCTGGAAAACAATCCTGGTCAGCGCGCTGAACGAGGATCTCGACCGCATCGCTGTGCCTTACGCGGCGCAGGTGATCCGGGAGTCGTTCCTGAAGTCTCCCGCGGCAGGCCGGATGGGCGTGCCCACGGTTCCACTCACTGACCTTTACAACGCAGCGGGCGAATACATTCGCGCGCGCGGCGGCGTGTTGCAGTTCCGGCGTCCGATCGAGGGATTCGCGGCCGACCCTGCAGGAGTCCAGTTACGAGTCGCCGGTCAGGTTGAAATGTTCGATTATCTCGTGGTCGCGCTGCCGTTCGACGCACTTGATCGCGTATTGCCCGATGCGGCGGAAAGCGCTCCCATCCGCGAGCAGCTCGCTCATTTCGAATCGTCTCCCATCACGGGCATTCATTTGTGGTTCGACCGGCAGATTTCCGATTTCGACCATGCCGTGCTGCTCGACCGAACCATCCAGTGGATGTTCCACAAGTCGCGGCTGCAGCCCATGCGTACCAACGACGCAACTGCCGCCGGTAGCTATATCGAGCTCGTCGTCAGCTCGTCGAAAACCTTGATTGAGAAATCGAAGGCGGAGATTGTCGAACTCGCCCTCGGCGAAGTGCGGGAATTTTTCCCGGCAGCCCGTCGGGCGAATCTGCTGAAATCGACTGTGATCAAAGAGGTGAATGCCACCTACTCGCCGCGTCCGGGGATCGACATGTATCGACCGTCAGCAGTCACGGCATGGCTGCGCGTGTTTCTTGCCGGAGACTGGATAGCGACGAAGTGGCCCGCAACCATGGAGGGCGCCGTGCGCAGCGGATATCTGGCGGCGGAGGCGCTGGCGCATGCTGCCGGCCGCAAGGACGTGCGCTTCCTCTCCCCAGATTTACCTCCGGCCGGGCTGATGCGATTGTTCCCATAGCGCAGTGCTACTCTTCCAGCTCCTTTGCAACAAAAATGCGCCGGAAAACTCCGGCGCATCGTGCGAACCTGCAAAATCGCATCAGTACATCGACGTCCCTTTCGGCGCGGGCACATCCTTCGACGTCATGTCGAACGTGAGCATGAACCCGTTCGTTCCCTTGAATTCATACGGCTTGGGGCCCTCGCGGTAGGTCTCGATTTCGTTGGGCATCATGACGAAGCCGTCGTTACGCGGCGTGCCCCAGTATTTGACGTTCTTCAGGACCGCGGGCTCGTCAGTCATTCCCTGAAAGCGTTTCAGTTTGATCTCGGCAGTCTTGCCGCCGTTCAGCGTGGCGTGCGCCTGGTCTTTGTCGAAGGTCCAGGTGTCGATATCGCCTTCGGCGGTCTGCAGCGACTTCCACTTCACGGGAAATACATGCCCGATGATTTCACCGAGCGCCTGCCGCTGGTCGGCGGTGGTCGCCTTGTCGAACGTCACCTGAGCCCAATCCATCTGGCCCTGGGAGAAGTCGCCGCCCAGGTCGCCGTTGATCCAGAACTTGGCGCCGGTCAGATCAACGGAGCCGTAATGTCCCTTGTTCACCTTGTACGCGTTGTTGAACTTGCAGAAGTGTTCTGCCTTGCCGTTTTCGTGGTGTCCCGCGGGATGCGGGTTGAAGTAGCAGATGCAGAAGTGTGGACAACTGCATGCCTCGATGGCGGTGGCGTTGATGGCCCAGTCCGGCGAAGGAGATGCGGAATGTCCTGCGCTGACACCGAGCAGGGCGACAGCCAAAAGCAAAGCCGTTCTGTGCATAGGAGCACCCCCAGACGGGCGGAAGTATGCGCCTGGGATCGCTTTTGTGCAAGCGGGGAATGTACTAGGGGCCTCAGCGCCGTTACCAGGGCAACGGCACGAAGCCGGGCGGAATTACAGGTCACCTGGAATCAGCCTAGGCTGCAGGCCGTTCAGTTTGGCGCGGGTAGCGGCCAGTAATCTTGCGAATGAAGCCATGCAGGCGATGGAAGCTGGCGGCGTCGCGCCAGAACATGAAGGGGCACTGGCCGGGCACGACAGCGATTCCATGGGCCCGGCAGAAATCGACAGCGGCGGGGCTGACTGCGCCTGGACCGCGGGCGCGGTACATCCAGATGCGGCGGATGCCGGCGAGCGCGCAATCGCGAACGACAGTCTCGGTAACGGCCGGCGAGGTCATGAGCAGTGCGGCATCGACGGGAGGGTCAATGTCCTGCACGCGCATAGCACACGGCCGTCCCATCACTTCCTCGACCGCGGGATTCACCGGGACCATGTCGTAGCCGCGGCGGCAAAACTCCTCGAACAATGTGAGGCTGAAGTCATGAGGATCGCGCGAGATTCCCACGAGGGCGATGCGCTTCTGCGCCAGGAAATCGCGGATCGTCTCAGGTGATACCTTGTGGTGGTCGCGCATGTCTCGCCTCCTTTCCTCGACTTGTAATCGTTTCGACCGACGGTTTCTGTGATCGAAAACACGGAGGAACAAGAGGCTAACCGGCGAGCGGAGCGAGGCGTGGACCGCGGTGATTCAGGGGCGGCGGAGCCTGCTTCCGGTCGCGGCCGGAGGCAGGGCTGGCCGCCCTCCACATACTCGTCAGGCTTTTGCGGGCTGAGCCGCGGCAGCTGCCTGGTTGTGTTCCTTGATCATTTTGTTACGGGCAGCGCGCAGCTTGAGGAATGTCTTCGCCCCGTGATAGAGGCGCTTGCGCTCGTAGCCATCGAAGGCCGCTTTGCGCAAAATGCGGTACACGGCCTTGGGACGGAAGTAATATTCGTCGTAGAAGCGGTGGACGGCGGCCAGAATTTCGTCCGCAGGAAGGCCCGGATACTGAATGTGCGCGAGCTGGTGGCCGCCCTCGTCGACCATCTTGTTGCCCGCGACCATGAATCCGTTCTTCACCGCGTAGTCGTAAAGCTCGGTGCCAGGATACGCATGGGCGACCGAGACCTGGATGGTCTCGACGTCTAATTCCTTGGCGAAAGCGATCGTGCGGTTGATGGTTTCATGCGTCTCGCCCGGCAGCCCCAGAATGAAGTCGCCGTGAACGACGAGGCCGAGCTTCTTGCAATCCTTGGTGAACTGGAGGGCGCGCTCGACCGTAGCGCCTTTCTTAATGTTCTTGAGAATCTGCGGGTCGCCCGACTCGTAGCCGACGATCAGCAGCCGGCATCCAGCGTCTTTCATCGCATTCAGCGTTTCGAAGTCGGTGGTAACGCGCGATGTGCACGACCAGGTCAGGCCGAGCGGCTTGAGTTTTCCGCAGAGCTCGATAGTGCGGGCTTTCTGGATGTTGAAGGTGTCGTCGTCAAAGAAGAATTCTTTCACGTCGGGCCACAACTGCTTGGCGCGGGCCATCTCGCGGGCTACGTCGTCGGTAGAGCGCTTGCGCCAGGGATGTCCGCTGAGCGTCTGCGGCCACAGGCAGAAGGTGCATTGCGCCGGGCAGCCACGCGTGGTGTAGAGCGAGACAAAGGGATGAAGCAGGAAGGGCACGGTGTAGCGCGTGACGTCGAGGTCACGCTTGTAGACGTCGGTGACGTGGGGCAGCGCGTCGAGATCCTGGATTTGCGGCTGATCGGGATTGTGCACGATCTTGCCATCCTTCAGGAAAGAAACTCCCGGGATTTCCTCGAGCGGCTTGCCTTTGGCGTAGTCGACGACGGCGAAGTCGAATTCTTTACGGCAGACGAAATCGATGGCTGGGCAGTCGCGCAGAGACTTCTCTGGCAGCACGGTCACGTGCGGACCGACGAAGGCAATTTTGATCTTCGGATTTGCCTCTTTGATGGCGCGGGCGAGGCGAATATCGCCGGGGAAGCCGGGCGTCGAGGTAAACAGGACGAGAAATTCGTAGTCCTTGGCGATCTGGATGGTCTCTTCGCCGGAAACGTGATGCGGAGGCGCATCCAGCAGGCGCGAGCCCTCCAGCATTCCGGCCGGATACGCCAGCCATACCGGGTACCAGTAGCTTTCGATTTCGCGGGTGGCGGGCCAACGGGAGCCCGCGCCTCCGTCGAAGTTTTCAAATGAAGGGGGGTTTAAGAACAGTGTTTTTAGAGGCATATTGAATATTTTTTATTTTAGCATCGGGATGGGGTTAGTGACTTGGCTGGGGAGGTTCGGGCCAGTTTGAGCGTTGTCCACCTGCACATGCTCAGATGGCGTCGTCCCGAGCGGAGGCGTCTTCTTCAGCCGCAGCGAGGGATCTCGCGAGTAGCGCCACGGACGGTGCGCGCAAGATCCCTCGGCCCGCGGCTTCGCCGCCCCCGACTGAAGTCGGGGGTCTACCTGAAAGCGCGGGCCTTCGGGATGACGCATCGGAAAGGTGTTGATGCCGTTTTAAGCAATCATTTTTGGGGGGGCGGGCAAACGCTAGCCGTGCGTTGATGGGCGAGTAAACCGCAATAAGGCCGCAACGCCAAGCCCGAGGAGCACAGCAAACCCGACGAAATACCACAGCGGCGGCAGCGCAATCAGGAAGATCGCCACGCTTCCAACAGCGAACACCAGCCCCGGGAGGTCTCCCCCAACCGGCAGTTTGTGCATCGTAATGCCCCGATGAGGTGCGGCGGGGTCTCTGCGATCTAGGTCCATCATCGCGCACCTCTGCCTATTGGGCTTCGCCCGGGACCGGGACGCGGAAGGTGACGCCGTGGTCGGCGTTGGCTTTGGTCGTGGCGGGAATGTCGAGATCGGCCAGCGAAATTTTCTCGGTGTGTTGGGGAGCGAAGTTCCACAGCGTCTGGCCAACGATGGCGTAGTTCTCGATTTCTTCCTTGTGCTGATCGCGGAAAACGAGCACGGTCGCCGGCATCACGGCCACGCCGTGTTCTTCCGCGCTGGGCGCGGCGCGCGGTGCGCGGTACGAAGGAGCGTAGACATCCTGGTCGCCTTCGGCTTCCTCCTGCCGCAACATGCGCTGCTCTTCAAGGTTCTCCCGGTTCATCTCGGCAGCGGCGGCTACGTTCTGATCGTACTCGTTGTTGTTATAGGATTCGTCGCCCCACCACCACCAAGGATCATAATAGCCCCACGGATAGCCCCAACCCCACCACGGATAGCCGTAGCCTCCCCAGTACCAATTGCGGTTGTAACGATAGGTGCGGAAACGCTCATGCAGGAAGGGGCCGCGCGAGAAATTCCGCTGCGAGAAGGAAGTACGGCCGGAGAAGCTGCGTGGTGCCGCAGATGAGAGCGGTCCGCCGTAGGCGTGAACGCTGGGACTGGAATGAGATCCGCTGAAACCGCCGCTGCTGTGGCCGGAGAAGCCACCTGCGTGCCCACCGCTAAACCCGCCGCCGTGGCCACCACCGAAACCACCGGCGTGCCCACCACCACCGCCGTGACCCCCTCCTCCATGCTGGGCCCACACGGGTACTGCGAGGAAGAGCGCGAACGCCGTGATGGATATCAGGCGGCGCATACCAAAGTCATTATAACTCCAAAAAGCAAGAGGGGCACGGGTTTTTCGTACAGTCTGTCTGTTGACCGCCGAGCCGAGGGAGGGCTGCCCAACCCGACACTGGCACGTGAGCAAGTGGAACGGGACGCCGCACATAAGTAACGGTCTGCCTACTTGCTTCAGAACGCGCTACTTTTTCCTCTTTGCGGCTTTTTTCGGAGCTGTTTTGTGGACCGGCTTCTTTGCCGCTTTCGGAGCGGGCTTGGCTGGCTTCGCTTTCACGGCCGCCTTCGGCGCTGCCTTAGGCGCCGACTTAGGATGGTCTTGCGGCTTGGGTGCTGGCACTGCCGGCGGCGTAGACGGATTCGCGGCGGCTTCTTTTGCCTTCTTCCCTTTCGCACCTGCCTTGCTGGTGCCCAATCTACCTGCAACAGTCGCCGCTGCCGCGACGGCCGCAGCTTTCGCTGCGCGTCCGCGGCGTGGAACCGGTGGTGGCGGAGGTGGGGGCGGCGCGAAGGGTTTCAGGAACTTCAGCGTTTCTGTGCGTGACCGCAGCCTGCCATCGAGCAGCAGCATAAAGACGTCGTGCGCGATCTTGGGGTACTCGGGCAGTTGCGGAGTGATAAGCAGCTCTGTCATTTCGGGCAGCGGAATCTTCTGCTGCACCTGGCGCCACTTGGTCAGGAAGTTCTTGATCTTCTGCTCGACCGACTGCTGCCGCGCAGTCACGGCGAGGAACAGAATCATCTCCGGCCGAGCCTTGGAGAGCAATTGCCAAGTTCGCGAAGGAGTGGCGGCTTCCTTCCCCATCAGCCGCTTGGCCAGTTCTTTGGCGTGATCTTCAATGTCGCGCCAGGCCTCGACCAGGTCTTTGCGCGGAATAAGCCGTTGCAGATCGGCGATGTCCTTGCTCGAAAGACGCGCCGTCAGGAAATACATGACGGCCGGGCCAGCATCGGGCGCGTATCCCAGATCGACCATCTGCTGGCGCGTCTTCATCAACGCCGTCAGGCCATTGCTGTCAACCTTGGCCGAAGTCCAGTGGTCGTGCAGAATGGTGAGCCAGCCTTCCTTCTCCAGCATCTTCACCACATGCAGCGGATCGTCCTCGTGGGCGAGCGCGGCGATTTCGTGGCCAATCGAGCCGCGCTGAATGTGGTCGATGTAGTTGCCTTCCTTGGCGGCGTCGTAGCGCGCCTGGGTGCGCTCCTCAAGCGGCCAGTGGAAGCGTGCGGAAAATCGAGTGGCGCGAATTAGGCGCGAGGGATCTTCGAGGAACGAATAGTTGTGCAGAATCCGGATGAGCTTGGCTTCAATGTCAGCAACGCCGTTAAAAGGGTCGAGCAGCAGGCCGCGCGAACCTTCGTTCAGCGACAGCGCCATGGCGTTGACCGTGAAGTCGCGGCGGCGGAGATCCTCGTAGATCGTGGCGGGCGTAACGATCGGCGGCTTGCCCGTCTTTTCATAGCGCTCAGTGCGCGCCATGCTGATTTCGGCGCGAGCGTTACCGGGTAGAGAAATGAAAATTGTGCGGGCGTCTTCCTCGACGGCCGTGATCTGTGCCCCGGCTTTTTCCAGATCTTTTTGCAGCTTGAGCGGATTGCCCTGAACCGTGAAGTCGAGGTCACGAATGCTGAAGCCGCTGATGATGTCACGAATGGCACCGCCGGTCAGATAGAGATTCATCCCGGCGGCTCGGGCTACGTCCTGAACCAGGCCGACGCCTTTAAGCTGGTCCGGCGTCAACCGGAGTTCCATGGTGTAAATGTAATCAGCCATTCGCTCTCAGCGGCCTTTTCAGGCCAACGTTGCTGCCTTCGTCTCCGCTTTGTCGGATGAAGACTGACCTTGCTGCCAGCCGCCTTTACACAGGATTTCCACAGGTCAAGGCCGCCGTGCTCATGCGGCCCCCAGACATACGCCTGCAAGTGACTTAATATAAAGCATTTAGATGGTGCAAAATTTTTGCGGCAAGCTAAAGAAAATAACACAACGTTTACATTTTGGCTACTGCATAGGCGGATTCCAGCAGAATTCTGCTGAAAAATGCGAAAATCAGGCGTCTGATCGCAGACGTCAGGCGCCAGATGCTCGTCGCCAGGTGTTGAGAAATGCCGATTGAGATTCGGATCGAGCTTGGTGCCCGAATCCAAAACACCAGGTCTGATGTCCGGGGGCTGAGGCCCGCGTTTCCATGCCTTCAACGCACAAGAAAGTCATTGTCCGCAAGATGGACCGGGACTCCGTATCCGGCTATGTGGCGCCGGCGCAGTTTGTGCACGAGGGCAAGCTGGAGCTGCTGAATACTTCCGGGACGGTCATTGCCATCGATCTGCGCGAGATCAAGGGCGTTTATTTTGTGCGCGAATTCGGCGATTCGGAATCGCTGACCCGCAAGACGTTCACCTCCCGGCCACGGTCGGAGGGGCTGTGGGTGAGGCTGCGCTTCAAAGACAACGAAGTGCTGGAAGGTCTGATGCCTGCCGACCTTGCCCAGACGATGCCTGAAGGATTTCTGATCACCCCGCCCGATCAGCGATCGAACACGCAGCGGATCTTCGTTCCGAGGACGGCGCTCGAGTCGCTGACCGTGCTGGCCGTGATCGGAGCGACGCGCCGGCAGCGCCGCGGGGCGCAAGATCAGCGCCAGGTAACGATGTTCGAGGAATAGTCCGCCCTTATCCACCGGGCGCACATGGACTGGGCCCCGTCCGGTTCCGGGGTAGCCCTTGCACCCAAAATTCATTGCAAGTGATCGGCCGTTGATGTACTGTGTCAGGCCACCCGGAACAACCGGGCGAGAGACGATTCGGCAAAACCGTTCCTTCCTCCTGCGCCGATTCGCCTCCGAGGTGAAGTCCATCCGAGTCGAGGTATCCGCCATGCCCACGGCACGAGTGTCCCTGACCCCTTCAGTTTTCTCACGTTTTCGCACCGCGAACTACATCTTCGCCGTGCTTTTTATAAGCGCGATTCTCTGCACTCACGCCATGGGCCAGAATGCGGCAACGGCAGGGACTTCCCTGCCCCAGATTACCCAGCCTCTGATCACCCAGCCAATCGACGAATCGCAGCTCACAACGCTGAGGGGAAACACGCATCCGCTGGCCCGGCCGCAGTTCGACCTGGGCACGGCCCCGGCGAGCCTCCCCATGGAGCGCATGCTGCTGGTGCTGAAACGCAGCCCCGAGCAAGAGACTGCACTGCGCACGCTGCTCGACAATCAGCAGGACAAGCATTCGCCCAGCTATCACAAGTGGCTGACGCCGGAACAATTCGGCAAACAATTCGGCCCTACCGACAGCGACATACAAATCATCACCGGCTGGCTGCAGTCGCACGGATTTCAGGTGGGGACGACCAAGGGCCGCACCGTGCTCGAGTTCTCGGGATCAGCAAGCCAAGTGCAGGAAGCGTTTCACACGGCGATTCACAAGTACATCGTGAACGGCGAACAGCACTGGGCGAACGCGAGCGATCCCCAGATTCCGACCGCGCTAGTGCCGGCGGTAAAGGGAGTGCTGACGCTGCACAATTTCATTAGCAAACCCCAGATACATGTGGCGAAGGAACGTGCTTTGGCGCGAATCGTGCCAGGTAAAAAGCCCCAAGTCACTTTTCCTCCGCAAAATGGCCAACCCGCGATCAACGCGCTCGCACCGCAGGATTTTGCGGTGATTTATAACATTGTGCCGGTTTACAACTCACCGAATCAGATTACCGGTGCCAGCTTAACTATTGGCGTCGTTGGCCGCAGCGATCTCTATAACGGCGGGCAAGATGTTTCCAACTTCTACAGTGC
This sequence comes from Candidatus Sulfotelmatobacter sp., assembly GCA_030038255.1. Classification (GTDB taxonomy): domain Bacteria; phylum Acidobacteriota; class Terriglobia; order Terriglobales; family Acidobacteriaceae; genus Sulfotelmatobacter. The sequence goes on along the minus strand of JASHPH010000249.1, from coordinate 30,934 downwards.
AATTGGTGTTGGAAACACTCAGTCGGGCTTCGGCATTTTCAATGTCATCTATGACGGCCCGGATCCGGGGGATCTTGGCGGCGGAGAGGAAGCGGAGGCCACTCTGGATACGACATGGTCCAGCGCCATCGCACCGGGGGCAACCGTCTACTTAGTCGTTTCAGGAACGACAAATACCACCGATGGCATCACCCTCTCTGAGCAGTACATTGTCGAGAACGATCTCGCCGACATCATGACGGAGAGCTTCAGCACGTGCGAGTACTATGCGACCGACGCACAACTTGCCGGTATTACCGCATTAGCGGAACAGGCGGCGGCGCAAGGCATCACATATTTCGTTTCGACCGGAGATGACGGCGCGGAGGGCTGCGACGATCCCAGCACCGCTCCGGCGACAGGCCCAGTCTCTGTAAACGCGCTGGCTTCGACGGCATTCAATATCGCGGTCGGGGGAACGGAGTTCAACGAAAACGGGGATACGAGCGAGTACTGGACGTCGACTCCGCCCATGTCGGAGACCGCGATATCTTACATCCCTGAAGACGTGTGGAATGAAAGCAGCCTGAGCAACGGTCTCTGGTCGGGCAGCGGCGGAGCCAGCGCCGGGAACATCGGAGACAATCAAATCTCTCCGCCGGGGACAACAGCCGGTGTTCCGAAGCCCTCGTGGCAATCGGGCACTTTACTGAACATTCCTTCCGACGGAGTGCGTGACCTGCCGGACATCGCCCTCACAGCCGCTTCGCATGATCCATATTTGCTTTGCCTGGAGGGTTCCTGCGTCCCGAACGATCAGGGGGAATTCTACGTGTACTTTGTGAGCGGCACTTCCGCAGCGGCGCCGTCCTTCGCCGGCATCATGGCTCTTGTAGTGGAGAGCCAGGGCGGCGTTGCGACCTGGGACACCGGCCGACAGGGACAGGCAAACTACGTGCTTTATCCGCTCGCGCAGGCGCAAGCGACACAGGGGATTTATCCCTCGCAGTGTAATGGTTCTAATACGTCTGCCCTTCCCGCGAGCGATTGCATCTTTCATGACGTGACGGTAGGGAACAATGTAGTGCCCGGCGAAACGGGGAACGACTATCAGGCGGGTCCGGGATATGACTTGACCACGGGACTGGGGTCGGCGAATGTGGCTAATCTGGTCAGCAATTGGAATTCGGTCACATTTAACCCCACAACCACCACGTTGACCCTCAATGGCGGTACAGATACCGTCACGATCACGCACGGACAATCCGTGAATGTGGCAGCTACGGTTGCGCCGAACTCGGGCACCGCAACCCCAACAGGCAACGTTGCTCTATTAACCACCTGGCAAGTGGCCAGCCCACTGGACCTATTGCCTTTGAGCGGCGGGCAGGCGATCGCTTCGACCAGCAATTTGCCCGGCAGCGGAGGGACTTTTTATTCCCTTTGGGCTCATTACAGCGGCGACGGCACTTATGCTCCCAGCAGCTCCGTCGGTATTAACGTCACCGTAAACCCCGAGCCGAGCACAACGACTCTCAGCCTGCAAGCCAATTCCCTAAGCACCGGCAACCTGCTATCAAGTCCCTACGCCTTCGGCAGTTTGGTGTTTGTGCAGGGCAATATCGCCGGGAAGTCTGGCCAAGGAATTCCTACCGGGACTGTGACGTTTACCGACACATTCGGCCCGCTGCCGACGACGAATGCACAGATCAATCCTCCGGTTGCAGTCGTGAACAATCCGCCACTCAACAGCCAGGGCAACACGTCGATTGGCGATGGGATCATCAGCTTCGATGCCGGCAACCACACGATTTCCGCCGTGTACAGCGGCGATGCCAGCTTTAACGGAAGCAGCAGCACGCAGTCCGTATCATTCACCGTTCAACCCGGCTTTGCCTTCGTCTCGCTTCCGTCGTACGTCAATATCGCGAGCCCTGGCATGTCGGGCACGGCGGCAGCAGGCATCATTGCGTCCACCGGATTCTCCACCGCCGTCAGCTTCACTTGCAGTGGCTTGCCGACGGGAGCCTCTTGCGGCCAGGCCAGTGTGACCGGACAAGGACCGAACACGGTCGCAACCGCCAACATCCTCGTTACGACCACAGCTGCGTCAACTACCTCGCACCGAGCAAGCCTCATAGCGGTTCCGATTGGCGCGCTACCGCTGGCAGGTATCGTCCTGTTGGCTGCGCCCCGGCATCGCCGCGGACTGTTGCTTCTGGGATTGGTGGTGGCGTTGCTTGTATTCGTCCCAAGCTGCGGCGGGGGCGGGGGCGGCTCCACAACTCCGCCACCCAGCTCGGGAACGCCAACTGGCAACTACACTGTGACCGTGACGGCAACCGCAGGAGCATCTTCCCAGTCGGGCACATTCACGCTGGTGGTGCAATAAGCGCAAAGGCTCGGCCCGATCACATCGCAAACAGCCACTCCCTGATCGGAGTCGCGGGCTAGTGTAGGATTTACTGGCGTCTCCGATCATCACAATGAAACTCTCTGTGATCGCTTCTGCCCTCAACCTGCGCCTTGAAAACGGCTCTCCTGACACTGAAATCACGGGACTCAACGGAATTGAGCACGCCGGCCCGGGAGAACTGACGTTCGTCTCCAATCCCAAATACGCGGCGGCGGCGCGGACGACCAAGGCCTCAGCCGTCATTGTGGCCGAGGACTTCCCTGCCATTCCTGCGGCAATGTTGCGCGCGAAAGATCCTTATCTGACGTTCGCGCGAGCACTCGAATTGTTTCACCAGCCGATGCGTTATGCACCGGGCGTACATCCCACCGCGGTTGTGCATGCCAGCGCACGAATTGGGGCCGACGCGCACATTGGGCCGTACGTCGTGATTGGCGAGGATGTCGAGATCGGCGCCAACGCGGTGCTGCTGGCGCACGTCGTCATTTATCGCGGAGCGAAGATCGGCGACAACTTTTTCGCTCATGCCCACTCGGTCGTGCGTGAGAACTGCCGCATCGGCCGCAACGTGATTCTGCAGAATGGAGTTGTGATTGGAGCGGACGGGTTCGGCTTCGCCAAGACGGCCGACGGCCGCTGGCACAAGATTCCACAGCCCGCGCCGGTCGTAATCGGCGATGACGTCGAGATACAGGCGAATTCCTGCATCGACCGGGCGAGCGTGGGCGAAACGCGAATTGGCCGCGGCGTGAAGATCGACAACCTGGTGCAGGTCGGGCATGGGTCGCAAGTGGGCGAAGATGCGCTGCTGTGCGCGCAGGTGGGGCTGGCGGGATCAACGGAAATCGGCAACAGAGTCGTTCTTACTGGTCAGGTCGGAGTGGTCGGGCACTGCAAGGTGGGAGACAACGCGATCGTGACGCCGCAAAGCGGTGTGGCGAATGACATTGCAGCGGGCACACTGGTCAGCGGATCGCCGGCGGTCGATCACAAGTTGTGGCTGAAGTACTCCGCGATTCTTCCTAAGTTACCGGACATCGCACGGGCGGTGCGAAAGAAAGACTAGCAAACCGATCGATCCACCTCATCAAAGCCCGGAATGAGAAACACTGCGCCGATGACAGGTTCGCCAAATTGCTTCCGGATCGCCGACGATCCGCCCGTTGAGTCGGATACCGCCAACACCTGTCTGATTGAGAGCGGAAATTCGTTGACGGGGTGATCACCAGACGTGTGGTACCAACCGGTAACGCACCTTCTGGAGATATTCCTTGTAGCCCTCCAGATCGCGTGCCAACAGCTTCTCCTCGCCAAAGATGCGCACAATGATCAACCCGACCACGGCCAGGCCTACGAGAAGGCCACAAACGGAGCCGAGCAGCAACGCGCCACCTAGGAACCATAGACTTGCCCCAAGATACATGGGGTGGCGAACAAAGCCGTAGACGCCGGTATCGATGACGTGCTGGCCGCGCTCGCTCTGAATACGCACCAACTGCGACGCATACGTGTTCTCGGTGAGCGCGCGGAAGCACGGAAAACTGCCCCCGAAGAGCAGGAGGCCTCCGCAGACCTCGCTCCACACCGGCAGGCGCGGCAGCCAGCCGAAACGCACGTCCAACGCCGATAGGACGATCCAGGCGAGGAAGCCCAGTTTTATCCCGATGAGGATAGCCATATCGGCTCGCGATTCACCGCCGCTGCCCGGCATGCGCATGCGCTCAGACATCAGCGCAGGATCCTTGTAGCGGAGCCACAAGAACATGGCGGCAATGAAGGACACCCACCAGACATCGAAGATCCAGCCCTCCACCCAGCGCCAATCGCCCGACAGCCATAGCAGCAGGGCCGCGAATCCTAGAATGCCGACGGGGGCAGCCACCAACAAGAGCCCGGTGATGGTCTTTGTGGGGCGCATGAGAAGCCGAAAGCATCATACGCCGAGAGGCGCTTGCCTTCTACTGCCGGAGCGGATTCGGGCCGATCACGGGCAAACCGGAACTGATGTGCGACGGCATGCAAACCGACTTGAATGCATTTAAGGATTGGCCTTAACCACAGAGGTCACAGAGGAGCACAGGGAAACTTAGGTTTCTCTGTGAACCTGTGTGCCTCTGTGGTTGATGAATGCTGTTTGTATTCTTCCGGCAAGCTGCTCTCAATGACGGCGCGCACTTTTTCCATCAGCGCATCGCGATCCCCGAAATCTCTCGGTCGGATCGGCGGATGGAAGATCACCTTGACCAACCCCGGCTTGATGGCAAATCGTTTTTTCGGCATGGCGTAGTGCGTGCCGACGATCGTCATGGGCACCACCGGAACGCCGCACTCCATGGCGAGATAAAACGGCCCTTTCTTGAAGGGCTGGAGTTTACCGTCGAAGGAACGCTGGCCCTCAACGTAAATCGTCATGTTGATTCCTTGCTGGATGACCGCTTTGGCTACCACGACCGCTTCAATGCCGGCGTCGCGGTTGCCGCGATCCACTGGAACCAGCGACGCCATACGCATCGCAGGCCCAAGAATGGGAGTCTTGAATAATTCCTTTTTCACCATGACGGAAGTGCGGCGCGGGATCAGCGGAATTTGAATCGGCGGGTCGAGGTTCGACGCGTGATTCGACATGAAGATGTAGGTCCGCGCAGGGTCGAGTTTGTCGAGACCCACGATTTCCACGCGAACGCCGGCCAGGCGGACCCCAGCGAATGCGCCCCAGTTGAACATGCGATAGAGAAGGCGGATGTCGCCCGTGAGGAACGTCCACGGAAAGCCGATCAATGCGGCGAACGGGGCTGCCAGGCCCCAGAACGTCAGCATGATGAGCGTTCTGATCATTGTTCTTGAGACCCCGATCGCGCGGCGGTTCCTGCTTCACCTGCTCCGCTTGCGGTACTTTGGTCTTCTCCCTGGATCCACGCCGCGCGGCGTGCGTGCTGGGCATCGGTTACATGATCGAGATCACCTATCTCGTAAGAAATTTCCTGGCGGCTGGCGATCTTCCATTTCAGTTCGCGCTCAGCCCCGCGGCGGCCGCGGACTTTCAGCCTTAGCGTATCGCCTGGATTCAGTCGCGCCAACTCCTGCCGCGCATCCTGTTCGGCGGTCTTCCCCTGCAGTTCCACAATCACGTCGCCAACCTGCAATCCCGCACGCTCAGCGTCGCTGCCCGGCGTGACGGCCAACACTGACATTGGTCCGTCAAAGTTGCGCGAGGCGAGAAATCCGGCGTCTGCAACGGAGACGGTGATTGCCTGGGCACGAAGGCCGACCGAGCGCAGAAAATCGTTCCACGGGATTTCCTCCGTCCCTGCGACATACTTCGCGAAGAACCCGCCGAGATCGGAGTGACTGACAGCTTCCGCAGCTTGCCGCACTCCCTCGCTATCGTTGAAGAATTTGCCCTTCTTGGCATAGTTCACATTCATCCACTCGAAAACATCGCGCAGCGAGGCCTGCCCATGGCTGGCCTCGCGTACGGCCAGGTCGAGCATGATGCCGAGCAGTTCGCCCTTGTTGTAATAAGAAATGCTTCTCTCCGGACGACGATAGTAGGCGTCACCCTCGAGCCAGGCGTCGAGACTCGATTCTTCCGCCGACTGCGTCAGATGGGCCGGACGCCGTTCCAACTCAGCAATCAACTCGCCCAACCTCTTGAGGTACTGCTTCTCGTCTAGCAATCCAGCGCGCAACTGAATGATGCCATCGACAGTGCTGGTCACGCCTTCGCTGAACCACAGCGCGCGCGTGTAATTTTCTTTCGTGTAGTCAACTGGTTCGAGCGTCTGCGGGCGAATTCGCTTCACGTTCCAGAGATGGAAAAATTCATGGGCACTGATTCCGGCGAGCGTTTCGAGATTTGATTTGAGCGATTCCGCGTTGATGTCGATTGCAGTCGAGAAGGAGTGTTCCATTCCGCCGCCGCCGGGTCCGTGGGGAAAGTGGTAGATGAAACTGTAGGTGTCGAAGGGGCGGTCGTTCATCCATGAAGTCGCAGCGGCCACGATCTTGTGCAACTCGCCGACGATGCTTTCCATGTTGTAGTCGGCGGCATCGGCGTCGACAATGACGCGGAAGTGCCCGCCGGCCTCGTCGAAATCGGACTCTCGAAAACCGCTGATCTCCACGGGCGAATCGACCAGCCGGTCATAGTCGTCCGCCTCAAATTGATCATCTGCGCCTTGCGACAGTGGCGTGGCGATGCGCCAAGTGTCCGGAACATGACTGAATCGCACACGCATGGGCGCGCGGCGCGAGTCCACCGGATACATCAGGATTTGCGCCAGGTTGAAGAAGGCATGATGCGGGTTAAATTGCGCGCCGAATGGTCCGGGAGAATCGACGTAGATCCGATAATCGACGACTGCGCCGCCTGCAGCGTCTTCAATTTGCCAGCAGCTTTTCGAAACCACGCGGACTGCGAGTTCCCTGCCGGAACGGTCTTTGGCGCGCACCCAGTTCACGTACTGGGCGAAATCCCGAACCTGATAAAGCGCATTCCACACGGGGAGTTGCAGCTCTCGCTGCGGCGTGCCGGCGGGAAGGGTGATTTGCACTTCGACCAGATGTTGAGCGGGTGACGCAAGTGTGATCGTGTAAGAGACGGGTAACGACTGCGCAAACGCAAGCGGCGTGAACAGAATTGCCGCAACGACCGCAAGGTGTGCCGCGCGTCGGATCGGAGGGAAGGGACTCATTTGCTACCTGCCAGCTGCTTTAGACGCGCAGGCAGTTTTTCATAAATGCCGCCAAAGCCGCCATTGGAAAGAATGGCGACTACATCTCCACTGCGCATTTCGGGCGCCACGGCTTGCACAATGGCGTCGGCGTCCGCGAGCAGGCGCGCCTGTTTTCCGTGGCGGCGTATCGCGGCGGCGAGCTCCGGCAGTTGCATGCGCTCGCTTTCGGGAACGGCCTCCGAGCGAAACACGTTGGCAACGACAATCTCATCGGCCAGGGCAAGGCTGCGTGCCAACTCGTTTTGCAGCACACGCCGGCGCAGGGTATTGGAGCGGGGCTCCAGAATCGCCCACAATCGCGCGCCGGGATAACGTGCGCGCAGTGCTTTCACCGTGCCAGCGATGGCCGTGGGATGGTGCGCGAAATCGTCAATGACCGTGATGCCGTTCACCTGTGCCCTGACTTCGAGGCGCCGCTTCACGCTTTTGAAAGTTTGCAAGGCAGAGGCAATAGCGTCTTTCGGAATTCCGTATCCGGCGGCCAGCGCCGCGGCGGCCGTTGCGTTCCAGACGTTGTATTCACCGGGGAGCGCAAAGTCGAATTCCGCCCAGGGCGCGTCGCCGCGCAAGACGGTCCAGCGCGTGTGGCCGGGATCGAGGTGCAGGTTGCTGATTCGCCAGTTCGCGCGCGGGCCCGCTCCGTAGCGTTCGACAGGACAGAACGCCTTGGCGAGACAGCGCTCCAGGCTTGGGCTTTCTGGTGCTTCGCCGAAGGCGCCGTCGAAGGCGACGATGCGCCCGCGCCGAGGAACGAGGTTGACCAGGCGCTTGAAAGCCGTTTCCACGGCGTCGAGATCTTTGTAGATATCGGCGTGATCGAACTCGACCGAAGTGAGGATCACGGCGTCAGGAAAGTAGTGCAGAAACTTCGGACCTTTATCAAAGAAGGCGGTGTCGTACTCATCGCCTTCAAGGATGAAGTGCTTCCCCTGACCCAGATGAAAGCTCGAGCCGAAATTTTCGGCGATGCCTCCGATCAAAAAGGACGGGTCGAGGCCGGCGGAGTAGAAGATCCACGCGAGCATGGAAGTTGTTGTCGTCTTACCGTGAGTGCCGGCCACGACCAGAACTTCTTTTCCGCACAGAAATTCGTCGTGCAGCAATTGCGGAAGCGAGCAGAAGGGGATGCGCTGATCGAGGACGTGCTCGACCTCCACGTTCCCTCGCGATATGGCGTTGCCGACTACGACCAGATCAGTACGCGGTTCGAGATTTCGCGCATCGAAGGGCTGCGACACGGGAATGTTCAGATCGCGCAGGAAATCCGACATCGGCGGATAGGCGGCCGCGTCGGAACCGGTCACGCGAAAGCCGCGCTGGTTGAGCATTCCAGCGAGCGAGGCCATGGCCGTGCCGCAGATTCCGATCAGGTGAATGTGTTTGGCTACGTCCATCGTTCTTGTTTGAGAGTGTCTCTACCGAGCGTGTCTGGTTTTAGTTTGTTTGATTGGCGTGTCAGGGCGTGACCGCCGATTCGAGAATTCTCAGTCCCACCTGCCCGCCGCGCACAGTCAGCCTCGCTCGCACTCCGAATGGCAGAGTGATGTTTTCGGCCATCACGTGGCCGGAGCGAACCCCGTAAGCAACGGGGACTTCGAGATCACCCACAATGCGCGTCACCACTTCCTGCAAAGTGTATCCCTGGCCCGGTGCCTGCACGCAGTCGAGCATTTCGCCGAAAACGATGCCCCGCACGCGCGCAAACTTGCCCGCCAGTTTCAAGTGCATGAGCATGCGGTCGATCTGATAGGGTTTGGCCGCGAGGTCTTCGAGAAAGAGAATCGTGCCATCAGTCTGAATTTCGTACGGTGTGCCGAGCGACGCCACCAGAATAGAGAGGCATCCACCATAGAGTGTGCCCTCCGCTTCTCCGTCCACCAGTCCGCTGACTCCCGCGCCTGTGGGAACATCCCACGGTTCGGCGCCAGAGAGCGCGGACCGCCAGGACGCAAGATGCACGCCATCGTTGTGCGCCCAATCCTTGGCGGCCATGGGGCCGTGAAACGTAACGAAGCCTTCAGGAGTTGAAAAATAAGTGAGCAACGAAGTGATGTCGCTGTAACCGACAAGGATCTTCGGGCGTGACGCGACGGGCTTCTCTGGCAGCAAGTAATTCGCCCCATAACCGCCGCGAGCGCAAATGATGGCGCGCACTTCGTAGCGCGAAAACATTTCCTGCAGCTCGCGAAGACGGCGCTTCGCCGATCCAGCAAAGTACAGATCTTGCTCCAGGATGGAGTCAAAATAGAACGGCTTGTATCCCGCGCGACGCAAGGCTTCGCAGCCCGCCTCGAGATCGGCCTGCTTAATGTTGCTGGCGGGCGCGACGATGCCAACCGTGTCTCCGGGACGAAGCGCCGGCGGCTTGATGCATTGCTGCTTCGAAGTTGAAGGCTTAACGTTCGAGGATGACATTCTTCTATGAACCACATTGCGCACAACGACCAATGCGCCAAGCCGATGTGCGTACCGAATCAGCTCAGCTCTAGCTCAGCAAAAATTCGCCCCGGCACACCAATCGTGCCGGGCCGCGAAGAAAAAGATTTTTCCCCTCCTGGCGTACGGTTTGCGTTCCGCCTGGCGCATGCACTCGAACCGGCGATTCCGCTCGGCCGGAGACCATCGCAGCTGCCGCCGAAGCGCAGGAACCGGTGCCCGAAGAGCGCGTCTCCCCCACGCCGCGCTCAAAAAATACGACCTTCACATCGTGGCGGCCATGAGGAGAAACCAGTTCGATATTCACTCCATTGGGGAACTGCGGGTTGCGCTGGACGGCGGCGGCGCGGGCCTGCCAGTTCACCGCAAAGTCCGGCACAAACACAACGAAGTGCGGATTGCCCATGGAGACCGGGATGCCGCGCACTTCTTTGCCATCCACTTGCAGCGCAAGTTCCTTCTCAACAACGGCCGCGCCCATCTCCATTTCAAACTCGTACTCCGAGTCTTTACGTCCGGTCAACGTACAAATCCGGGTGCCGGCACCAGTTAGAATCGACATGCGCTCTTTCCCGCGCGTAGCGCAAAGGTAGGCCGCAACGCAGCGCGTGCCATTGCCCGAAATCTCCGCCGCTGAACCATCCGCATTAATCAGCCGGATTTCAACATCCGCGGAAAAATGCGGCAAGATCCACTCGACACCGTCCGCGCCTACGCCTTCGTGACGGTCACAGATGCGGCGCGTGAAGGCGGCTACATCTTCGGGAGCTAGCGCGCCATCGATCAGCAGAAAATCGTTGCCGCAGGCGCTGGCTTTCACAAAAGGGATAGTGCGGCCGCTGCCGTTCACGCGCACTCCACGCAGGGCGAAGTCAACCTTGGCGTCTTCATACGATTAATCCGGCAGACATGTCTCAGATGGCGGGATTCTATCACTGCCGGCAGCGCCGGTCGCGTTACCGGCGTGATTACCGGATGCGATAAAGAACCGCACGCGCCTGGCCGGTCACGTGAATTTCGACGAGCTCGCGCAGATGACTCTTCTGCACGGCCTGCCAGACTGGATCGCCTTCGAAAGCGACCACGTAGTCCGCATAGGCCGCGGGATCGGCCAGGGCGCGCTCCCAGAGGCCTTCCGGATCTTGCGGTTGCTTCCACACGCGGTGGTTGCCTTCGTTGATCACGCGCCGCAACGGAATGGCCGCCTGCTGCAGGGCGCCGACATGATCGCCGAGATACATCAGAATGGTCGAGTCCGGCGGAAGCTTGCTGAGCCAGCCCGCCAGTTGCGCCTCGAGCTGATTGCGGCTGTGCATATTGATCTGCGCTTCGGCGAGGGTAATGGGCGTCGCGCGCCAAACAGACGCGTAACTCACGACGACGATGGCCATCGTCCCCGCGATTGATGTCCAGCGAAAAGCTCTGAGCCAGCTACCGTTTGGCCAGGGCGGCTTGATGCCGAGATACATCACCACCGCGAAAGCCACGGCAAACGCCGGCAGCAGCTGCAATCCGTACCGAACGTTATAGTGAGTGAACGGCCACCAGGCAGGCACGAAAATAGGAATGCCACCGTAGGCGATTGACAAAGCGTAAAAGGCCACCGATTCAAGGAGCAAGGCAAACACCAGAACTCGGCGAACCAGGAACATACCCAGGCATCCCACCACGAACCAAACCGCAACGGCGTGCTCTAAGAGTTCACCGTCAGCCATGTTTTCCTGAGCGGCTTTGAAAAAGTAAAGCGACGCCACGCGCGGGCTGCCCGACCCCGGATGCCCGGGGTGCGCGGGATTTTCTGTTCTCTTCTCAATCGCCTTCGCCGAGTACGGGCCATTTTCAAACTCCACGGGATTGCGGTAGATGATGGCGTTGTAGGCGAGCCAGAGCCCCGGCGCGAGGGCGGCGATCAAGACGAACCTTATTGCTGCGGTGCGCGAAAATGGCGGTGCGATTTTTTCGTTCTCCGTGCGTGAGCGGAATGCGAGGACGATCACAACCACCGACATCGCGGCAGCGAGGAACCAGGCGTCGTAGCGCGTCAGGCACGCCGCTGTGAGGCAAATTCCACATTTGTTGAGAGCACTCGCATCGCCCCGCAGCCATTCACTGAAATAAACGCCTGTCCAGATGAAGAGTGCCAGGTAGAGCGACTCCCCCATCGCTGTCGTCTGCATGTAGATCAGATTCGGATTCGCGGCATAGATCAGGGCTGCACCGCAGGCCGCGATGCGAGCGGCCGCGTCTGGTTTGGCGGCCTGTGAAAGCAGGCCGCGCGTGAGCCGAAACATCCCCACTACGCCGAATACGTACGCGATCAGAGAAGGAATTGAACCGCCCACACCGCGCCGCCACATTTCGTCCGAGACGAGGAACGGCACCATCAGGAGGTGTGGAAGCGGCAGCCAGACTGTTCCAAGCTGCAGGAGACCGGGCGTTTTCGAATCGAGGACACGGCGCGCGATATTGATATGAGCGACCGCGTCGCCATACAACATCGTTTCGCCATTGCGAAAATAAAACAGGTAGGAGAGAACCGCGACACACGTGGCCAGCCACGCCAGCAGTCGGACCCCGGAATCCATGTTTGAGCTCGAAGGCGGATTCTTGGTTGGCTTGGACATGGCCCCTACAGAAAGGAAAAGACGGAACCGACCGAGATTATTCGAGGTGCGTCAGCTCGCGGAAAATCTGAAAGCGGGCGTCGATTTCCTCGCGGTTAAGCGACTGCAGCCGCTCCGTCCCGAAGCGCTCGACGGCGAACGAACCCATCACGCCTCCATAAAACAGGGCGCGTTTCAACACTTCGCGGTTCACCTCTTCTTGCGAAGCCAGGTACCCCATGAATCCGCCGGCAAAGGAGTCGCCTGCTCCGGTTGGGTCTTTCACTTCGTCGATCGGCAGTGCCGGCGCTCGAAACGGATGCCGGCCGATGCCGAACGCGCCTTCGCGGAAGAAAATCGTAGCGCCGTACTCGCCATGCTTGATGACCAGAGCCTTCGGGCCCATGGCGAGGATTTTCTGCGCGGCGCGCGGCAGATTGGTCTCGCCGGCCAGCATCTTGGCTTCGGTGTCGTTAATGAGCAGCACGTCCACCAGCTTCAACGTTTCGGCGAGTTCCCGGGGCGTGCCTTTGATCCAGTAATTCATTGTGTCGCAACCGGTCAGACGAACGCCGTTCATCTTGCGCCGCACATTCGCTTGCAGCGTGGGCTGAATGTTGGCGAGGAACAGAAACTCGGTGTCTTCGTACTCCTGCGGAATTCGCGGCTGGAAGGTCTCGAAGACGTTGAGATCGGTGAAATCAGTCTTGGCTTCGTTGAGATTATCGAAATACGAACCGCCCCAACGGAATGTCTTCCCCTTGGCGCGCTCGATGCCGCGCGTGTCGATGCCGCGCTTGTGGAACACCCGCTCTTGCTCAGGGCCAAAGTCGTCGCCCACAACGGCGACAACGCGAACTTTGGTGAAGTAGCTGGCGGCCAGAGAGAAGTAAGTAGCTGCTCCGCCGAGAATATTTTTCACGCTGCCCGAAGGCGACGTGATGTCATCATATGCAACCGAACCGACTACCAGAATGCTCATTTTGCGCGGCGTGCTCCTGGGCGGGATTTGTGGCTACTTTACGTACTTGCCGATGATCAGCTTCAGTTTCTTTTTGGTCGCTGCCGGAATTTTCTTGGGGTCCGTCAGGATCGCATGGGCCACGGCCGAGCCGCATTTGCAGGCACGCGTGCGCGGCATGGCGGCCACCGTCGCTCGAACGACTTTTGTCGCGTTCTCGGCATTCTTCAGCAGAACAGCTACAACCTGATCGACGGTGACCGAATCGTGCTGCGGATGCCAGCAATCGTAATCCGTGACCATGGCGATAGTGACGTAGCAAAGCTCAGCCTCCCGCGCAAGCTTCGCTTCCTGCAGGTTGGTCATGCCGATGACGTCCATGCCTAGGCTGCGGTAAACGTGGGACTCAGCCTTGGTGGAAAATTGGGGACCCTCCATGCACAGATATGTTCCACCTCGCTTCCCGACCACGCCGACCTGCCGGCATGCAGTTTCGACCACACCTGACAACTCGCCGCACACCGGCTCGGCGAAGGCAATATGCGCGACGATTCCGCTGCCGAAGAATGTGTCGATACGATGGCGCGTGCGGTCGAAGAACTGATCGGGAATGACGAAGTCCAGCGGCTTGTGTTCTTCCTTGAGCGAGCCTACGGCGGAAATCGAAACAATGCGCTCGACGCCGAGTTGCTTGAATCCGTGAATGTTGGCGCGGAAATTCAGCTCGCTGGGGAGAATGCGATGGCCGCGGCCGTGGCGCGCCAGAAAGGCAACCTTGCGACCCTCGAGCACACCGCAAACGTAAGCGTCGGAGGGCGCGCCGAACGGCGTCTTCAGCCGGATCTCCTTCACTTTCCCGAGGCCGGGCATGGAATACAGCCCGCTGCCGCCAATGATTCCGATCTCCGCCTGTGCCAATCACCCTCCCGGACGCGTCCGCGCCCACAAGTCAAACTCGTGATTATACAGGAGGGAAATTTCGGCGGTCCTTGTGATACGGATCGCCGGCACTGGCCAGTTTGAATTCTGGCCCGTATCTTCATCCCTACCGTTTGCGTCATCCCGAAGGCCTGCGCCTTCACCAGCGGGCCGAGGGATCTCGCGTGCATCTCTTTGGCACCCCGCGCGAGATCTCTCGCTCCGCCTGAAAAACGGCCCCGCTCGGGACGAACGCCTCGCAGAAGAATCCCTCCGAAGGCTACAATTTTTGGTATGAGGTTCTGTTTCGCGGTTGGAATTCTGCTATTGCTCTGCGGTCTGGGTCGTGCGCAGGACAAAAACAAGCATGCGCCTCCGCCCGAAGGCAAGGTCGTCACCGTTCCTGCCGTCATTGATCACAAGCGGGTGATCATCAACGTCGGCGTCCCTACGCTGAACGGCACTATAGAACGGGTCCGCGCCTGGATTGACACCGGCGATCCAAACCTCTTCGAATCGTGGCACATTGCAACCGTAAGCGGGCGCGTTACGTGCGCGGGACCGTGTTGGGCGCAAGCGCCTACGGGAATTATCATCGGCGATATGGAGATCTCGTTCGATGGCGTGAAGGGTGCGGGTGTTCCAATCTGGCCGGATTTCGATTACCCCGATACGAAGGTGGTGATCCCCGGGGTCAAAGCCGAGATGAACCTTCCCGCGAGCGTACTGCGACACTACGATGTGCTCATCGATTTTCCCGGGCGAAAACTCACGATCGGCACGCCGGGAAGCATTCACTTTAACGGGGTGCCTGCAAAGGTGCAGATCAATCCCGACACGGGCGTGATCACTGTGCCCAGCAAGATCGACAACAAGAAGTATGATCTGGAGCTCGACCTAGGATCGCCGATGAGTTCGCTGTCGGCCGATTTATTTGGAGCGCTCGCAACCGCGCACCCGGATTGGCCGCACATGACCGGCGCCGTGGGCCCGGTGAATGTGGGAGGCACCAAGTGCAGGGTAATGCGGCTTGATCGCTTGCAGTTTGGCCCGCTGTTTCTGACCAACGTGGCTGTTGTGCCATTGGCGAAAGACAGGATGGAGGTGCCCGGGAGAGTTGTAGACGTAGCGGGCGCGGGGCTGTTGGGCTCGGAGGCTTTGCAAAACTATCGCGTGGGGATCGATTACGCGCACTCGACGGTTTATTTCGACATCGGACGCCTGTTCAACTTTCCTGACTTCGACGTAATCGGGCTCATCTTACACGCGGAGTACGACGGAAAGTTCACCATTCTGGGCGTTGCCGACTTCGATGGAAAGCCGTCGGTGCCGAGCGGACCTGAGGGCGTGCAACCCGGCGATCATCTCGTCGCAGTCGACGACATCCCCGTGCAAGGCGAGACCATGGGGGAAGTGTGGTCCATGCTGGGCGGAGTGCCGCGACAGGAACGCAAATTGACGATTGAACACGATGGGAAGCAGGTTGTGGTTGCCGCCAGCGTGCGGCACTTCCTCGCGGAGCTACCGGACGACAGTGACACGAAAAAGAAGAAATAGCTACTTCGCGGCCGATGCAGCTGCTGCAGAAGCGAACACTTCTTTCTCCAGCGCTGCGGTCGTGGCTGCGTCCAGGCTCTCGCTCACGAAAACGGTGTCGCCTTGCTCTTCGATTACGACCGCGCCATCTTCGGTGGTCCACACGTGGCGGCCTTTGAGCAGATCAATCTTGAACTCGGGATTCTCCACCGACTTTGCTGACTTCGCTGACTTCTCCGAATTTTCTTGCGAGGCTTGTTCTTGCGGGCCCGGCGGATCCGACAACGGAGAATCGCCAACAGGCTGCACTTTCTGGTAGCGCTGTTGCAACGAGCGCGCATAGATGTCGGCAAACTCAGACGCCTTTTCCGCACTTGACCAGCGTGAAACATACAGCAGTCCCAGCGGGCCGGTCGTGGTCACATCTGAACCAGTATTCTGCTTCGGCCTCACTGCGTAGTAATATCCTCCGCGCCACTCCGGATAGAGCCGCTTGGAAAGCGGCTTGCCAGCATATTGTTCGACCAGCACGGCGACATCGAACTCGCCCATCGCGCCAATGTCGAACTTCTGGTAGTCCTTGAAGTCGCGCTTGAAATCGGGCACGGACATGGGCTCGATCTTTTCACCCGAAAGATACGTCTCCGGTTGCATGATCTGCCGCGTGGTATGAGGAGGATTCTGCAGCAATGACGCAAACGCCTTTTCCTTGCCGCCTTTCTCCATGAGCTTGACGACGAATTCCATGCCGTAGCTGTAGGGGAAGGTCAGCGACTCCTTCATGAAAATAGGTGCTTCGTTGAACACTCTCGTGCTGGGTGAACCGCTCAAGCTTTCCTCAACCATGGCCTCGACTAATGCCGGCGAATCGGTCAGCGTGTGCCCGGTTGGGGCTATCGCGTACTGGAACATCATGGCCTGGGCCTGGCCCTCGACCACGGCCTCGCGCGCGTTGTCCATTTCGTCGTTTTCAATATCTGTCGGCGTGGGCTCTCTTCTCATCTCGGCCAGATCCTTTTCGCCCTTCCTCATCCACTTCTGCAGACCGACAGACTGGTCCTGCAGGGCGTGAGTCAATTCGTGCGCCATCACCGGCTCCTGTTCCTGGATGGGCACCCAGTCGAGCAGATTCACGGTTTTGGTTTTGGGATCGTAGTAGCCGGCAATTTCCTCGCGCAGAATTGCGACCAGAAAGGTTTCAAGATTGAAGTCGCGCGGCAGGAGGCCAAATTTCTTGAGCACCAGTTCCGATCGCCGGAGCCGCTTCGTATCTTCATCGTTGACGTGCTTAGTGAGGTAGGAGACGACCTCGTCGCGGCTGGTCAGCCGGCGCTTCACTTCGCGCTTGATGGGCAGGCCGGTCTGCCGGCTGTCGAATTCGAGGATTTCATCGACGGAGTGGAAAAGTTCCTGAGCCTGCTGCGGAGTGATTTTGACTTCTTCATCTTCTTTTGATGACAGAGAAGGCTGCGGCGAGGGAGCGGTATTGGACGGTTGAGTCGATGGTGACTGCTGCGCGGCCGCCGTCTGCGCCTCTGAAACCTGGCTAGCGCAGAGTACCGCGCAGGCTACAGCGCACAAGACCAGAAAAAAGATTGCCGCCAGCCGCAGGCGGCAAAGGAACGCAGTCTTACGCGAGGAAGTCATTGCTTTGAGTCTATACTGTCGCGAGCCCGACGTTCATCCTTGGCCGACTCGTAAGGCCACCCACTCCGCCGCTTCCTTCGTCCCCAGCTTCCCGCCGATATCCTGTGTGGTCTTCTTCTCGCGAACGGCTGCGAGGACCGCCGCTTCGATTTTCCCTGCCTCTTTCTCAAATTCCAGATGCCGCAGCATCATCGCTGCGGTCAGGATCGCGCCAAAGGGATTCGCCACATTCTTTCCTGCGATCGGCGGGGCCGAGCCGTGCACCGGCTCGAACATCGACGTTCTGCCGGGATGAATGTTGCCGCTGGCCGCCATGCCCAAGCCTCCCTGCAGGCCGGCAGCGAGGTCGGTGATGATGTCGCCAAACATGTTGTTCGTTACGATGACGTCGAACTGGCGCGGATCGCGCACCATCTGCATGCAAAGCGCGTCGACGTACATGTGTTGCGCGGTGATGTGCGGGTATTCCCCGCTGACCTCTTTGAACACGCGCTGCCACAAGCCGCCGGCATGGGTCATAGCGTTCGACTTGTCGCACATCAGCACGGTCTTGCATGGTGAGCCATCGAGCTTGGTGTGTTGCTCACAATATTGGAACGCGTAGCGGATGATGCGCTCTACGCCCTTGCGCGTGTTGATGTCTTCCTGGGTGGCGATTTCGTCGGGAGTTCCCCCCTTGAAGACCCCTCCAGCATCGGTATAGACACCTTCGGTATTTTCGCGGAGGACGACAAAGTCCACGTCTTTCGGCTCGACTCCTTTCAGGGGGCAGAGCGCCGCGTCGAGCAGGCGAACCGGGCGGACGTTGGCGTAGAGATCCATTTTGAAGCGCATGCCCAGCAGAATCTCCTTGGCATGAATGTTCGTCTTCACACGTGGATCGCCGAAGGCGCCAACAAGTATGGCGTCGAAGTCGCGGGCTAGCATGGCGAAGCCGTCGGCGGGAACGGTCGTCCCGTCGCGGAGATAGCGGTCGGCGCCCCAGTCGAATTCCGTCAGTTCGACATTCGCGCCCGTGGCCTGAATGACCTTGACCGCCTGCGGGATAACTTCCTGGCCGATCCCGTCGCCCGGAATAACGGCGACGCGCTTCTTGCCTTCGTTCCTTGGGCTTGGCGCTTGCTTTTTTTCCTTCTTTGTCGAGCTCACGGCAGGAAAGGTAACACAATCGCTATAATCGAACTACCGCTATGGGGCTGACCGCACTCCAGCAGAACGGCCAGGGTTTAGGCGCAATCCGTGTCGGCGAATATCGCGGCGCGACCACGGCTGCCAACTTCGGCGACTCTCAGAAGGAATGGGCCCATTTGAACACCGCATGCGGAGTCTACGACCTCGGCTTTCGCGCGAAGGTCTCGCTGACGGGCGGGGATCGGGTGCGCTGGCTGAACGGGATGGTCACCAACAATATCCGCGATCTGGCTGCGGGGCACGGCGTCTACGCTTTCCTGCTCAATCCGCAGGGGCACATCCTGGGTGATCTTTACGCCTACAATCGCGGCGAATCTGGCGTCTCTAGTTCAATACTGGTCGACACCGATCGGAGCCAGTTGGACAAAATTCTGGCCACCTTCGATCACTACATCATCATGGATGATGTTGAGGTCAAGAACTTAAGCGACGAACTTACGGCCCTGGGGATTGCCGGTCCGACGGCGCACTCGATGCTCGAGAACGCAGGAATTAAGTTTCCCGACTTGCAGCCGTTGCAGTTTCACGAGATCCAGTGTGACTGCGATTGTGGCTGCCTCACCTGCACCATCGTGCGTGGCGACAATGTCACCGAGTCCTACGAAATCTGGCTCGCGCCCGCGCACGTAAGGCCGTTGTGGGACGCACTGGTCGCGGCCGGCGCCGCTCCGGTTGGTTTTGAGGCGCTCGAATTGCAGCGCATCGTCTCGGGAATTCCGCTTTATGGCGTTGATATTCGCGAGCGCGATCTTCCGCAGGAAACCGAGCAGGCGCGGGCTTTGAATTTCAACAAAGGATGCTATGTTGGGCAGGAGATCGTGGAGCGCATTCGTTCTCGCGGAGCCGTGCACCGGAAGTTCACCGGGTTTGTGCTGAACGGCGCAGCGCAGATCGCGGCGGGCGCGAAGATTGTGGCCGCTGAAAAAGAAGTCGGCGAAATCACCAGCGTGACCGATCTGGAGATCGCAGGAGAGGCACAGACTCTTGCCCTGGGCTACATCCGCCGAGAAGCGGGCACGCCGGGACGACAGGTCTCCATTGGGGGCCAGCCAGCGACTGTGACCCAGTTGCCGTTCGACCTTTCGCGTTTGGCGCAGGAATCCGCTCGCGAAGAAGAGCCCCTCGAACGTCACCGGGCGTAACGAGAGCATCTGCCGACGCCGCTCCGGGTTCGCGGAACAGGTTCACGGAAGTTGGGCAGAGACGAGATTTGTGGGGAAAGAACTATGGCTGAGAAGAAACACGAGCAGTCCGGCTTTACGGTAACCGACCGGCGGCTGTTCACCGCCGACGGCGAGCTGCGGGCCGATGTCAAGGAAGATGTGCAGGAGGAGGTGCGGGAGAATCCTGCCGCCAAGGCTCAGCCCCCTAAAGCCGATGCTGACGTCGCCGCGAAGAGCGCCGCTTCCGCCGAACAGTCTGCGGCTCAATCGTCCGCGAGCGTGATGGTCACAAGCGACCGCGAAATGCCCACCCCGCCAACGAGCGCAGAGCAGGAGGAGCAGGCGGCCGCCTATCGCCAGTCGTCCAAGGATCTCGATGCGCAAGTCGAGCTCGGCGGGCACTCGGCTAAAGAATTCGAAATGACGTTTGAACGCTTCCTCGCTTCGCTCTATATGACCGCGATGCTGCAACTGGGGCTGATGCGCGAGCAGGGCGGACAGCCTCGCGTCGATATGATCGGAGCGCGGCAAACCATCGACACGCTGAGCCTGATCGCGGAGAAGACCAAGGGAAATCTCACCCCAAGTGAAGACAACTTCCTGCAAAACAGTCTTTACGAGCTGCGTATGGCATACGTCGAAGTGACCAACGCCCTCACGCGACCACCACAGACAGGACCCGCTACCGGAACGAGCGGACGTTAAAGAGAAAGATGAAAGCGACAATCACCGTGCTGGGCAGTGGGACCTCGATGGGCGTGCCCACTCTCGGTTGCAATTGCGCCGTTTGCCATTCGAGCGACCCCCACGACCGGCGCACGCGCCCGTCCATCATGATCGAGTACGACGGCAAGGTCGTGCTCATTGACACCACTCCGGATTTCTACATGCAGGCGATCCGCGAGAACATTTCGCGGGTGGACGCAGTACTCTACACTCACACCCACGCCGACCACATCCTGGGCATCGATGACCTGCGCCCGCTGAGCTACCGTCACAAGCCGGAGAAGCTGCCAGTCTACGCCCGGCCCGACGCCGCCGCCTTTCTGCGCCGCATGTTCGCCTACATTTTCGAAGGAGATTACAAGTTTGGCGGCTTACCCCAGTTGGAGTTGCGGCCCATCGACGGCCCGGTGGACGTATTTGGAGTGCGCTTCGACCCGTTGATTCTGATTCATGGCGAGACTCAGATCTACGGCTATCGCTTCGGCGAGGCCGCGTATCTCACCGATCACAGCGAAATTCCCGAGTCGACGTTTCACCAACTCGAGGGGCTGGATGTACTGTTTCTGGATGCGCTGCGGCACAAGCCGCATCCGACTCACTCAACCGTGAAGAACTCGCTCGAAATTGTGGAACGCGTGAAACCGAAGCGCGCCTTCTTCACCCACATTTGCCACGATCTGCCCCACGAAGCTACAAATGCTACGCTTCCGCGGCACGTGCGGCTGGCATACGACGGGTTGAAGCTGGAGTTCGAAGTCTAGGGCGGAAAAGGTATTAACCGCCGAGGACGCTGAGCGCGCCGAGAAATTTGGGGATCTGAGATGTGCCGAAAGAACATCCCCAACTTTTCTCCGCGGGTTCGGCGATCTCGGCGGTTTGGTCTTGTTTTCGATGCAAGTCTTCCACAAGCTCGACGACGTTCCGGCCGGCTGGGGCTCCACGCTGGTCAGCGTGGGCAATTTTGACGGCGTGCACCGGGCGCACGCGCACGTCTTGCATGAGATCGTTGCGCGAGCGCGCGCCGCTGGGACCAAGGCAGTAGCGGTCACGTTTGAGCCGCATCCGGCGCGGATTCTGCGCCCAGACTCCGGATTGAAGCTGCTCACTCCAACGCCGGAAAAGCTCCGCCTGCTCGAAGCGACCGGCATCGATGCTGTTCTCTTGCTCCCGTTCGGACGCGATCTTTCGCTGATGACGCCGCGGCAATTCGCCGATCGGATTCTTCATAAGAAGCTGCGTGCGCGCGAGGTGCATGAGGGGTACAACTTCCGCTTCGGACACAAGGCCGCAGGAGACACCAAACTGCTCGCCGAATTTGGACGCGAGATGGGATTCGAGGTGAAGGTTTATCCCGAGATGAAGCTTCGCGGCGAGACTGTGTCGAGCAGCCAGATTCGGCGGCTTCTTGCCGAGGGCCGGGTCAGCCGGGCGCGGCACCTTCTGGCACGCCCGTTCTGCATTCTCGGCACGCCGGGACGCGGTCGGGGCTACGGCTCCAAATACACCGTTCCGACCATCAATTTGTCGCGCTACGAAGAACTGGTCCCGAGAGACGGCGTTTACATCAGCTGTACACGCGTAGCAGCGGAGCGCTTTGACTCCGTCACCAACGTGGGCAATCGTCCAACGTTCGGCCACGAGCTGTTTGCTGTTGAGACCCACTTGCTCAATTTTCATCCTCTCGAACTGACGCCCGAGACCGAGGTCGAAATCTGTTTCCTGGAGCGGCTGCGCGATGAGATCAAGTTTCCTTCGGTGGACGCGCTACGCGAGCAGATTGCCCACGATGTCAAGAAAGCACGCCGATACTTTCACTTGCTGGGACGGATCAATCCTCATCGAAACGATTCTTAGAGGTCATCCTGAGCGCAGCTGCTCTTCGTAGTCCCCCGGCTTTAGCCGGGGGCAAGCGGAGCGAGGGGGAGCGAAAGATCCCCCGCAAACGGACGTTTCACCGAAGACCCCTCGGCCCGCGGCTTCGCCGCCCCCGACTGAAGTCGGGGGTCTACCTAAAACGCGGGCCTTTCGGGATGAGGTCTCAATGGGGCAGGTAGCCGAATTCCATCGGCAGTTTGCCATCGACGTGAACCACGTTGATGGTGTTGTCGACGGAATGCACGTCGATCATGCCGATCGCGCCGGGTTGGGACTGTACCACCTTCAGAACATCGGCATCAGTCGCGACGAAGAGGATCGACTCTTTGTGGGCCGCGACAAACGCTCTCCACTCCGCGGCGGTCATCTTGTTCAGCCGCTCCAGCGTTTCAGTTTCACCGACAGAATCGTTGTGCAGCACCAGCAGGATTCTTCTTCCGTCAGGCCACTTCTTCACTTCCCCGCGCACAATCTTGGCGAGGTGGGCGGAAGTGAGATTCTCGACCGCGTTATCCTTGTTGACGACCACGGCCGTGTGGTGCGCGAAGCACGGCGTAAGACAGACTGAAAGAAATCCGAGCACGCAGATCCCAAAGCGGACTCTCATAACTCTGACCTCGATGATTTTGCCTTTGATTTTCTTTCGGGGGTAAGGAAAGCCTAACCAACCAGCCCCGGGCATGTTGTCAAAAAGGTGTAAATCGAAACACCGGGGTAACTAGAGGGTAATGGCTCTGGCTGGCCAAGAATCATTGGCGAAAACGAAGTTGGACAATTCCCCATCTGGCTTTACAATCCGCCGAGTCTCTTTCTAACTCCATGGCTATCAGTCCGCTGGAACTGATCCGGCAGGCGACGCCCGGCCAGCGGCGCACGCTGCTGGCGGCTGCACTGGGATGGGCGCTCGACGCCTTCGACGCCATGCTCTACTCGCTGGTTCTGGCGCTGCTCATGCGCGATCTGGGCATGACCAAGACCGTCGCCGGTTTTCTGGGGACGCTCACGTTGCTGGCGTCGGGTGTTGGCGGCATGCTCTTCGGGTTCCTGGCCGACCGGATCGGGCGCAAGCAGGCGCTGATGGCGAGCATCCTGACGTACTCGGTGTGCTCGTTTGCCTCGGGGCTGGCCACCAGCGTTGCCATGTTGGCAGCGGCGCGGTTCGTGCTCGGGCTGGGCATGGGCGGCGAGTGGAACACGGGCGCCACGCTCGTTGCCGAAAGCTGGCCCACGGAATTCCGCGCCAAGGCCATCGCGCTGGTGCAGAGCTCCTGGGCGCCGGGCTTCGCCGTGGCCGCCCTTGTGGCGGGGCCGGTGGCGCATTATTTCGGCTGGAGAGCAGTCTTCTTCGTCGGCATTCTGCCGGCACTAGTGACGCTGTGGATGCGGCGCAGAGTTCCTGAGTCGGAGATGTGGCAGTGGCAAGCATCACGCCCCGAAACTGGCAGCGCTCTTGAGGAGAAGGATCCAGCTTCAATCGCCACGATTTTCCGTGCTCCTTACGTGAAATACACGTTCGCCCTGCTGCTGTTCAATTTCTTCCTGCTGTTTTCGTGGTGGGGATTGTTTACCTGGCTTCCGCCTTACTTGGCGCTGCCCGTCGAGCAGGGTGGACGCGGGTTCGGCATCATGGGCATGAGCACCCTGATGGTGCTCCTGAACCTGTTCGGCATGTTCCCGGGCTACGTCAGCTTCGGCTGGGTTGCCGATTACGCTGGGCGGCGCAAAGCTTTTTTTATCTATACGTTTGCAGCATCTCTTCTGATTCCGCTTTATGCCGCGGCGCGCTCACCGATCGCATTGCTCGTGCTGGGCGCCGTCGTCGCGTTTTTCGGCACAGGAGCTTTTTCGGGCTCCGGAATCATGGGCAGCGAAATCTTTCCGACGGCCGTGCGCGCCCGCGCTCTCGGCTTCACTTACAACGGGGCGCGCATGATGAGCGCGCTCGCTCCGCTGATCATCGGCCGCGTTGGACAAGCCAAAGGGCTGGGCTGGGCGTTTTACTTGTGCGCCGCAGGATATCTGCTGGCCGCGTTGACTACCACACAGCTACCAGAAACGAAGGGAAAGATGCTGGAGTAAGATTCGCCGAGACTCCGCTCCCAGCAAGGCCTTCGCCGGCCTCTGCGCCAGGTTACAATACTGCAATCTGGGGGAACGATGACTCGCCGACTGTTGCTGAACAAACCCGTCTATCGCGGCCTTACGCTGGCTTTAGTGTTTTTTGTCACCCTGAGCCTGTCGGCGCAGTGGGCCACGCCGCAGGGCGACGCCAACGAGGTCCCGGCCTATAACGCCGCGCCCCCGCCGAAAGGGACGACGCTGCCCCCGATCATGTCGAAGGGCGAACTTTGGGAGAAAGACGCCGAGCATCCCTACCAACTCCATGCCTATGAACTGGCCGCGAAAATTCCGGTCGTGCTGCACCAGCAACCTTGCTACTGTTATTGCGACCGCATGGGCCACAACAGTCTGCACAGCTGCTTCGAGACGGCGCACGGCGCCCGCTGCACGACCTGCATGAAGGAGCTTTACTACTCCTACCAGCAGAACAAGAAAGGCAAGATCGCCGAGCAGATTCGAGCCGGAATCATCAAGGGGGATTGGAAGCAGATCAATCTGGACACGGCCACCGAGATCAACTAACACTCCGTGGCCAGTAGGCAGTTCTCAGAAGAACCTTCGTCCCAATTCTGAGTGCTGCCTGTTGAGTATCGTCCACCGCCGTTGCCCTCCAACCGCTCTTTAGGCGATACTTTACTGCTCGGAAATCGAGCCTGGACACACCAAGGAGTCTCCTATTCCGAAAAGTACAGGAAGAATTTTGCACATGGCTCAGAAACCTACGGCGAAGAAGTCTGTGGCGGAAGACCCGCGCTACACGCAGGCATTGCAGAGCTACGAGGCCGGACTGCGCGCCATGCAGGAGCATAAATTCGACAAGGCGAAGCCTCTGTTTCAGAAGGTCGTCGCGGGTCCGAGTAAGGAGTTGGCTGACCGCGCCAACGTCCATCTCAATGCCTGCAATCAGCATTTGGAACGCACACCGGCCACACAGTTCAAAACCACCGAGGAGCATTTTGACTACGCGGTTTCGCTGATGAATCTGGGCGACTACGTGACGGCCCGCGAGCATCTGGAAAAACTGCACAAGCAGTCTCCCAAGGCCGACTTCGTGATCTACGGCCTGGCCGCGCTCGATTGCCTCACTGGCCACGTCGAGGATTCTCTGAAGCGGCTGGACGCTGCGCTGCGGCTGAACCCGCAGCTGCGCTTTCAGGCACGCAACGATTCCGACTTCCAGAATCTGAGCGAGGATCCGCGCTTTACCGAACTGCTGTATCCGGATCCGGGCGCCGAACTCGAATTGGGTGCATCCGACGGCGTGCTCCACGAGGACGAGCCTGCGTAGGCCTCGGGACGAGGCGGCCCATACGAGGCAACCTATACGAGGCCACCCATACTAGGTAGCCCATGGAAACCAAGACCATCGACCTTTTGACGCCTGAGAAGGCGGCGCGAGAGCCCGGTCTGCGCGTAGTCGCCATCGGCGGCGGCACTGGGCTTTCTACGCTGCTGAAGGGCCTGAAACGCTTCGTTTTTTCGCCCGCGGAGCTGCTCACGGCGAAAGCCGATTCGCCGGTCATTCGGGATCTTTGCGCCGTTGTCACTGTCAGTGACGACGGCGGATCAAGTGGCCGCCTGCGCAAGGAACTGAACATGCTGCCACCGGGCGACATTCGCAACTGCATCGTCGCCCTCAGCGAAGATGAGGCCCTGCTATCGAAGCTGTTTCGCCATCGCTTCGACAAGGGCTCCGGACTCGAAGGCCACAGCTTCGGGAATCTTTTTCTGGCCGCGCTCACTTCTCTGACTTCCGATTTTTCTGAGGCGGTGCGGCTGTCGTCGGAAATTCTGCTCACCCGCGGCCACATCTATCCCGCCACGACGTCGAACATCGAGCTCGAAGCCCTGATGGAAGACGGCACACGTGTCCGCGGCGAAACGAAAATCACGGCCAGCAAGGGACGCATTCGCGAACTGTTTCTTGTTCCACCGAACGTCGAGCCCATGCCGCAGACGCTCGAAGCCATTGCCAAGGCCGATCTGATCACGATCGGTCCCGGCTCGCTCTTTACCAGCCTCATTCCCAATCTTCTGGTGCACGGCATCTCCGCAGCCATCGTCGAGTCGCCGGCCACCAAGGTTTACATCTGCAATCTCATGACTCAGGCCAATGAAAGTCTGGGCCTCAGCGCAGCCGATCACATCCGCGCTCTCAACCGTCACGCGCAAAAACCGCTTTTCGATTACGCGCTCATCAACCGCACGCCGGTTTCCGACGAGCTCAAGGCCAAGTACGCGAGCGAAGGCGCCTGCCAGATCGTCAACGATCTCGACGCCGTCGAGGCGCTCGGCGTGATTCCCGTGCTCAGTGATTATCTCGAGGAAGCCGGCGTCGCCCGCCACAACACCTCGCGAGTCGCTCGGGACCTGATGCAACTCGTCGCCGATCATCCGCGCCGCGACCGCTCCTCATGACCGCGTTGCGCCGGATCACTGCCGCTGTTCTCTTAGCCTGGGGAAGTTTGTGCATCGCTCAAGCCGCTCCCGAGCAAGGCGGTCACGAAGTGCAAATCTGGGTGGGCGGAGGTCATTCCGTCCCCGGCGGAACCGCCAATACTGGCGCCTTCAACGCCGGCCTTCGCTACGGATGGATTCTCACCGGTCCGCACCTGCCCGGCTTTCTGCGCGGGCGCTTCGAATACGCGGTCGACGCCGTGCCGCTTTTCCTGGTCTTCCAGCCTGCGAACACCGCCTACGGAGTGGGCTTCGACCCATTCGCCCTGAAATGGAATTTCCAGCGTCGCGGCCGATTGTCTCCCTTCCTTGAACTCACCGGCGGTGTGCTCTTCACCGACCACAACGTCCCGACGTATACCAACACCGTGAACTTCATGGACCAGGCCGCGCTCGGTATGCACATCCTGGGGCCAAGACATAACGTCAGCCTCGAGCTGCGCTATATGCACATCTCCAACGCCGGCCTGGCCAATCTGAACCCGGGAGTGAACACGGTGCAGGTGCGGCTAGGCGTGGGAAGGTTCTTCTCCAGTCACAAACACTGATCCTCTGGGTTCTCTGTGCCCTCCGTGGTGAGGATTCTCTTAGTTCACTCCAAACCTTGCGCGCTCGCTCCAGCGACCGTTATTCTTCTCCGTTATGTCTACGCTCGTCGAATGTGTGCCGAATTTCTCCGAGGGCCGCGACAAGGCCAAAGTTGACGCCATCGTCGACGCCATGAAGATGCCGGGCGTCTACCTGCTTGACCGCGAGATGGACGCCGACCACAACCGGTGCGTCATCACGCTGGTCGGTGAACGCGAGGCGATTCAGGAAGCCGCGATTCGCGGCGTCGGCAAGGCTTCTGAACTGATCGATCTTAACGTTCACACCGGCGCTCATCCGCGCATGGGCGCGGCCGATGTAGTGCCCTTCATTCCCATCAACGGCGTGACCATCGAAGATTGCGTCGCCATGGCGAATCACGTCGGCGAAGAAATCTGGAAGCGGTACCAGATCCCCGTGTATCTCTACGAGGCCGCGGCCAGAATTCCCGAACGCCAAGGCCTTGAGAACATTCGCCGCGGCCAGTTCGAAGGCATCCGCGCCGAAATCGCCACGAACCCTGCCCGGCGCCCCGACATTGGCGAGCCGCGCGTCCATCCCACGGCCGGCGCGACGGTCGTCGGCGCGCGCAAATTTCTTATCGCCTACAACGTTTTTCTTAACACTCCGGACGTCGAGATCGCCAAGAAGGTCGCCAAGGCTGTGCGCTTCTCGAACGGCGGACTGCGCTTCGTCAAAGGCGCCGGCTTTCTCGTTCGCGGACTCGCCCAGGTTTCCATGAATCTCACCGACTTCGAGCAGACGCCCATACACCGCGTCTTCGAGTTCGTCAAGCGTGAGGCGGCGCGGCATGGAGTCCTGCCGGTATCGAGCGAAATCGTCGGTCTCATCCCGAAGAAAGCGCTGGAACAGGCCGCCGAGTGGTTCCTGCAGGTCGAGAATTTCGATTCGTCGTTAATTCTCGAGAACCGCCTAGCAGCCGTCATGGGTGGCAAAGTCGCGGTTGGCGGGTTGAGAGCCGGGGTCGAGCCCTTTGTCGAACAACTTGCCGCGCCTACGGCCACTCCCGGCGGCGGCAGCGCCTCGGCGGCAGCGGCTGCCATGGCTGCCGGATTGGCCACGATGGTGGCGTCCATGTCGCGCGGAAAGAAAGCCTACCTGCAATATGAGTCGCAGCTGAGCGCGGCCATTGCCCGGCTGACACCGCTGCGCGAAGAGTTGAAAGCCGCCATTGACGCCGACGCCGAGTCTTACAACTCCGTGATGAAGGCCTACAAGCAAGCCAAGGCCGCGACCGATGAACAAGCCGCGGAAGCTGTGATCGAGGCCGCGTTGAAAGAGGCCACGTCCGTTCCCCTACGCGTGGCCGAGAAAGCGCACGAAATCGCCGCCATCACACAGTCGCTCGTGCCGATCACCAATCCAAACATGAAATCCGACCTGGCCACCGCCGAGGCCCTAGCGCAGGCCGCCGTGAAAGGCGCTCTGGCAAATGTGGAGATCAACTTGGATTCTCTGAAGGATCAGGCTTTTGCCACCAGCGTGCGCCAGCGGGCCAAGGCTCTTTAATAGCGACCACGGCGGCGTGCTCGAACATCGTTGTTAGCTTCGGGATGGCAACCAAACCACAAGGGAAAATATTTTCCTGCAACCGAGTGGAAACCTCAGACTCAGGGTTCAAATTGATGTGCTGCCATCGGAGGTGAATCGCCTATGCGTCGAGCCGCCTTCCTCTTCCTCTCCCTCGTGCTGCTATTCACCGCTATGCTGCTGTTCAGCCTGAACGGCTGCAGCAGTTCGACCATTGTGTCTGTACCGCCCCCGCTGGGAACCATCCAGCACATCGTCGTTATCTTTCAGGAGAATCGCACTCCCGACAATCTGTTTCACGACCAGACGCTGATCGATAACGGCGCCGAAATTGCTTCCACCGGCACAGACTCCTCGGGCAACACGATCACGCTCCAGCCCACGCCTCTCGGCATCGATTACGATCTCAGCCACGCGCATGCTGCCTTCGTCGACATGTACGACGGCGGCAAGATGGATGGCGCCGACAAAATCCCCATCACCTGTTCCAAGAACGCGCCGAACTGCCCGCCGCCCAATGCGCAGTTCTACTACGTGCAGGCTTCCGATGTCGGCCCATACTTCCAAATGGCCGAGCAATACACCTTCGGCGATCACATGTTTCAAACCAACGAGGGACCCAGCATGCCGGCGCACCAGTTCATCATCTCCGGCACGTCAGCGCCGTCAACAGGCAGTAATCTCTTCGTTTCCGAAAACCCTTCCGGCGTCTCAAATGCATCGGGTAATACAGGCTGCACTGCCCCGTCTGCCGAGACCGTTACCGTCATCGATCCATTCGGCAACGAATCGAGCAATCCCCCTATCTACCCTTGCTTCGAGCACGCTTCCCTGACCGACGAACTCGACGTCGCCGGACTGTCCTGGCGTTATTACACTCCCACCGCCGGCTCCATATGGACTGCTCCCAACGCGATCCAGCACCTCTGCGGTCCCAATGCCACTCCTCCCAACGCCACCAGTTGCCAGAGTTCGGATTGGCTGAATAACGTCATCATCTATACCACGCAGAATCCTGCTCCTATCTTGACCGACATTGCGAATAACCAACTGGCCGCGGTGAGCTGGGTGATTCCTTCCGGCCCGAACTCCGACCATGCCGGATCCACCGCCACGACGGGTGGACCCTCCTGGGTTGCCTCCATCGTGAATGCGATCGGGACCAGCGCTTACTGGTCGAATACCGCAATCATCGTCACGTGGGACGATTGGGGAGGCTGGTACGACCACGTTCCTCCGCCCCAAGTCATCGCCAATGGCACCAGCTGGGGATCGGGTTACGTCTATGGCTTTCGCGTACCGCTGATTGTGATCTCGCCCTACGCCAAGGCGGGGTACATCTCACACGTG
This sequence comes from Candidatus Sulfotelmatobacter sp., assembly GCA_030038255.1. Taxonomy (GTDB): domain Bacteria; phylum Acidobacteriota; class Terriglobia; order Terriglobales; family Acidobacteriaceae; genus Sulfotelmatobacter. The sequence goes on along the minus strand of JASHPH010000249.1, from coordinate 680 downwards.
ACGCATGATTTCGGAAGCATCCTGAACTTCATTGAGCAGAACTTTCGTCTGCCTTCGCTTGGCTACGCCGATGCCCATGCCGATGCTCTGTCCGACTGCTTCAACTGGAGCCAGACGCCGTTGAAGTTCACATTCATTAATGCAAAGCAGAACGCAGCCTACTTTCTGAACGACAAAACCCCGCCCATCGGGCCGGACGATGATTAGGATTGGCTTGGAATCTGGTGGCATCCGGTAGGAAATGCAGCGGCTGATTCCCTGCCCCCGAACCGTCAACGGGGTATGTACTTTTGTTCCGATCGTACCTTTGTTCCGATCTCAGGCTGCAAGTAAAATAGAATAAAGTGATCTGGCAACAGAACCTGAGCGCGCATCCAAGATAACGGTGCGTTCGCTCCCCATATTTCTCAGAATTGAGCGGTTCAGGATTTCGCGTTCTCTGACTTTCGAGGTGCTATGAAACTCTTAAAGCTGTGCGTGGCTTCCCTTCTCCTGGTGAGCATGGCCTATGCCGTGCCGCTGAACTCGTCCGGGCGGGCGTGCATCCCCGCCGAAGTGCTGCAAGTCATCTCGGTGGACTATCGCTCCCTGAAGGATTCGCCGACCGCGATGGCGCTGAAGCAGCAGCTCATGCCGGACAACATCAAGCAGTTTGAGGCGGCCCTGAAGGGCATCGGCAT
>JASHPH010000248.1 GCA_030038255.1 Candidatus Sulfotelmatobacter sp. | reverse complement strand
CATGAAGGCGGAGAAGAACACCCGCGCGAGTGGACGATTGCTGTGGTCCGAGTCAGAAGAAAATCTTGCGCAGAAGTTGATCGCCCGCCTGCAGAAAGTGCAGTGAATTACACCACAACCGCAGAGGACGCCGGGGACGCAGAGCGTTGGTAACAATTCACAAGTCTTCGGATGCCGTCTCGCAAATGGACGACATTGAAGTTGATCAGCAGGCCCACCTGCCGGTTTGATAGTTTCAAATATGACAGCAGCTGGGCCTTGTGAACTTCCAAAATCTGTTCCACCACCTTCAGTTCCACTACGATCCGGTCCTCTACCAGCAGGTCGATCTTATAGCCGCCTTCGATCTCGACACCGTCGAAAACCACAGGCAACCAAACTTGCGACTCCACTCGCAAACCCCGCTTGACCAGTTCGTGTTTCAGGCATTTCTCGTAGACGCTTTCCAGAAGTCCCGGACCGAGCGCCGTATGAACCTTCATCGCCGCGTCCACGATGACGCCTGAAGTTTCGTTCGTTTCCACGACAAACCTCAACTACTTCGCGTCCTTAGCGCCCTCTGCGGTTTTCATTTGGTTCTGCCGCCCTCGACCTTGAGCTTGTCGCTGGCGCCGGCTTGCGCCGCAGCCAGGCGCGCGGTGAGCACGCGGAATGGCGAACAGGCGACGTAATCCATGCCAACCTGGTGGCAGAACTCGACCGACGACGGTTCTCCGCCGTGCTCGCCGCAGATGCCGACCTCGAGCTTCGGCCGCGTCTTGCGCCCACGCTCGATGCCGATCCGCACCAGCTCGCCCACGCCATCGCGGTCAATGACGGCGAACGGATCCTGCTTCAGAATCCCTTCTCCCAGATACGTGGGCAGAACTTTGTTGATGTCGTCGCGCGAGAACCCGAAGGTGGTTTGCGTGAGATCGTTGGTGCCGAAGGAGAAGAACTCGGCTTCCTTTGCGATCTCGTCCGCGACCAGCGCCGCGCGCGGCAACTCGATCATGGTACCGACAAGATAGTGGACTGATTTGCCTTTCTCTTTGAAGACCTCATCGGCCACCCGCCGCACAATCGCCGCCTGATTCGCCGTCTCTTTGAGAGTAGCGACCAGCGGGATCATCACCTCGGCGTGGGTTTTGACTCCTTCTTTCTCCACGGCCACAGCGGCCTCGAAAATGGCGCGCGCCTGCATCTCGGTAATTTCCGGATAGGTGATGCCCAAGCGGCAACCGCGATGCCCAAGCATCGGGTTGAATTCATGCAACTCCTCCACGCGGGCCAGCAGCGTTGGCAGAAGCTTCTTCAGAGCGCCAGCACTCTTGGCGCCATACTCGCGATACTCGTCGAGCAGAGCTTTCTTCTGCTTGGCACCTGCATGAGGAATCGTGGCGATGTCGACCATCAGTTTCTCGCGCTTGGGCAGGAACTCGTGCAGCGGGGGATCCAGCAAGCGGATGGTGACGGGCAATCCCGGCATGGCCTTAAAGAGGCCGGCGAAATCGGACCTCTGCATGGGCAGCAGCTTCTTCAAAGCCGCGCGGCGGTCTTTCTCGTTGTCGGCAAGAATCATCGCTCGCATGTGCGGGATGCGATCGTGCGCGAAGAACATGTGCTCGGTGCGGCACAGGCCGATGCCTTCGGCTCCAAACGCGCGCGCCTGAATCGCATCGCGCGGAATGTCGGCATTTGCACGCACTCCAAGCTTGCGGAACGGCTCCGCCCACCCCAGCAGCTTCAACAATTCCGGATCGTCGGCGGTAGGTGGAATGGTATGCAGTTTGCCCTTGATCACGCGGCCGGTCGTGCCATCGAGTGAGATCCAGTCGCCTTCCTTGAACGTTTGGCCCTTGACGCGCATTTCCTGTTTTTTTTCGTCCACCGCGATATCGCCCGCGCCGGCCACGCAGCACTTGCCCATGCCGCGCGTCACGACCGCAGCGTGGCTGGTCATGCCGCCGCGCGAGGTCAAAATACCCACGGCGACTTCCATGCCCTGAATATCTTCGGGCGTGGTTTCGGCGCGCACCAGAATTACGGGATGCTTCTTTGCTCCGTGCCCGGCCTTCGCGACCGCTTCGTCGGCACTGAACACGATCTGGCCGACTGCCGCTCCCGGCGAGGCCGGCAGTCCCGTCGCCAGCACTTCAACCTTGGTGCTTTTCTCGTCGAGCCGTGGAACGAGAAAGTCATATAGCTGGTTCGGCTCGACCCGGAAGATGGCTTCCTCCTTCTTGATCAGCCCTTCCTCCACCATCTGAATCGCCACGCGCACAGCGGCCAGTCCAGTGCGCTTGCCGTTGCGCGTCTGCAGCATGTAGAGCTTGCCATCCTGAATGGTGAACTCGAAGTCCTGCATATCGCGATAATGCTGCTCGAGCCGCGTGGTGATGTCGCGCAGCTGGTTGTAGACATTCGGCATGATTTTCTCGAGCTCGGAAATATGCACGGGTGTGCGGATGCCGGCGACCACGTCTTCGCCCTGCGCGTTCATCAGGAACTCGCCGTAAAACTCTTTCGCGCCGGTTGCGGGATTGCGCGTGAAGCCGACTCCCGTGCCGCTGGTCTCGCCGAGGTTGCCGAAGACCATGGCCTGCACGTTGACGGCGGTGCCCAGCATGTCGTCAATGTTGTTGATGCGGCGGTAGTGCTTGGCACGTTCGTTCTGCCATGAGCGAAAGACGGCGTCGCGCGCCATGACCAACTGCTCGTGCGGATCCTGCGGGAAGTCGCGCTTGGCGTGCTTTTTCACGACTTTCTTGTATTCGGCGATTACTTCCTGCAGCGCTTTGGCGTCGAGATCGGTGTCGAGCTTCGCTTTCTTCTGCTTTTTCTTCGCGTCGAAGACTTCCTCGAAGGCTGCTTTCTCAATGTCGAGCACGACGTTGCCAAACATCTGAATCAGCCGACGGTAGGAATCCGCCGCGAAGCGCAGATTGTTGCTCCGTTTCGCCAGCGCCTCCACGCTCTTGTCGTTCAGGCCGAGGTTAAGGATGGTGTCCATCATGCCGGGCATGGAAAACTTTGCGCCTGATCGGACACTCACCAGCAGCGGGTTGTCGCCCGCGCCGAGTTTCTGCCCTTGCAGCGACTCGAGCCTGGCCAGCGCCTCGTTCATCTGCGTGTCGACTTCTTTAGAGAGCGCTCCGCGCATGTATTCGCGGCAGGCCTCGGTCTGGACGGTGAATCCCGGAGGCACGGGCAGCCCGGCATTGGTCATTTCGGCTAGCCCGGCGCCCTTGCCGCCCAGCACGTCCTTCATCTTGCCGTCGCCGTCCGCCTTGCCGCCGCCAAAAAAATACATGTACTTGGTTGTGCTTGCTTTGGCCGTGGGCTTCTGCATTTCAGTTTCAGGGAGAGTGATTGTCGCCATATGAGTCCTCTGCTCAGGATATTTGGTTTCTGTGGATCTTCACCCAATTGCTTGTCATTCCGAGCGCCGTCGTTTGGCGCGAGGAACTTGCTCTTTGACCGCCGGTAGAACCTTTACGCCTTTCCCTCCGTCACGATCTCAGAGAAATCGGCAATGGTCGAGAATTCCTTTAGCAGCGTCTCCAAGAGCGCCAGACGATTCGCTCGCACGCGCTCGTCTTCGACCATGACCATGACCTTGTCGAAAAATGCGTCCACGGGCTCCCGTGCGGTCGCCAGCAATAGGAGCGCCTCGCCATATTTTTTCTCTCTGCGCTGGGCCTCGATCCGTGGTCCGTTCGTTTCCAGATAGGCGGCGAGATTGTTCTCCTCGGCGGGCGAGTCGGGAAGGGGTTGCCACTTCGATGCCGGCCGAATTCCCTTCTCCGCAGCCTGTTTCAGGATGTTGCGTATGCGCTTGCAAGCCGCGCCGATGGCCTGAAATTCGGGCATGTACAGCACCTGTTTCACCGCTTCGGCCCGCTCCACGGCATCCACAACGTCCTCTGAATCAGCCCCGAGCACGGCCTTTACGACGTCGTAGGCATAGCCGCGGACATCCTTCAGATAAAACTCAACGCGCTCGCGGAAGAACGTGGCCACGGATTCCGAGAATCTCGTATCGTCGACAAACTTCTTCTCTGCTTCCGATTTTTGGTATCCCGCCCGCGCATCCCGCATCAGCTCGCCGAGCCGCAGGGGCAGCTTTTTTTCTGCGATGACTTTGACGATTGCGTTCCCCTGCCGCCGCAGGGCAAACGGATCTTTCGACCCGCTGGGCACCAATCCCAGGGCAAACATCCCGGCGATCGAATCGGCCTTGTCGCCAACCGAAAGCACAGCGCCCTCCATCGAGCGCGGCACGCTGTCTTCGGTGGATTCCGGCTTGTAATGATCGTAGATCGCGTCGGCGACAGCCATGCGCGTGGCTTCGGGCAGGCTCTCGTCGAGCTGCTGCACGCGCGCATAGAGCCCGCCCACGATGCCCTGCAGTTCGGTGAACTCCTTCACCAGTTCGGTGGTGAGATCCGTTTTCGCCAGGCACGCTGCCTTGTGAATCACTCCCGGCCGCACCGCCATGCCGGTTTGTCTTATCTGCTCGCTGACCCAGCTGCATAGGCGCTGCACACGACGCGTCTTTTCGTAATAGCTGCCGAGATCTTTCTGAAACGTGACGTGGCGCAGCAATTCCACTCGCTCGAGCAGCGACTTTTTCTGATCGGTCTCCCAGAAAAAACGTGCATCGTTGAAACGCGCCCGCAGCACGCGCTCGTTGCCGTGCCGAATCAGCCCGTGCGGGTCGCTGTCGGTATTGAGCACGGCGAGAAAATGCGGCAGAAGCTTGCCACTCGCATCTTCAACGGCAAAATATTTCTGGTGATCGCGCATCACCGTGACCAAGACTTCTTCGGGAAGCACCAGGAATTGCGGATCAAAACTCCCCAGAATCACCGACGGAAACTCGGTCAGGTTTACCACGGTTTCGAGCAGCGCCTTGTCCTCGCGCCAGCGTGCGCCGGGGATGGTGCGCATCGCGGCGTCGAGCGCTTTGCGAATCTGCTGCTCACGCTCGCCGCGGCCCAGAACTTTCGCTGCCCGCAGAGACTCAACGTAGGCAGATCCGGCGTGGGGAATCGTCACTGCGCCGTCAGACAAAATCCGGTGTCCGCGCGAACTCTTCCCTGCCCGAATGCCCGCGAATTCGAGCGGAATCGCCTCGCCGTCGAGCATCGCCACGAGCCAGCGCACCGGGCGCACGAAGCGCTCGCTCGGCTTGCGCCAGTACATGTTCTTGGGCCAGTAAATCGTCGCGATTTCTTTGGGCAAAGCTTCAGCCAGAATTTCTGCGGCAGTGCGGCCTTTTCTTGTCACTTTTGCAGCGATGTACTCGCCTTTCGCAGTGGACATCCTTTCGAGCTGCGAGACATCGACACCGGCCTTCTTGGCGAAAGCCTGGGCCGCAGCCGTCGGCTGACCGTCTTTGTAGGCGACGCTCACCGAGGGGCCGGTCACCTGCTCGACAACATCTGCCTGCGCCGTAGAAATTCCAAAGGCGAGAACGGCTAGCCGCCGTGGCGTGTCGAAGCTCGTAAGGTCGCCACCGCCCAGCCGCTCGCGGGCGAGGATTGCGCCGACGCGCTCGCGCAACTCGGTTGAGGCCGCGTCGATCATGCGCGCGGGAATCTCTTCGCAACCGATCTCAAGGAGAAAATCTGCCATGAGTTATTCCGTCCAGTTTCTCAGACTGCTCGAAAGCTCGAATGTGATACTGATCACATCGGCCTGTGCAAAGCCGAAAAGCCCTATCCGACGGGCGCCAGCTTCTGTTTCTTCGCCTTTTGTTTGTGCGCCTGCTCTCTCGAACTAGCCTTGTCCGATTCTCCACGATCCTGCTCATTCTGCGCATCGCCCTTTTGTTGCTCAACCCACGCTCTGGCGATTCCCACAGCCAGAGCCCGCACCCGGGCAATCACGCCGACACGCTCGGTCACCGAAATGGCTCCGCGTGCGTCGAGAATATTGAACAGGTGCGAGCACTTCAGGCAGAGGTCGTAAGCGGCAAGAATAGGCCCTCTTAGGACTCTTAGTCCTCCCGGTATGCCTTCTTTCCGCATTGCTTCTTTTACTTCTGCATTCAAGACTGGACCACATCCTCTGGCAAAGGAAGCGAGAGTGGCATTAACTCCTTCAATCAGCGCCTTGCACTCCGCCTCATACAGTTCGAAGTGCTTCCAGGTTTTCTGTACATCGGCGGCCTCGAAGTTATAGACCGAAAATTGCAGCTCATCGGCCAGGCGGACATCGCCATACTTCACCACGCTGCCAGTCTCGGGATCGCGCGCCCACACGATGTCGTAGATCGAGTCCACGTCCTGCAAAAATGCGGCGATGCGCTCCAGCCCATACGTCAGCTCAGCCGAAATGGGGTTCAGATCGACGCCGCCGCATTGCTGGAAATACGTAAACTGCGTGATCTCCAGCCCGTCGAGCATGACCTGCCAGCCGATCCCCCACGCTCCCAGCGTGGGCGACTCCCAGTTGTCCTCTTCGAACTTGATGTCGTGATGGCGCAGGTCGATGCCGATCGCGCCCAGCGATTCCAGGTAAAGCTCCTGCACATTCTCCGGCGGAGGTTTCAGGATGACCTGCAGCTGCGTGTGCTTGAACAGTCGGTTGGGATTCTCGCCATAGCGGCCGTCGGCTGGGCGTCGCGAGGGCTGCACATAGGCAACCTTGTATGGCTGTGGCCCGAGCACGCGCAGAAAGGTTTCCGGCGCCATGGTGCCCGCGCCAACTTCCACGTCGTAGGGCTGCTGCAGCACGCATCCGCGGTCGGCGAAGAACGTCTGCAGGCGCAGGATCAGCTGCTGGTACGTCGGCGGATTTGACGAGGGTGACTTCATGAGCGATGCGTTCTCCTACGGAGAAAGAACGCCCTGCAGTAATTCTCGATTGTAACGGAAGCGCGGATTGTAACGGAAGTACGCGGCGGTTCGCCTGCGGACGGCTAGTCCATATGGCGACTTTTTCGCGACCGGGGATTATGTGAGATACTTCCGCGGGCAAAAGCCCAAAACACTGACGTCGCATTTCAATTTCGCCATTGGGGGGCCTGCATGAAAGTGCGAAGGTCGACTTTCGGGACAGTGGTTCCAACGCTTTTTCCTGCTCTGTTTGTGTCTAGGCTGTCAGAAAGCATCCGTTCCTGACGCGTCTCAACCGGCACTGTCGGTTCTTGAGATGGAACCCATCCCGCGCACGCCGGAGCGGCTGGCGCGCGGCAAATATCTGGTCGAGGGGCTGGTGCAATGTACCCTCTGCCACTCTGAGTACGATTTCACGCAGCGTCCATCGCACCCGGTAGAGGGCAAGAAAGGCGGGGGGCAAGTCTTTCCCAACGAGGAGGTTGAGCTGCCCGATCCGAACCGCGTCGTGGCTCCCAATATCACGCCAGATCCGGACTCGGGGCGGGAAAATGGAAGGATGCAGACTTTGTGCGGGCGTTGCGGCAAGGGATTGGTCATGACGGCCGCACGCTGTATCCGCTGATGCCGTACCCGTACTTCCGCAGTCTGTCGGACGAGGATCTGGCTTCCGTGATCGTTTACGAGCGATCTCTGCAACCAGTGCACATCGAGCGGCCGCCAACCGTCCTGACCGACGACATCAAGAAAACCTTTCAGCCGCTCTCGCCGCTCGCGCACGTACCCGAACCAGATAAATCGGACCGGGTGGCATACGGAAAATATCTGGTGACCGTCGGGCATTGCGACCTCTGTCACACTCCGGTGGATGAGCAGGGCAATCAAATTCCGGGCATGGAATTCGCCGGTGGCGCGCCCCTAATTGGTTATTGGGGGCCAGATCCGAAGAAACTGATCACTGTGGCGTCTCTGAACCTAACCCCAGATCCGTCAGGCATCTCGTATTTCGACGAAAAGATGTTCATCAACGTAATTCGTACAGGCAGCGTCCAGGCGCGGCCGCTCTCCAACATCATGCCGTGGGCGTACTTCCGGAACCTGACCGACGAGGACCTGACGGCCATCTTCGCCTACTTGCGCACGCTGAAGCCGGTGCAGCACCGTGTCGACAACACCGAGCCGCCGAAGTTTTGCAAGCAGTGCAAGGGCAGGCATGGATTTGGGGAGAGAAACTAGCGAGTGTTCGCCTGGTTCGTGTCGCTGCTGCCCTAGAAGTCACCTTTTTCCAACATCGTAGCTGTGACCAGCTTTTTCTCAATATTCCGCTGCAGGGTCTGGATCAGAAACTTGCGCAGGTCAGCACACTGTGTTTTGGGCCACGCTGTGCCTGCAAAGCTCTCCACCGGAGAACGGAACATCTGCGCGGCCAATGCGCGCGATTCGCTGGAAATTTCTGACGAGGCCAGGCGTTTGTCGTCGGCGCACATGAGCCCGTCCGCGAGAGCGTGAAAATACGCGCGGCTTCCATTGAGATTGCGGCCGCACACAATGCACTCGGACAGCTCGGGCAGAAAACCGACCAGGCGCGTCAGCCACAATTCGAAATATGTCACCGGCATCCAGACTTCCGCTCCGGTCAGAACGTGGAGCACGGAAAGCGTGAGGCGGAAAATGGCGTCGTTCGCTTCGCGGTCGGGGAGAAGTTCGTCGAGCAATTCGGCAACGTGGCCGAGTGCGACCGCGCGGGCGTAGCTGACCTCCGAGGCCAGCGGAGACTCGAGCACATCGCAGGCATCGAGCCGAACCAGTTCCTGCCCTTCGCGAACGTCATAAAATGCACGCACATAGGTCAGAGGCTCGAGCGCCCCGCCGAACCGACGTTTGGACTTCTTGGCCGAGCGCGCCACCCCGCGCACTTTGCCCTCGGCGCGCGTGAAGAGCGTGACCAGCAGATCGGCCTCGCGCATCGGGTATGTCCGCAGAACGATCGCTTCTGACTCTCGCAGGGCCATGTCTGAGGCTGATTTTAGTGGAAGGGCGGTTGGGCGTCAGCCTTAATGGAAGCAGTTGCCGTCATCAGCCGTCACCAGAAACATCGCCGCCGTGGCAAGCCGCAGCGCGCATACTGGCTTCTCATTCCGATATACTTTCACCATCGTGAAAAGACTGCTCAGCGCCCTGCTCATCCTCTCACTCGCGACCGGCCTTGCCGCCGCCGAAGAGACCTCCTTCAACCGCGTCAGAATGCCCAACAACAAGGGGAAGGAAATCAAGGCCCTGCTGACGTTCAGCGACAACGACAAGGCCATCGAAGTACGGCCGAAGAAGGGGCAGGCAGTCAAAGTTCCCTATGGCCAGATCGATAAGTGCTCCTACGAATACACCGAGTCACTCACTCCAATTCTCAAACCCTCTAAGACCCACTGGCTGCAGATTCAATACCACGATCAGGATGCGCACGAGGTGCTGGTGCTGCGCTTGCACAAGCGCAATTACATTCGCGTGCTGGACGCGCTGAAAGCGCACACAGGAATCGACGCCGAGCTTCTCGGAAACGCGGATAAACGCCGCGGCGACCTGTTCGCGAAGCACTAGCGAGATAGCGAACTCATCGAGTAAGCCTCATCGCCCTCAGGGGCTAAAGCCCACATTCTTGTTAACTCTCAGCAGCGCGGCTGAAGCCGCGCCCTTCCTGTTCGGAAATGACACCGGAACTCGGGCGTTGCGAGAAGGCGGGCAAAAACAAACAGGCACGCGTCGCACAGACGCGCGCCTTTGAGATTCGTCTGAAGTCAGCGGCCGTAGTACTTCGCGTTGCGAGCCGTGAACTCCTTCCATTTCTCCGGAAGATCGTCGAGAGCAAAGATGGCCGAGACCGGGCACACCGGGACGCAAGCCCCGCAGTCAATGCACTCCACCGGATCGATGTACAGCAATTCCTCCGTCGCGTAGGCGGGCTCGTCCTTCTTGGGATGAATGCAATCCACCGGGCATGCGTCCACACAAGCGGTATCTTTCGTGCCGATGCACGGCTCAGCAATCACATAGGTCATAAAGGTGTTTGTCTCCTGAGAGTCTCTTCGTCTTGCCCTATTTTACTACCGCGACGGTTGAACGCCCGCACATTCTAACAAGAATGCGGGCAGCGGGTACAGCGTGCGGCGTTAAAGGTTAGGAGAAACTGGAGCAAAAGAAAATGGCTGGCAGTTGAACACTGCCAGCCTTGGTCACCGAATCACGAGGGAAAGCCGTTAGCGGCGTCCGCCACCGTGGAATCCACCACCATGGAACCCACCGCCGCCGTGGAAGCCTCCGCCGTGGAAACCGCCACCATGGAATGCTGGCGCTCCGTGGAATCCACCACCATGAAATGCCGCTCCATGAAAGCCTCCGCGGAAGCCCGGTGCACCGTGGAATCCGCCGTGGAAGCCACCGACTGGGCCACGGGCGACAAAGCCAGGCCGCCATCCCCACGGACGACCCCAGCCCGGATGACCGTACCATGGGCGACCATACCAGCCATTCGCCCAGCCCCAGCGTCCCAACCACGCTGGACCATGGAACCACGGGCCGGCACCAACGAACACGCCACCCACAAACCAATCAGGACCGTAGTAGCCGTAAGGAGCGCAAGCATACGGGTAGTATCCGTAATAGCCCCACGGACAAACTGGAGCCGGTCCCACCGCAACGCCGACCGGTCCAACCCGCACTCCCACTGTTACCTGCGCTTGCGAATACGCGAATGGCATGACCACCATCACCGCCAGCAACGCAATGTATCTCATGTACCGCATGCTCACCTCCCGCCCCGGATCGCTATCCCTTGTCGAGTGCGGCTCCGGAAGCTCTTTCCAAACTCTCTACCCATTTGAACAATCCTGGGTCAGAAAAGTTGCGGAATTCCAAGCGGCTGATTTCAACCATCCTGGTTGGATTCAACCACTTGCAAGCAGAGCAAGATCGCAAGCATCGCGGGGAGGCCGGTAATTGCGATAACACTCCTACGGACGGTAAATCCACGTCTGCGCCGTTGCTTGATCGTCGTTCGGATATCCACCAGCCAGCAACACACGGCCGTCCTTCAGCTTGGTTTCCGTCATGTAGTGGCAGGCATCGTTCATCTGACCGGCAGCAACCAGGAATTTGCCCGCGATTGGATCGAACACCTCTACGTCTTTGCTGCCACCCGCAATGAGCAGCTTTCCTGAGGCCAGCTCCACCGCCTCATCCGGCAGTTTGAAGCGGCTGTCGTTCATCGAAGCGGCAGCTGTGAATTTTCCCGCATGCGGATCGTAGATCTCGGCGCTTGCGAGATTTCCTTCCCATCCCCGATTGTCGGAGCCGCCGGCGATCAGCACTCGCCCGTCCGGGAGCAGGCCCGCAGTGTGCTTGCAGCGTGCAATCCCCATACTGCTGGTCTCAGTGAAGGTGTCGGTCTTGGGGTCATAAATCTCTGCACTCGACGTAACGTCGCCAGAATAGCCGCCGGCGATCAGAACGCGTCCGTCATGGAGCAGAGTTGCCGTGTGCGAAACGCGCGCGTGATGCATGGAGCCCGTGGGCTGAAACGACAGCGTCTTTACATGGAAGACTTCAGCTGAAGCGAGGGACTCGTTATCTTCACGCTCTCCGCCGGCGATGAGCACGTCGCCGCTGGCGAGCAGGGTCGCGCTTGGCCTTCCGCGCCGGCTATTCATCTTGGAGATCAACGTGAACTTGCCAGTTGCGGGGTCGTACAGCTCGGCGGAATCTGTGCCCCCGTTCCCGACCCAACCTCCTGCGACCAGCACTTTGCCGGTCGGCAACAGAACGGCAATTTGACCCACGCGGCCGATACTCATCTCGCCGGTCGGCTGGAACTTACCAGTGGCGGGATCGTAAAGCTCGGCCGACTTGTAGAAGTCCTGATTGCGCCGCATGCCGCCGACGATCAGCACGCGGCCATCCGGCAACAATGTGGCTGTGTGGCCGGATCTCGGCTCCAGCATCTGGCCTGCCGGGGAGACAGAACCGGTGGATGCGGGATCGGCGGACGCAGTCGCAGGCACCGACGCGTGGTAAGCGATTGCAGCGACGGCGGAGCTGATGGTGATGGCAGCGACCAGAAGCAGGCGGAAGCGGGTCATGGCGACCTCCTGAACCGGTCAGACGATTGAAATCCCGGCTGGTGAGCACGCGTACAGAAAACTCTCTGGGGTAGTCTACGCACCCACCAACTCTGTCTTCTCGCTCGGCTCGTACTCCACGATGTATCCCGCTACCGCGCTCGCGGCAACGGTAAGCGGCGAAGCCAGGTACATTTGCCCGGGGCCGCTGCGGCCGGGGAAGTTGCGGTTCTGCGCGCTGATGACGACCTGGTCAGGGCGCGTGGAGACTCCCGGCCCGGCATTGATGCAAGCGCCGCAACTGGGCTCGATCACTTGTGCGCCGGCCTTGTGGAAGATATCGAGATATCCGCGACGCACGCAGTAGTCGCGCGTCTCCTGCGAACCGAACTGAATGTAGAACCTCACCGAGTCGGCCACTCCCGTGCCGTGTTTGAGGGCGTCGGCGAGCACGAGCGCGTACATGTCCATGTCTTCATTCTTGCCCGCGGTGCAGGTGCCGCCGTAAGCGATTTCAACTGGCACGGGCGCGTTGAGATCGCGGACATACTTACCATTGCCCGGATCGCCAGGTGTCGCGACCATAGGAGTGATCTCGGCGGCATCCAGCTCAATCACGTGCGCATACTGCGCGCCCGGGTCGCTGTATAAACCGCTAACCATTGCTTCCGCTTTCTTGCGATCTATTCCACGACGCTCGACCAGGAAGTCGACGGCTTTTCTGTCGGGCGCGACAATGCCGGTGAATCCGCCGATCTCAGCGGCCATGTTGGTCATCGTTGCGCGTTCGTCCACGCTGAGTTCTTCGATCGCCTCGCCGGAGTACTCCATGACTTTCGCCAGCGCCTTGCCACTGCGCACGTAATCCAGCGAGAGGATCTTCAGAATGAAATCCTTCGCGGTGACGTTGGGATGCTTTTTGCCCCGAATGACGATTCGCACCGACTCGGGCACCTTCACCCGAACGTCTTTCGTGATCCATGAATTGAACACGTCGGTCGTACCGATGCCGAAGGCGACGCAGCCGATTGCACCCACATGCGGCGTATGCGAATCGGAGCCGATATTCAACTGGCCGGGCAGCGCGTAGCTTTCGAGCACGATCGAGTGACAGATGCCTTCGGAGCCTTTGCGGTCCGTGAGTTCTCCGTGCAGTTTGATTCCCTGCTTCTTGGCGAAATCCTGCTGCTTGAGCTTGAGCTGCGTTGCGAGATCGAGCAGCCCGAGTTTTTTCTTTTCCTCGGAGATAACCTCATCGAGAAACGTCAGGTGATCGCGGAAGAAAAGAATGCTCGCCGGGTCGTTTACTTTGGCGTCTTTGCCGACGTAATGCTCGAAGAAAATTGCGGCCATCGGCGTCACGTACTCGTGGCTGAAGCGCAGATCGGCGCGGGCAAAGCCGGTATCGCCGGGCTTGACCGACGCGATGCCAACCTCGCCTCTTTCGTTTTTTTCGCCGTTGCCGTTAATCATGTGGCGCGCAAAGATCTTCTCGGCCAGTGTCATCGCTCGCGTTCCACTCGCGGATCGGATCGGCGGAAGGAAGACTTTTCCCTGCATGCGAGCAACGTTGAACGGAAACAATCCGCCGTACTCGATGACCTGGCGCGTGATTTCATCTTCTCCGGCGGTGAACTCGCTCAACGCGATTTCTTCCCTGGCGCGAATGCGGTCAATCAGCGAGAAATTGGTCGACGTCAGCAGGCCCAGGTTCTGGCAGTTTTGCTTGTAGATACGCTCGATATTTTCCGCAATCACGACACGGATGCCGGCGCACATCTCGGCGTACGGTGACTGCTCGCGGCTCGATCCCTTGCCGCGGCGGTTGCCGCTCACCGCGCAGACAAAGCCGCCTCGCTTCACGTCTCCGCGGCCGATCGGAGTGACTGCGCCGCACTTCAAACCCAGGTACGGGATTTCTCCCAGCGTCTCGTCGAAGTAGAAGCAGTAATGCGCGGGCGTGATCTCGTCGGTCGAAATGTCGTCGCGCAGCTTGGGATTGTTGGCGGTGTTCTTCGTGTCCCAGGGCAAATCTTCGCCGGCGAGTTGCCGCTTGATGAGTTCGGGATCTTCGGTAAGGAAGAGAATGCGCCCTTGCAGCCGGACTCGAACCGGCCGCTTTTCGATCTTGCGTTCCAGAAGTGATGTGATCACAGGTGAACCTGAGGTTTCGTCGATTCGGCCGCCGAAGCGGCCTCCCCACAGGCTCATTGTAACGCGAGAACTCTCAGTGGTGGCCCTGCATCATTTTGTCGTGCGCGGCTTTGTCGAACTTTTCACCGGCGGTAACCGCAACCGTCAAGCGGTTCTCTTTAGGCGCCAGCGGGCAAGTCGCGTACGGTGTAACTGCGCAGGGTGGATTGTAGGCGCGGTTGAAATCGAGCGAGACCGTACCGTTCTCCACTGGCCCCGTATCGAGGAACCTGCCGCCGGGATATGTTTCCGCACCTTTCGCTGTTGGGTCCGTGAAAACAAAAAACAGCCCGGTTTTGGCGTCGCCTCCCAGCGCCGTGAGCTTCAGCTCTTCGCCGTTCAGTTTGAACGCCACGGTTCCCGGCACGGTCTCATTGTTTACGTCGCCAATAGCGGTGGGTACCTCGACCGTCTGCTTGCCGTCGGACGGAATCCAGGTCGCGGTGACCCGGTAGTTCAGATCGAGGGGATAAAACATCATCCCTTTGAAATCGCGCGCGGCCGCGCTCTCACTGTCGCGCACGCGAATTCCTACCCGCTGCCCGCGCACAATCACGTGGAAGCGCAGGCTTCCCATATCCACGCGCGTCGCATGTTTGGAGACATCGGGATCAAGCTTGGCTGAGGTGACCGGCTTCCCTTCCACGGTTGCGTGCGCGTCGGGTAGCATCTTCAGCGTAACGTCCTGGCCTTGCAGATCGAATTCGCCCGCATGTGCCGGCCCCTTGGGAAAAACGATTGCATTTGACGGATCTGTGCCGAAGGTATTCGCTCCCGGCTTGAGCCAGAAGAGGCCAGCCAGCGACAGCCAATTCTTCTTCAGATCATCGGTCTGTTCGGCCTTCCATTCTTCGAACGACTTCACGTAGGCCGCATCTGGCGCTTCCACTACGGCGGCACGATGGGCATAGGCAAAGACACAACTCAGTAGAATGATTCCCGCTGACATCATCCAGGCCAGCTTTCTGCGCATGTGAATCTCCCGTACTCTGATTTCTACTCTACGACAGTGAAAGAATTTCATCCTAGTTACGGTTGTTACCGCTTGTATTCCCGCGGGTCGGGCAGAGGATCAAGGTCCCGCCCGGCGAAAATCTGCTGGAACTCGTGCACCAAGGCATCGTGCACCTGGCCGTTGGATGCCAGCGTTTCCTTGCTGTCGAGCCGAAAGGGCGAGCCGTCGAGCCGGCTGGCTTTGCCTCCCGCCTCCTCGACAATGAGCACGCCGGCGGCGGTGTCCCACGGGTTGAGATTGAACTCCCAAAAGCCGTCGAAGCGGCCGCAGGCGACCATGCACAGATCGAGCGCCGCTGATCCCGCCCGGCGGACGCCGTGCGTCCGCAACGTGATTTGATGGTAAAAGTAAATATTCGGATTCTCGTGCCGCTTGTGGCTGGGGAATCCCGTTGCGACCAAACACTCTTTCAGCTGCGTGGTCTTCGAAACATGGATGGGCTGGCCGTTAAGTTGTGCCCCTTTGCCCAGTTCCGCGCTGAACAGTTCGTCGCGCGTGGGATCGTATACGACCGCGGCGATGCGACTTGCCGACTCCGCGCGGCATTCCAGCGCCATCGAAACGCAGAAGACCGGATATCCGTGCGCGAAATTGGTTGTTCCGTCGAGCGGATCCACGTACCATCGATATTCGCTGCCCCGGTCGCTCAGTCCCTGCTCTTCGCCCAGCACGTCGTGGGATGGAAACTCGCGGCGGATGCGCTCACGAATCAGAGCCTCCGACGCGCGGTCTGCGGCGGTAACCAGATCTGCTTCGCCTTTGTATTCAATCTTCAGTTTCGAGTGGAAGTATTCGAGCAACAGCGAGCCCGCCTCGCGGGCAATGGCCGACATGGCAGGGAGGAAGCTTTCGTGGGGAGTGTTGGACACAGGTCTTGATTCTGCGGGCGGCTGCTGAAGCGTTGCGTCTCTAATTCCGCTTCTCCTCTTCCGCGATGTACATGATCTCGTGCTTGAAGATGAACAGATTGGGCGCGCCTTCGCGCGTCAACCGCAACATGTGCTTGTCGTAATATTCGATCCAGCCGCGCACGGTCTGGCCGTCCATCAGCTTAATGGAGACAATTCTCTGTTTCTCGCCCAATGCCTTGAGGAAGGCGGCTTCTTCAAAAGTCTCCTCCGGAGGCGGCGTGCGCCCGCGCTTGCCGGCGTTTGGATTCCCCTGTGGAGGACGGAAGGGCATAGCTGGAATTGTACACATAAATATTGCCCTGATTCGCGGACATTTCTAGAACGTGATCTTGAACGTGAATTCCATGACTCGCGGCGAGCCTAGCCCGAACAAGCCGGAGCCAAGCCCAAGGCGAAGGCTGGCAGGCTGTCCGCCGGCCGTGCCAGAGGTGCCGTTCACGCTCCCCACAACTGGCGTTTGGCCCAAAGTGCTGAGAACGCCGCTGAGGGTATTCTTTGGCCCGTCGAAGTTGGCGAAGTTCATCACATTGAAGAAACCGACCCCGGGCTGCAGCTCCACGCGCTCCTTGATCTTGTAGCTCCAGCTGAAGTTTGCATCGACAGAACGCAGCCAGCCGTTGTTGGCCGAGTCAATCGGTGCGGCGTTAACGGCTGGCATAACTGCTCCCAGCTGCGTCAGTTCATTTTGGGTAAATAACCCGGAACTGATCAGTGTCTGTCCGGCGGGAGTGGGCTTCCCGGCATAAGTTGCGTTGTATTTGCTGATCACCTGGTTGATGTTGCCGCTGTTCACGCTACGCCCGAAGGAGCCCAGGCCTGTTCCGGGCAAAATGCCTCCCAGCACGCCATTCGAGCCGTTGGCGGCATAACCGTCTCCAGTGCCGTCGCCGTTCACCGCCGTCACGAACATTCCCCCCGGCAGCCCGGTAGGTGCGAGCGTAAGAGTCGTTGGCAAGCTGCTATAGAAATGGCCGATCATGCTGAGATGGAAGTGAAATGGGAAATCGGCTGTGCCGCCGAAGGAAAACTGATGCCTGCGATCCAGTCCGTTCGGTCCGATGTACCTATTCGGGTTCGCATAATCCCAGGCGCTGTTAACGAAGTCGCTATCGGAGGCTTGCGACACATATTTTGAGAGCTGATACGAGGCCTGGAGGTTCAGGTGGCGAACGATGTGGAACGGATTGGGCACATCTTCCTTGAATGAAAACTGGAACGCGCTCAGAACGGATCGTCCGATCGGGAACAGCATCTGATTGCCGCCGAGTGCCGGGGTTCCGTTGGTGCCGTTGGCGATGCCCCCAAAGGCCGCATTCGAGCACGGCCCCCCGCCGCAGAGTTCATACCCGGAGTCGAGACCATACGACAGAGTTCCCGCCGGAGATCCAGTCGGCACGGGGTGCGAGGCAAAATCGACAATCGTCGCTCCACCGCCTCCCGGGTGCAGACCCGGGCAGCTGGCGATCGCCGCATCAATCGAAAGCACGCCGCAATCTGCCAGGGTCTGGCTGATTGCCATCACAGCTGCATTCATATTCAGAAATCGTGCGTCGCCCACGTGATTGGTGTCCACCGCGAGCAGCGTGTGCGTCGAGATATTGCGCAGGTAATCGGCGGTGAAGACCATTCCCGGCCGCAGTTCATGCTGGATACCAAGGTTCATCTGGACCGAGCGCGGACTTCGATAGCCCGGGGCCAACAGGTTGGTTCCTGTGCCGTAAGGTCCCGTATCCTGCAGAATCGTGCCGATGTACGTTGGGTTAGGTTCAGTAGAGCTATTTGCTACAGAGGCTTGAAAATCGGACTGCAAAGTTGCGATGTCAGACAGCACTGACCCGATCGGTTGGTTACAGGGGTCGGGGCCCGTGTAGGTGAACGGCAACGGCTGCAGCAGTCCCGCTGAGCACGCTGTTAGTTTCTGCAGAAAACGGCCGGTCTGCAGGCGTGCCGCGCGGTCGAACAATACCTCGTTCCAGATCGCGTTCTCGTAGAACAGGCCAGCTCCGCCGCGGATCACAGTCTTTCCTTCCTTCGAGGTGTCCCAGGCAAAGCCAAACTGTGGGGCAAAATTCAGATTGGGATTACGCACCCGATCCTGCAGGCCGGTGTAAAACTCGTTGTTAAATGCGGCAAGCGCGGGAATTGGGCCCAGGTCGCTGTCGGTTCTTCCCGTGTCCCTCACATAGTGCACACCGTAAGTGAGCGTAAAGGTCGACCCTGCCTTCCAGGAGTCGCCGAGATACAAAGAGATTCGATTGTCCGGTCCCAGCCCACCGCCGGGAAATCCAAATGCGGACTTCTCAGTTTCAAATCCCTGCCCATTGCCCAGGATCACGTAGCTGGCCGGATAATTCAGGGCATTCGCCGCGCCCAGGGGCAATGTTCCACACAACGGGTTGTAACCGGTCGACAGGCTGCAAGCGGACGCGCTCGCGTTGACCGCAGACCCAACTGCTCGAAACCCTGCAAAGCCGCCGCCCTGGATGCGGTTGAAGCCGAAACCGTAATGCACGATGTGCGATCCCCAAACCCGGCTGCCGTCATACTTGGCCTGGAGATCCGACTGGGCCGTGGGCTGAGGAGTCAGGAAACTCGGGCCGGCGCAAAAAACGTCTGGGACGCCAGCGGATAGATTCAAGCAAAGCGGATCGGGACCAATTGCCAGTGTGAGCGGCAAAGTCCCAGTGAACGGAGTCGTGGTGAGACCATTTGAAAGCTGGTTGAACAGCTTCATGTATCCGGCACGGACGCTGTGGGAATAATTGCCGGTGGAGAAATCAAGCCCGACGACGTGATCGCGCGTGTGTGTGTCGTTGTGGAGTGGCTGCAATGCCGTCGGCTCGAAAGTCGAAACGTCGCGGTTCTGATCATAGGAAAAGCGATAGAAGGCTTTGTAGTTCTGGTTGATCTGATAATCCAGCCTGGCGATTCCGTCCGTATCCCGAAAAGGGGCAGAGAACGTGGCGAATTCCGCTTGAAATGGAGGGCCGCCAAGGACCGGTAGGTTGAAGTCCTGTTTCGTTCGCTCGGCACCCACGAAGAAGAAGAGCTTGTTCTTGATAAGGGCGCCGCCGAAGTTGCCGCCAAATTGATTTCTCTCAAATGGCGTGTCGGACGCCCCGGGCAGATTAGCGTCGAATTGCTGTTTGCGAAACCCGTAGTAACCCCCGCCGTGAAAATCGTTGGTCCCCGATTTGGTAACGACGTTGACTGCACCCGAAGACGTCAACTCGGTGGACAAGTCCAGCAGCGACTGCTGGACTTGAAATTCCTGGATGGCGCTCTGGGGAATATTCTGCGTCGTGCCTCCCACGATCTCGTCGGTACTGTCGATGCCATCCGCTTCGATCCGCGTGGTTCGGCCGAAGCGACCGCCGGACGAGATCGAAAAAAATCCGGACTTGGTGGGATCGAAATTGGCGCCATCCTGAATCTGAACGCCCGGTTCCATTTGCGCCAGGTCGAGAAAGTTTCGGCCATTGATCGGCAGATTCTCAATTTGCGCAGAGGCCAGCACGCCCTGCACCGTGGCTTGCTCGGTGTTCACCTGCAGCGTGGTAGATTGCACTTGTACCACTTCTCCGGCTGCGCCTAATTGCATGCGGAAATTCGCGGACGCCGTTACTCCCACTTCGACGGTGATGGTCGCTTCCGACGTCTTAAATGTTGGCGCTTCCACGCGAACCATATATTTGCTCGGGATCAGGGCCCCGGGAGCGTAGGTTCCCGTGGAGGTACTGGAAGTGTGAATCACCTGGCCGGTGGCCTTGTCTGTGATCGTGATTTTGGCGCCAGCAACGACCGCGCCCTGCGGATCGGTGATCGTCCCCACGATGCTGCCAGTGCTGATCGTGGTCTGAGCGGAGAGCGAAAGAGTCATCACGACGAATATTGCGACGACAAATATAAGTACGTTGAATCGCGCAGCCAGACCGAGTCGTGCACGTGTTCGTACGCAGGCACCCTGGGAACCGAATTTCAACATCCTGCACCTTCCTTTTTCGTTGTAATGCGATTCGCCGAATCTTTCACTCTTTCAGCCAGTTGCCGCTTTCGTCAAGGCCGGTTACGGGCGCGCTCATCGACCACGCCTCCTTGCCCGCTCTGCCGAAGCTAACGACTCCCTGTCGTGACAGCGCAGTCGAGACGCTGGTTGCGTATTTGCATTCTTCAGATTACAGACAATAGCTCATGAACTACTTGCGATATGTCGTGTTCCGTCTCTGGCCATTCTAGAAATCCGACTTAACTGTGTAGTAACCGGCACGATGGCGAACGCGATACGCTTCCGACTCCGGCGCACCCACAACCTTCACTTCGATGCGGCGAAACTGGGAGAACGACGTACGCTGCAAGGGATAGTAGGCCAGCAGGTACTGTGTTCGGAGTTCATCGCTGATCTTATGAAAAGCGTCGTCCAGTTGCGCCATCGAGGTCGCGTAGTAGTACTTGCCGCCCGTGTCCTCTGAGAGCTGGACCAGCGCGTGCTCACCGCCGGTCTCGCGGCCGGCACTGCTCTCGATCGGCACCACAATGATCGAGTAGACCATCGCCTCAGCTTCCTGCGCCGCACGTACCGCCTGCTTGTAATCCACCTTGCTGATGGTGTCGCCACCGTCGGTAATCAGTACGAGGACCTTGCGTCCCTTGCGCTTGTCGAGCGCGCGGGAGACCAGATAAATCGCGTCGTAGAGTGCCGTGGCCGCGCCGACGCGGATGTGATCCAGGCTCTCGTCAATCTGCTTGAGGTCGGGGGTAAACCCGTGAGTCGCTTCGCGTACGACCTCACAAAAGCCATAGACGGAGAGCGCATCGATCGGGCGCACAATGTCATGCGCGAAGCGCTTTGCCGATGCGATCTCAAGCGGCAGGTCGTGCCGCGTGCTCAGACTGGTGTCGACCGCGAGAGCGATCGAAAGGGGCAACGCCGACTCACGGTCGAAGACAGCAATTTTCTGCTCGTGGCCGTCCTCGTTCAGAACGAAATTTTCTTTTGTCAGGCCGCCGATGGGAGAGCCGTGGGCATCAGTGACGGTCACGTACACGTTCACCAGATTGACGTCGACTTTCAGCGTCGTCTCGGGCCGCGCCTGATCGCGTGGACTTGGTGTCTGTGATGCCGGCTGCTGCGCCCACAGCACTCCGCCCGATGAACAGCAGGCGAGCAGGAAAAGGCATGCAACAGGGTGACAGGTAGCGAGTTTTCTCATCGCGTGACTGAATTATACCTTTGCATTGGCCGTGTACTTAGAAGGCGTGGCCGACCGCCGGGCTGCCTCAGGCCGAAGGATTTGCGCGGGGAATTTCGACGGGGAATGGTTCGCCATCTGCCCACACGGCGCCATCCTCGAAATACTCCTTCTTCCAGATGGGAACTGTGCGCTTGAGCGTATCGATGAGCCAGCGGCAGGCTTCAAAGGCAGCGGCGCGATGGGTAGAGGCGACCGCGATCAGCACGCTGGTCTCTCCAATGGCGAGCCGCCCGAGGCGGTGCACAATCGCGAGGTCGCGGATCTGGAATTTCTCGAGAGCCTGCGCCCCCAACGATTCCATTTGTTGCAGCGCCATGCTTTCGTAGGCTTCGTAGTCGAGATAGAGCGTGCGGCGGCCCAGCGTCTGGTTGCGGACCACTCCTTCAAAAACCAGGGCGGCGCCATCCTCACCACGCTTGACTGCGGCCAGCACACGCTGGGTGTCGATTGGATCGCGGACGATCGACGCAAAGCGGGGGGATTTCACAGCGACCGTCTCACTCGCGGCCTTATCTGATCCCCCGCTCACCGGAGGCAGCAGCGCCACTTCGTCGCCCGAGTGCAGCCTGGTATCGGGTCCCGAATATTCCTGATTCACCGCCATGGCTACTGCGGGCAGCGATTCTTTGAGCCGCGGAATCTGCACTTCGTAGTGGGTCAGCAGGTCGCGAAGCGAGGCGCCATCCCGGAGGTCGATCACGTCAGACGACTTCCCGGCCAGGTCTTTCAACATTCCGAAGAAAAGCACGCGCACTCGCATAACACAAAAATCTAAGTTTACCGCGAAGCTGCGACCGGGTCCCAGCAAACGCCTCGAAATCCGGCGAAAAGCGAATCGCGGCGGCAAAGACGTCGCACCCCAAAATCAAAAGCCCCACGCCTTGTGAGACGTGGGGCCTTTATCTTCAGTCAGGCCGGTGTTGCAATCAGGCCCGCGTGGTCAGTACCTTGTCAGTGAGCGGCTCCGTCTGCTTGCGCGGCTCCGGGCGATAGTCCTGTCTGGAGTCCTTCGGGACTGAAGGAGCCTTGCTCGCCTCGATCATCGGCAACGAAAGGCACAATGCTTCGTCGATAGTCTTGACGTAATGAACCGCAAGATTCTCGAGTTGCTCGGGCGTGAGATCCTCCTCGACGTTCGTCTTGTTTTCCGCCGGCAGGATCACATCGCGCACCCCGGCCCGTTTCGCGGCCAGCACT
>JASHPH010000247.1 GCA_030038255.1 Candidatus Sulfotelmatobacter sp. | reverse complement strand
ACTGCCACAAGAAGAGCAGAGCGAAGAGAAACCGCGCCCGCGCGTCGATGGCAGACCCGGCGCCAGCCCATCCAATTAACACAGGCATCGCACCGGGAATTGCGCCCAGCAACGTGCACAGCGGTGTCTTGCGCTTCAACGGGGTGTAAATGAGAAGATAAGAAAGCAGCGTTGAGATCGCGAGCAGGGCAGCAAGCCGATTCACTGCAATCGCCAGATACAACCCTCCGGCAACACTCAAGGAAACGCCAAACAGAAGCGCCTCTCGAGCGCTGACTCTTCCAGACGGCAGGGGCCGGTTCGCAGTGCGGCGCATCTGCGCGTCCCACACCCGCTCCATCCACTGATTCAAGGTTGCCGTGCCGCTGGCAACCAGCAGCGTTCCCAGCAGGGTATTTAGCATCCGGGTCGCGTGCAACGGTCCGCGAGGAGCAAGGTAATAGCCCGCTGCTGTGGTCATCAGAACAAGCAGGTTCACCTCAGGTTTGGTGAGCACGAGGTAGTCGCGCAGTTTGGACGGATTCGGGTGTGTGACCGCCATTTGGATTACCAGTCGGAACCCTGTTCCGCGCAGCGATCGGCCTGATGAAATTGGTTTCGCTTGCGATACGCCAAAACCATGGCCCCGATGCACATGGAGAGCGGCGGAATGACCAAGATGACAATTCCGCTGCGCAAAGCCCGAATCAACCGGGCTCCCGAGTTCGCGGCCTGCGTGTAACAGAGAGAGCATCCCTGAGAAAACGTCAAGGGAGGAAGCGTGAGTGCAAGCAGCACTGCCACGGCAATCGCAACCGGAAGCGCCGATTTACCGACCATCGATTTCCGCACCGAAAGTTTCCTTTCAGAGAGTCGTCCTACAATTTGGTCCACAGCAGCAAAAGCAAGTACAGCCAGAGTGCACCCATGAAGTGCCAGTACTGTGCTGTCGCGGCAAAGGTGCTCCGCCGCAAAACGCCACGATGAAGCTTGCGGATGACGTAAAGCAGCCCCAGCAATCCTCCCAGTACGTGCGTGGCATGAACGCCAGTGAAAAGGTAAAAGAACGAACTGGTGGGATTGGACGCAAGGTACAGGCCCGCGGCCCGTAGCTGGGACCATGCAACATATTGGCCCGCAACGAACAGCAAGCCGAGCGTCAGAGTTGCAAGCAGCCAGAGCGTCGGGACTGAAATCTGAGTCTCGATGCCGCGCGCGTAAGCCGCGACCTTGCGCCGAGCCCCTTCCAACGTAATGCTGCTGACCAGAAGCGCCAGCGTGTTCAGATAGAGGATGGAAGGCAGCGTCATGTGCCGCCAGTCCAGCGCCGTCCCCTGGCGAACGATCATGGCGCTGGTGAGGGCCGCGAAGGACATCGTGATCGCCCCCAATGCGACCCATATTCCGGTCTGCGCCGGTTGCAGCGGACGATCCTGGACGGCGTGCAAGTCGCCGCCAGCGGGCACCAGATTTCCACCACCGCCATTTCCTGAATAATCCGGCAGGCGGCGTTCAACTTGCGGAGGTTCGTAAACCGTTGTCGCCATGACTTCACACTCCTGGAGCTTGCGCGCTTATCACTTCATAAGACGCATATTGAGCATGCGGAACGCGTCGGGAAACAGGTAGCAGAGAAAGCCCAACACAAACAGCGTTGCCGGGAAGACAGTCCAGAACAGAATCGGACGCTCGTACTTGACGTGCATCAGATACATGACGCCCACGTAGGCCTCCAGACACGCCAGGCAGAGCAAGGCAAACAGCAGCGTGCGGGGCGGCATGTGCTGATAGGTAAGGATCACCTCAACGCCGACTATCAGCATCAGGCCAACACCAATCCCGACGTAGGAGCTCATGGTCAGTTCGCGATTCGATGACATTTCCTTTGCCCTCCGGCTTTTTCTTCAGTGCGCGTTCATCAGATACATCAGCGGGAAAACGAACATCCACACCAGATCGACGAAGTGCCAGTAGAGACCGGCAGTCTCGATATGGCTTTCGTTGTAGCGTCCCTGGTTGTAGCCACGCGCGACAAAACCCAGTGCGATGACGCCGGTGACGACGTGGGTCAAGTGCAAACCTGTAACGCTGAAAAATGTGGCCCCAAACTGCGCAGGCCCTCCGGTCGGATTCGCGAACAGCCGCCAGCCTTCGCCGATCAAGTTGAACCATTCGCGCAGGTGCAGCGCCGCAAACATCGCACCCAGCAGCATGGTTGCGCCCATCCACTTGATCACGGAGGCTCTCTCGTTCGCCTGAGCTGCGCGCACGGCAGCGAGCATCGTCAGGCTGCTGGAGAGCAGCACGGCCGTCATCACCATTCCGTTCAGAATGGATGAGAACTCAAAAGGTGTTCCCCAAACCGGAGCTCCGATGCGCATGTAGCCATAGGCAAACAGGAACGCCCCAAAGGTGCAGGCATCGGAAACAATGAACACCCACATCCCCAACTTCTTCTTCTCAATGCCGTATGGAGAGGCCTCCATTACGACGTCATGTCCTGCGGCGATCGTCAATTCGGTTTGGCTCACGGCATCTCCTTTGTTGGCACACTGCCAACTGCCTGCAAAAGTCTGTGTGCTCGTTTAGGTCCCAGCGATGGACGCCTCCGGGGAGGTCTGCATCACGCTGGCCTCGCCGTCGTACTCCATCGGCCCGTGGTAAACGGTGAGTTGCCGCCCTCCAAAGTTGTCGAACGGAGGCGGTGACGTCGTCGCCCACTCCAAAGTTGTAGCTCCCCAGGGATTGTCTGAAGCTTTAGGTCCCTTGAAGCGGCTCCAGATGGCGTTGAACAGGAAGATGAATTGAGACGCTCCCAGTAGCAGCGCGGAGATCGTCATGAAGCGTTGGGCGGGCATCAGCGGAACCATGAAATCATCTACAAATGCCGAATAGCGGCGGACGGATCCCGCGAAGCCAGTCAGGTGCAGCGTGATGAAAACGCAATACACGCCGACAAAACTCAGCCAGAAGTGCAGCTTGCCTAGCTTCTCGTTCATCATGCGCCCGAACATCTTCGGGTACCAGTAATAAAACCCGGCAAACGCAGCGAAGATCGCCGACAATCCCATGGTGAAGTGGAAGTGGCCCACCACAAAACTGGTCGCGTGCAAGTAGGAATCGGTGGACGGCTGCGCCAGAAAGAAGCCGCCGATTCCGCCCGTGATGAACAGCGAAACGAACCCCAGGCTGTACAGCATGGGGGTGTCAAAACGAATGTTGGATCCATACAGAGAGAACACCCATATCAACACCGCGATCACCGACGGGATCGTGATGAACAGCGTAGGCCAGGAAAACACCATCGCCATAAACGGGCTCATGCCGCTGACAAACATGTGATGGCCCCAGACGACGAAGCTGAGCGTGCCGACCGCAATCTCAGCAAACGTGATCACCTTCCAGCCTCCGACCAGAGGCTTGCGGATGAATGTGGGGAAGATGTGGGAAACAATCCCGAATGCCGGCAGAATGATGATATAGACCTCGGGATGTCCGAAGAACCAGAACAGATGCTGGAACAGCAGGGGCGATCCGCCCGAGTGCGGCTGTAGCTGATCGTTGAACACCAGTCCTCCAGGGATGAAGAAACTCGTTCCACCCAGACGATCGAGCGCCAGCAACAGGCCGCAGGGCAACAACACGGCAAAGGCGAGCAAGCTCACCCACGCGTCAATGAACCAGGCCCAGGTGGAGAGCGGCAGCCGAGACAACGTCAGCCCCTTGGTACGCAGATCGAGCGTGGTCACGATAAAGTTCAGTGCCCCCAGCAGCGAGGCAATGCAGAACATGGCGATCGAAAGTACCCAAAGCGTTTGCCCCCATCCTTGACCGGGGCCGGCAACCGGGCCGACGGCGCTCAGCGGCGCGTAAGCGGTCCAGCCGGAGAGGGGCGGTCCGTCGGGAATGAAGAACGTGGCCACAGCGAGCATGAAACCCACGAATGTCACCCAGAACGACGACATATTCAGCCGAGGAAACGCCATGTCGGCCGCTCCCACCTGGATGGGCAGTACGAAGTTGCCGAATCCCGCAAACGGCGCTGCCGTCAGCACAAAGAACGCCATGATCGTGCCGTGCATCGTCATAAGCGACAGATAGTATTCCGGCGTCATGACGCCGTTCGGCGCCCCGTTGGGAGAAAGCCAACCCAGCAACGGAATGCGGAAGTCCGGGTACGCCAGGTGAAGGCGCATGGCCCAGGAAAGCGCCATCCCGATGAACGCCGCCACCATGCCCAGTGTCAGATACTGAATCCCGATTACCTTGTGGTCCACACTGAAGATGTATTTGCGAATGAACCCCTGCGGCGGCGCGTGATGTGCCGCGTGCACCTGCGTTTCTGCCATGGTTCCACCCCAAGAGAGATTTTTATTCGCCCGTTCCGGCGAATGCCGTTCCCCTGCCTACTGCAAGGCCGCCTGTTTCTTGAGCCAATCGTCGAAATCAGACTGCGACAGCACCGATAAATAGGCCTTCATGTTGTAGTGCCCCAATCCACAGAGCTGAGTGCAAACAATCTCGTATCGTCCGGTCTGGGTTGCCGTGAAGTGGATCGGAATGCTCAGTCCCGGAACGAAATCCTGTTGCACCCGCAATTCCCGCACATAGAACGAATGCCCGACGTCTTTGGAATGCAACGTGAGCAGAATCGGCCTGTTGACCGGAATGGCGATCTCGGCGGTTACAATGTCGTCCTTGGCGTCTGGATCGTGGTCGGGATCGAGGCCGAAGTAGTTCTGGTTCCCTTCGTTGATCAGTTCGGGATGCAGCGGACCGAACTTGCCATCCGGACCGGGATAGCGGAAATAGTAGGCAAACTGTCCGGCCTGCACGTCAATGCGGAGAGAGCTGGGATCAGGCGCCTCAAAATACACTGCGCCCCAGGCCTTGGTGCCGATGAAGGAGAGCGCCAGTACTTCAGTGCCGACGAGAATAAAAGCGAAAAGGACCAGCGGCTTCGCTCCTCCGGGAATCTGCTTCGTCTTGGCTCTAGCGCCGCCATAGAGAAACACAAAGCTGGCAAGCACGATCTGTCCGGCAATGAATAAAAGGCCGGCCACGAGGATGGTTTCCTCGATCTGGTGATCGATCTTCGGTCCGTGGACGGAAATGTCCTCCGGCATCCACCACACATGCGTAATCACGCAATAGGCAGTCACTAGTGTGACGAGTGCAACGACAACGGCAAAGATTTTCCCCACCATGGTTTTCACCCCATTTGCCGGCACTCCCCAGCGCCAGCCAGATCTGCGGGGCCGCAACTAGGCTTGCGGCCCCGACCAAGCCTTCTTATTACCTGATGCTCGCCTCTACTTTGCTTTAAAGGTGAAATCCGCAGTCACGGGTTTCCCCTCAGCGACCGTCACTTTCTGCGTTTGCGTTCCGTAAGTTTCGTGCCAGGCCGTCAGCGTGTAAGTGCCGGGAGGCACGTTCTCCAGCTTGAAGGAACCATTGCTGTCACTGACGCCGTTCGGCCCTTTCACCACCACGATGAAAGCCCGCATCCAGGGATGGACGTTGCACTTTACCGGAATAGCAACTTCTTCGTTCGTCCACGTCACATCGATGGGCGGACCGCCCGACAGCTGGGACTTGTTGAATTGCATGTTTCCGCCGGGCTTGGGATCGGGGTGAATGTTGTGGGACGTCTTGTCGTCATTCAGAATGGTCATGTGCTGGCCTGGATTCACCGCCACGACGTGCGGAATGTATTGGCAGCCCTTCTGTTCGAAGGTCACCGGCTTTGATGCAACCGGGATATCGCCGCTCAGACCCTGCGAGATGTAGACGACCACGTTGGCCAGTCCACCATTCGCGCCGACGACCACGCTTTCCCCGGTCGCCTGCGTCCCTCCGCGGGTCTGTGCGCAGCTTGGGTCTTTCGACATGTCGATGGGTTTCTGATGCGGAGCCGGTCCGTCCAGCTTAACTGTGCCATTGATTTGGCCCGTCCCCGCAGCCCGGACGCCGGGAGTGGACCGCAACAATCCGAGAGCGACAAGGAGCAGCAAGGCAAAGACCATTGCCGCAACTCTCTGGTGAGTCTTCATGGGCAATCTTTTCTCCGTCTTTTCTGGAATGAGATCCTTGGGGAGGCCGGGCCCCAAAGCTGGCAGATATTGCGTCTTAGCGAAGACGCGTGTCTGTGATCCTGATCACTTATCTGTGTGATTTCAGACACGCGCCAAGAAAATGAGAGACGTCAGTGGCGGGGATCAGGTGCTCTGCAAGCGAGAGCCAGTACTCGGGGAGGAATTCCAGTTTAAGCCACCCGCGTACGATGGATAGTCCGTGCGCTCCTCACTTGTAACCGTTCAACACTCTAGCTGCTCCACACATTGAATCTGGTGCAAGATGTTCTCTTTTTCGCTGCCGCATTTCAGAGATAGACTTGTACTCGAAACACAATGATGCGAATTGTCTTAATCTGCGCCGGTAACGGTGGAAAAACCTTGGTGGAGCTACTCCACAAAGACCCCAACATCACAATCGTCGGCGTGGCCGACAAAGACGAAAGAGCATCGGGGCTGGCCTTCGCTCGAGAACTTGGTTTGCCGGTAAGCACCAATTACCGGGAGCTGCTGGCCACCAAGAATGTCAACCTCATTGTGGACGTGACAGGCGACCCCGC
>JASHPH010000246.1 GCA_030038255.1 Candidatus Sulfotelmatobacter sp. | reverse complement strand
AACTTCGAAGTCACCCTTCGCCGCAAGGATGGCACGGTGTTACTCGCAGTCGAGAGCAGCTTCGCGACGCGCGATGCCACGGGCAAAGTCGAGCGCTACCAGGGATTCGTGCTCGACATGACGGAGAAGCGCCGCGCTGAAGAAGAAATGCGGCGGCGCAACCGCGAGCTCAACGCCCTGAACGCGATGGCCGTGGTGGCCGCGCAATCCTTCGACCTCGACGAAATCCTGAACCTCACTCTGCGCCAGGTTGTGACTCTGTTTGGCGCCGAAAGCGGTTCCATGTATCTGTCCGACACGGACAGCCCCACCTACCGCCGTCGCGCGGCCTGGGGTCCGCGCAGCCGCGAGAAATCGCAGCCTGCGGAAATTTCCTTCGCCGAGGGTTTCGGTGATCTCATCATCCGCTCGCGCGCCGAAGTCATTACGGCGGATTATCTGCCGCATTTGCCCGCGCACGTGAAAGAGTTCCTGCAGGCTGACACCGACCGCTCATGGATCTGGGTGCTGTTCTGGGGCAAGGACGCGCCGGTGGGCATCATGGGGCTGTGCAGCCACGTGGGCTACGAATATTCGAGCAACGACGAGAATCTGCTCGTCGCGATCAGCCGCCAGCTCGCCACGACCATCGAAAAGGTCAGGCTCTACGAAGAAACCTGCCGCGCCTACGAAGATCTGCGCAAGACCCAGGAGCAGCTGCTGCAGAGCGAGAAAATGTCGGCCGTCGGCCAGTTGATCGCCGGCGTCGCGCATGAGCTCAATAATCCGCTCACGGCCATCCTCGGCTACGCCCAGCTACTCGAAAGCGAAGGCCTCAACAACCGCGCCCAGGAATACGTCAGCAAGCTGTTCAAGCAGGCGCAGCGCACGCATCGCGTGGTGCAGAACCTGCTGTCGTTCGCGCGGCAGCGCAAACCGCAACGGGAAGAAGTCGACATCCGCAAAGTGCTCGACGAAACCCTCGCCCTGCGCGACTACGACCTGAAGAGCAACAACATCCAGGTCGAACGCGAGGCGCAGGACGATCCGGCCATGGTGATCGCCGATCCTCATCAGATCGAGCAGGTCTTCTTGAACATCATCAACAACGCGGTCGACGCGATTCTCGAGACCGGCCGCAACGGCAAAATCCGGATCCGCATTTATTCGCAGAACGGGCACACCTGCACCCAGTTCGCCGACGACGGCCCGGGCCTCAAGGATCCCAAGAAGATTTTCGATCCTTTCTACACCACCAAGAGCGTGGGCAAAGGCACCGGCCTCGGCTTGAGCATCTGCTATGGCATCGTGAAGGAGCACGGCGGCGACATCACAGCGAACAATGCTCCTGAAGGCGGCGCCGTCATTGAAGTTCGCTTGCCGGCCGCGGTCACGGCTCCAGTAGAAACCGAACCGGTGAAGGCCACGCCCCGCACCCACGAGGGCGCCATCAGCGGACGCGTGCTGCTGGTTGAAGAAGAGGCCGCGGTTCTGGAATTCGAGCGCGACGTGCTCGCCGGCGCCGGAGCGGCAGTCGTCACTGCCACCAACAGCCAGGATGTGAAGACCCGCCTGCTGTCAGAGCAGTTCGACGCCCTCATCATGAACGGGAAAATGCCGGGCGAATGGAACGCCAAAGAGTCCTACACCTGGCTCAAGACGAATTGCCCGGCGATGGAAGGCCATGTTCTGTTCACCTTCTCGAACGGCATGGAGCAGGGCGACGCCCGCGCCTTCCTGCAGGAAAATCGCGTGCCCTGCCTGGTCAAGCCCTTCGAAGTCGCCGAACTGATCTCCCAGACCCGCAAGCTGCTGCAGAAGGCGCAGGCGCAAGCCGCGGGGGCGGGAGCAAGCTAAACCCTCGCGTTTGTACTTCCCTGAATCCCACAGTCCTCCACACTCTTCCTCCATCCTCCTTGCGTTAGACTAGTTTCAGCCCCATGTCTCAATTCGTACACCTGCACCTGCACACCGACTATTCCCTGCTCGACGGCGCCTGCGACGTGGAAAAACTCTGCCAGCGCGTGGAGCAGCTGGGCATGCCCGCCGTGGCCATGACCGACCACGGCAACATTTTCGGCGCGGTACACTTCGTCAATGCCGCGCACAAACACGGCGTGAAGCCGATCCTCGGCTGCGAGCTCTACATCTGCAAGAAGGACGACCACAACATCGAGCGCACGCCGCCCGAGGGCAACACCTACAACCATCTGCTGGTGCTGGCCGAAAACGACGAAGGCTATCGCAATCTGGTCAAGATTACATCCGAAGCCTCGCTGCACGGCTTTTACTACAAGCCGCGCGTCAGCAAGAAATTCCTGGCCGAACATTCCCGTGGGCTGATCGGCCTTTCCGGATGCCTGAAGGGCGAAGTCGCCGAGCGTCTGGTGGAGGGCAACTACGAAGCCGCACGCGAGGCCGCGGGCGCCTTCGCCGACATCTTCGGCAAAGAGAATTTCTATCTCGAAATTCAGAACCAGGGACTCGACGCCGAACGCCGCATTAACCCTAGCCTTTTCCAGCTGGAAAAAGACCTCGGCCTGCCGCTCGTGGCCACCAATGACAGCCACTATCTCTGTGAAGACGACGCTCCGGCGCAAGACGTGATGGTCTGCATCCAGACCGGCAAGTCGGTTCACGACACGGCACGCATGAAGTTCGAAGGCTCGCAGTTCTTCGTCAAGAGCTACGAGCAGATGAAGGAAGTCTTCAAGGATTCACCGCAAGTGCTCGCTCGCACGCTCTCGATCGCCGAGCGCTGCAGCCTGCGCCTCGAAAAAGTGGCGACGCCGTTTCCGCAGTTCGATGTTCCGCCCGGCTACACCATCGACAGTTATTTCGTCCACGTTACGCGCGAAGGCTTCGCGCTCCGCTTGGAAGTGTTGCGGGCCTTAGCCGATCAGGGCAAATTGAAGCATCCACTCACCGACTACGAGCAGCGCCTCGAGCGCGAATTGGCCATCATCCAGCAGATGAAGTTTCCGGGCTATTTTCTTATCGTCTGGGACTTTATCCGCTACGCCAAAGAACGCAATATTCCCGTCGGCCCAGGCCGCGGGTCAGCCGCAGGGTCGCTCGTCTCCTACGCGCTCGGCATCACCGATCTCGACCCGCTGCAGCACGAACTGCTGTTCGAGCGCTTCCTGAATCCCGAGCGCGTGTCCATGCCCGACATCGACATCGATTTCTGCATGAACCGCCGCGACGAAGTGATTCGTTACGTCACGCAGAAATATGGCCGCGACAACGTCGCGCAGATCATCACCTTCGGCACCATGGCCGCCAAGGCAGCCATTAAAGACGTCGGCCGCGCCATGGATATCCCTTACGCCGACGTAGACCGCATCGCCAAGATGGTGCCGAACCAGCTCAACATCACCCTGGAGGAGGCCATCGAAGAGTCACCGTCGCTGCGCGAGGCAATCGAAAAAGACGGCCAGATTCGCGAATTATTTCACACGGCAAGAAAGCTCGAGGGCCTCGTCCGCAATGCCGGAGTTCACGCGGCCGGCGTTGTGATTTCGCCGCGGCCGCTCACCGAACTGGTGCCGCTGCACAAGACCAAGAACGACGAAATTGTCACCGCCTTCGACATGGTCGCCATCGAGAAGATGGGCCTGCTGAAGATGGATTTCCTTGGGCTGACCACGCTGACGATTCTAACCGACACACTGAAACTGATTCAGCAGACACGCGGCACCGAACTTACGCTCGAACAGATTCCACTCGAAGACAGCGAAACCTACCAGAAGGTGTTTCACAGGGGATTGACGTCCGGCGTTTTCCAGTTTGAATCGCACGGCATGCGCGACGTGCTGCGCCGCTATCAGCCGAATTCCATCGAAGATCTCACTGCGCTCAACGCTCTCTACCGGCCCGGGCCGATTCAGGGCGGCATGATCGATGACTTCGTCGATCGCAAACATGGGCGCAAGAAAGTGGAGTACGAACTGCCCGAGCTGAAAGAGATCCTGGAAGAAACGCTCGGCGTGATCGTCTATCAGGAACAGGTGATGCAGATCGCCAACCGGCTCGCCGGCTACTCCCTCGGCGAGGCCGACTTGTTGCGCCGCGCCATGGGCAAGAAGAAGCCGGAGGAAATGGCCCAGCAGCGCGAGCGCTTCATCGAAGGCGCCACGCAGCGCAAATATCCCCCGAAGAAGATCGAGAAAATCTTCGACCTGATGGCGCAATTTGCCGGCTACGGCTTCAACAAGTCTCACTCCGCGGCATACGCCCTGCTGGCCTATCACACGGCGTATCTCAAGACGCACTATCCCGTCGAATTCATGGCCGCGCTGCTCACTTCGGTGACCGGCTCAACCGACGACGTCGTCAAGTACATCAACGAGTGCCGCGAAATGGGCATTGCCGTCGAAGCGCCCGACATCAACGTTTCCGACGCGAACTTTACCCCGCACGGCGAATCTATCCGCTTCGGTCTGGCGGGCGTGAAGAACGTTGGCGGCAACGCGATCGAATCGATCGTGGCCGCACGAAAGAAAGTCGGGCGATTCAAATCGATTTTCGAATTCTGTGAGCACGTCGATCTTCGCCTGCTCAACAAGCGCGTCGTGGAGTCCCTGATCAAAACCGGCGCGATGGACTCGCTCGGCCGCCGCGCGCAGCTCATGACAGTTCTCGACAAGGCCATGGAACAAGGCCAAAAGGCCCAGCGCGACGCCGAATCCGGCCAGCACGGCCTGTTCGGCGTGTTTCAGCAGGAAGAGGTTTCGACCGAGAATGACAAGTTGCCCAACGTTCCCGACTGGGACGAGCACACGCGCCTGGCTGCCGAAAAAGAAATTCTTGGCTTCTTCATCACCGGACATCCACTCGAGAAATACAAAGACAAGCTGGCCGACCTGCAGGCCCTGAGCACCGAAGAAATTGCCGCGATGAAAAGCTCGACCGGCAAAGATGAAACCATCACCACCGCGGGCATCATCAGCAACGTGCGCGTGCTCAAATCGAAGCGGGGAGACTTCTACGCGCAGGCCACGCTCGAAGACATGCTCGGCTCCGTCGACATGATCGTCTTCCCCGAGGCCTACAAGCGACTGGGCGACAAGGTAAAACTTGAGGTCCCCGTACTAGTGAAAGCAGGAGTGCGCATCGAAGAAGGCGCCAACCCGAAGATCACCGTGGCCGAGATCATGCCGCTCGAAGACGCGAAGGTTCCCCTGCCGCGCGCGATCCGCATCCGCATTCCTCTTGAGACTGCCGGCGAAGCCACGGTCGACGACCTCCACGCGCTGTTTCTCGAGCGTAAGGGCCAGGCGAAGGTGTTGTTCGACGTGGAACGTCAGGGCGATTTTATGGTCGTGATGGAGGCGGACGGCTATAATGTCGTTCCAGACCGCAATTTCATCGCCCGGGTCGAGCAGTTGTGCGGGCGAGGAAGTGTGCGCATCATCAACTGAGAGCAATGGCTGCGAGCGAAAAAATCCTGCAGGAGCTGCAGCAGATCGAGCGTCAGGTCGCCGAAATGGAATCGGCGGGTGGCGACGAAGCCACGCGGCGCCAGATGGCCAAGCTCCAGGAACGCATCGAGACCTTGCGCCGCGATATGCGCGTTCCCTCCACTGCGTGGCAGAAGACTGAACTGGCGCGGCATCCGCAGCGTCCCCAGATGCTCGACTACATCGAACGCGTCTTCACCGATTTCAGCGAAATTCACGGCGACCGCGGCTTCGGCGACGACCCCGCCATCGTCTGCGGCATGGCCCGCTTCCACGGCGAGGAAGTTCTCGTGCTGGGCACGCAGAAGGGGCGCGACATGAAGCAGCGCGTCTTCCGCAATTTCGGCACGCCGCATCCCGAGGGATACCGCAAGGCGCTGCGGATCATGCGCATCGCCGAAAAATTTCGCCGTCCCATTTTCACGCTGGTCGATACCGACGGCGCGTATCCCGGCATCAACGCCGAAGAGCGCGGCCAGGCGGAAGCTATCGCCCATAATCTGCGCGAAATGGCGCGGCTGGAAGTGCCCATCATCGCCACGGTCATTGGCGTGGGTGGCAGCGGCGGCGCGCTCGCCATTGCAGTGGCCGACCGCGTGCTCATGATGGAAAACTCGATCTATTCGGTGATTTCTCCCGAGGGCTGCGCCGCGATTATGTGGCGTGACGCCTCGAAGAAAGAGCTGGCCGCCGAGGCCATGAGAATCACGGCGAACGATCTGAAAGAGCTGGGCGTGATTGACGACATTGTGCCCGAACCGGAAGGCGGCGCGCATCGCGACCACGAGGCCGCGGCCAATCTTCTCGACGTCAGCCTGCAGAAACACTTTGCCGAGCTGAAACGAATCCCCCCTGCTGAATTGGTCGTATCACGATATAATAAGTTCCGGGATATGGCCCACTTCTTCAAGACTGAGTTGTGAGCTCCGTTTCTGATTCATTTGCCATTTCCAAGATGGATTCCTCTCCGCTCTGGGCGGGCGATTGGGCGCGACGAACAAGCGCCGCCGCCGTATAATGAAATGTTTTCCTCACTCCAATTTCACGGGCAAAAGGGTTCTGCCCGCAAACTGAAAGAAGGTGTTGGGATGGCCACTACGGATGTCGTGCCCCGTGGATCGACCGGAAGCGCGGGGCGCACGCGCATCGTCAACGACATGAGCATTCAGGTCGCGACGGTGAATGGTTCCGGCTCGCAAAGTTCGAACACGGTTCTGCTGCGCAGCATTTTTCAGATGGGCGTACCCGTCTCGGGCAAGAACATGTTCCCGTCGAACATCGCCGGGCTGCCAACCTGGTATACGATCCGCGCCAACAAGAACGGTTACATCGGCCGCAAGAAGGAGATCGATTTTCTGGTGGCGATGAATCCGGAGACGGCGACGGAAGACGTCATGTCGCTGGCGCCCGGAGCGTCGGTGCTCTACGACGAACCACTGGCTCTGCACAAGTTGCGCAATGATCTCGTCTTTTATTCAGTTCCCTACGACAAGCTCGTGGCCGCGGTCTGTCCAGAAGCCAAATTGCGCAAGCTCGTCAAGAATATGGTTTACGTCGGCGTGGTGGCCAATCTTCTCACGATCGAAATGGAGGAAGTTGAGAAGGCCATACGCAAGCAGTTCGCGAAGAAAGTGAAAGCCGCGAACCTGAACCTTGCTGCTGCACAGGCCGGATTCGATTACGCCAAGGTGAATCTGGAAAAGCGGGGCGCGTTCTACATTGAGCGCATGAACAAGACCGCGGGCAAGATCATCATTGACGGCAACTCTGCCGCCGCGCTCGGCTGCATGTTCGCAGGATGCACTGTAGTGACGTGGTATCCGATCACGCCGTCATCCTCGCTGGTCGAGACGATGATCGAGTACATGAAAGAGTACCGCATTGGCCCCGACGGCAAAGCCACGTTCGCCATTGTGCAGGCCGAAGACGAACTCGCCGCGATCGGCATGGTCATCGGCGCCGGATGGGCGGGCGCACGCAGCATGACTGCAACTGCCGGCCCCGGCATTTCGCTCATGGCGGAGTTTGCCGGCCTCGCTTACTACGTCGAAGTTCCCGGCGTCATCTGGGACATCCAGCGCGTCGGCCCTTCCACCGGCCTACCCACGCGCACCTCGCAGGGCGACATTCTCTCGACCGCGGTGCTCTCCCACGGCGACACCAAACACATCATGCTCATCCCCTGCTCGGTCGAAGAGTGCTTCACCATGGCCACTGACGCCTTCAACCTGGCGGAGCAATTCCAGACTCTGGTCTTTGTCATGTCGGACCTCGATCTCGGCATGAACAACTGGATGTCCGATCCATTCCCATATCCGACAGCGCCGATCAAGCGTGGCAAGGTTTTGAGCAAAGAAGACCTCGATCGCCTCGGCGGATTCGCCCGCTACAAAGACGTGGACGGTGACGGCATCGGCTACCGCACACTGCCGGGAACTTCGCATCCCGCGGCCGCCTATTTCGCGCGCGGCAGCGGCCACAACGAGAAAGCGCAGTACAGCGAGCGTTCCGATGACTTCGAGAACAACATGGAGCGCCTGAACCGCAAGTTCGAGACAGCGCGCTCGTTTGTTCCGCGGCCCGAAATCACGCGTGGCGACAACGCTGGGGGCGAAAAAGTAAAGATCGGCATCATCGGCTACGGCACATCGCACTGGGGTATCACGGAAAGCCGTGACCAGCTACGCGACGAGTACAAGATCGAGACCGACTATCTGCGGCTTCGCGCATACCCGTTCACCCGTGAGGTGCACGAATTCGTCGAGCAGCACGAGCGCGTTTATGTGGTCGAGCAGAACCGCGACGCGCAGATGCTCAGCCTGCTGAAGCTCGACCTGAAACCCGAACTGATCACGCGCCTGCGCAGCATCGCCCACATCACCGGCCTACCGCTCGACGCGCGCTCGATCACCGACGAACTGACCAGCATGGAGGGCAAGTAAATGGCAACCACTCCAACCTCCGAGCCGAAAACGAACCGCATCGGCCTGACCGTCATTGACTACAAGGGCGGCAAGACTACGCTCTGCGCGGGCTGCGGCCACAATGCCATCTCGGAGCGCATCATCGAGGCCATGTTCGAGATGGGCGTCGAGCCCGAGTTCGTCATCAAGCCCAGCGGTATCGGCTGCTCGTCCAAAACTCCCGCGTACTTCATGAGCCGCTCGCACTCGTTCAACGCTGTCCATGGCCGCATGGCATCGGTCGCCACCGGCGCGCTACTCGCCAACCACAAGCTGATCTGCATCGGCGTCTCGGGCGACGGCGACACCGCCTCGATCGGCATCGGGCAGTTCGTTCACCTCATGCGCCGCAATTTGCCCATCATTTACATCATCGAGGACAACGGCGTGTACGGCCTGACCAAGGGCCAGTTCTCCGCCACCGCCGACCTCGGCTCAAAACTGAAAACCGGCGTGGTCAACGATCTTCCTCCCATCGACACCTGCTCGCTCGCCATCCAACTCGGCGCGACGTTTGTGGGCCGCTCGTTCTCCGGAGACAAACGCCAGCTCAGCGCCATGCTCAAGGCCGCCATTGCGCACAAAGGTACGGTCA
The DNA here is from genome assembly GCA_030038255.1 of Candidatus Sulfotelmatobacter sp. Classification (GTDB taxonomy): domain Bacteria; phylum Acidobacteriota; class Terriglobia; order Terriglobales; family Acidobacteriaceae; genus Sulfotelmatobacter. The sequence continues at coordinate 19,620 of JASHPH010000246.1, read as the reverse complement.
TGCTCGACGTCGTTTCGCCTTGCGTCACCTTCAACGACCACGAGGGCTCGACCAAGTCCTACAAGTACGTGAAGGAGCACGAGGAGATTCTGCAGGAGGTCAGTTTCATACCCGCGTTCGAAGAGATTGATGTGCAATACGATCCCGGGGCGACGGTCGCGGTTACCATGCACGACGGCTCGCGCCTGCATTTGCGCAAGCTGGAAGAAGACTACGATCCCACCGACAAGATTCGCGCGCTAACGCGGCTTACCGAGGCGCACGACAAGGGTGAGGTGCTGACCGGAGTTTTCTACGTGAATCCCAAAGCGCCAAGCTTCATTGACATGCTGAACGTAGTCGATCAGCCGCTGGCCACCTTGCCGGACTCTATGACCCGCCCGCCGAAGGAAGTGCTCGACGCCTGCATGGAGGAGTTGCGATAGACAGAATCAGCGCTCCGCCGAGCCGGATTTCCGCAGTCCTGTGCGGCTAGACCGCCTTCACTATCGGTTCCCCGCTGTGCTCCGGATTCTCGCCCGGTTCCGGAAAATCCGTGTCGGCGTCCTTGAGCATGGGATCCTGATCGCGATGCCCAAGCTGTTCCTGCAGCCCGATGTTGCCCTTGATTTTGTGATCTTCAGCTTCGGTGGCGCCCTTGGCAGTGTCCTGGTCGCGATGGCTATGCAGCATGATTCCACCTCGAGCTATGAATGGGGCAAATATGAGATAAGCAGAGCCGCCCCTTGGGCCTACTTTATCACTGGAGTTTCCCGCGGGAAATACCTATAAAGTACAAGATGTCGGTATGAGGACTCTATGAAGCGCCTTTTGTGGTTCCTGATTTTCTGCCTGTTTGCCTGTTCCTTTGCGATGGCTGCTCCCAATCGGCCCGCGCTCACACACGTGAAGGCAAACCATCATCATATGCAGCACCATCATGCACACAAAGCCAGGAAGCATCACGCCCACACACGCACTCGGCCGGGGGCTTAGCCCCTCGGCCGTCCCGAAGCTAATCCCGTGCTCGACACCCCCAGCTTGCGTAGCCGATCACGCGCCTGCAGGGCTTCCGGAGAATGCGGGTAACGCTGCAGCAGTTTCCGCAACTCGGTAACGCCGTCATCCTGTTTGCCCAGCTCGATCAGGGCAAAACCTTTCTTGAGCTGAGCTGAAGCGGCCTTGTTCCCGCTGGGAAAGTTCTGCAACACCTGGTCATAGCTCGCCGTGGCCTGCTGGTAGTTTCCCTGCCTGTACTGAATCTCGCCCAGGTAGAAGTAGGAATTCCCGGCAAGATCGGTGTTGGGATAGAACTTGATGTAGTCGGAAAACTCCTGCATCGCCAGATCGTTCTTGGCTCCGTTGTAGTCGCGCAGGGCGTTGTTATAGAGGACATCGGGAGGCGGAGCCTGGGCCAAGGCCTGCTGCTGAGCCTGTTGCTGCGCCTGCTGTGCCTGAATGCTCTGTTGCGACGCCTGCATGTCTTGCAACTGCTTGGTTACGTTGGCCAGCCGCACCTTGATCTCATCCATGGTGTCGTTCAGGGCCTGAATCTGGCCTGATAGCTGGTCGGTCTTTGCGCCCGCGTCGCCTTGTTGCTTGGTCAGCGTTTGCTGCAAAGTGGTGAGCGCCGCTGCGACTTTGTTGACCGCATCGGCGTCCTGCTCGACCAGATTTTTCATCACGCCCATGCGCTCGTCGAAGCTGCGCTGCATGGCGGTCATCGCCTCTTGCAGTTGCTGCACCTGCGTTTGCAGTTGCACCATGTCTTTATTCACGGCCCAGGCCGGAGCCGCTCCCACACATAGCAACCAACACAGAATAAGGACACACACGCATTGTGATTTCATAGGCAGTTTCCTATTCCATACCTGCTTTAGCAATTTGGATGCCTTCCCTTTAGATGATTCGATTGTCCCACAGGCGGGGCGATTTTCGCAGAGACAACGCCCGGCCGAACCGAAAGGTTCAACCGGACGACACTGAAAGTACTAAAACATCGCGCGCACACCGGCGCGCCTCTCCCGACGGACGAGAGACGGGGACGCCAATAATGGCGTAACGGCGTCCCCGCAAGAAGTCACTTCTGGAAAACGAAGTGGCCGCGACGGTTCTGCTGCCAGCAAGCTTCGTTGCTTTCCATGCAGAACGGTTTTTCCTTGCCGTAGCTGATGGTCTTGATCCGGCTGGCGCTGATGCCGGCCGCAGTCAAAGCGTTCTTCACCGAGCTGGCGCGCCTGTCGCCCAAGGCCAGGTTGTACTCCGTCGAACCGCGTTCGTCGCAGTGCCCTTCAATCGTGAAGTTGTAGTTGGCATGCTGCGTGAGAAACGCGATATCGGCCTGCACCGAGGACTGCTGATCAGCACGAATATCGGACTTGTCGTAGTCGAAGTACACGTCCTTAATGTTCTGATTGAACAAGTCCTCATCGGTGATCGTCGGTGCCGGCGGCGGAGGCGGCGGAGGCGGTGGCGTGACCGTCAGTCGGGCCGTCGCTTCCTGAGATCCACCGGCGCCCTTCGCGGTCAAGTGATACGTCGTGGAGTCCGTCGGCGAGACGCTCTGCGAGCCGTTGGGCTGAACCGCTCCAATGCCGTCGATGGTAACATCGGTGGCGTTGGTGGTCTGCCAGGTCAGCGTGGCCGATTGGCCGGCCTGAATGCTGCTGGGGTTCACGGAAATGGAAGCCGTCGGCGGCGGCGGCGGTGGTGGCGGCGGGGGCGGTGGCGGAGCCTGTTTCTTCGCGCAAGCGGCCAACGTGATGACAGCGCTCAATGCGATGATGCGCAATAACCACTGCGTACTTTGTTTCTTCACTTTATTCCTCCCTGCTGGACCCATGTTCCCATGAGGTCAGACGAAGCGTTTTACTTCCAACTCCAGTTCGGTTGCGTGTTGTGGCCCGAAAAAGTCAGTTGCTGAACTTTGGTTCCGTCGGCCAGCATGCTCCAGATCTGCGGGCTACCCGAGCGGTTCGATTGAAACACAATGTGCCGATTGTCCGGCGACCATGACGGAGAATCGTTGCGCCCGCCATCGTGCGTCAGTTGCACGAATTGCTTGCTGGCGATATCCATCAGGTAAATGTCCCACGATCCCGGCTCTCCCGGACCATATTTCCGGACCCAGGCAAAAGCCAGAAACTGGCCGTTGGGCGCCCAACTCGGCGACACGGCGTATCCCTGATCGGTCATGCGCTGCTCGTTGGTGCCGTCGGCCTCCATGGTGTAAATCTGTGGCAGGCCGGTTGCTCTGTCGCTCACGAATGCAATCTGCGCGTTCGTCTTCCGATTCCACACCGGCGATACATCCAGCCCATTGCTCGCCGTTAGCCGCTTCAGATTCCCTCCCGAGGCATCCGCCAGCCAGATTTGCGACTGCCCTGAGCGCGACGACGAAAATGCCAGCTTGAAGCCATCGCCTGACCAGGCCGGTGAAAGGTTCGTCCCTCCCACATGCGGAAAACTCACCAGCCGGTTCAGGTCCAACGAATACATCATGATTTCCCATCCACTCTTGGTGATGGCGCTGAAGGCGATGCGAGAACCGTCCGGTGAAATGCGCGGCGAAAGTGAAATGGAATTGAAGTGCGTGATCTGGTGCTGGTTCGAGCCATCGTAGTCCATGGCCCAGATTTCCTTGTGCCCGGAGCGGTCGCTGACGAAATAAATCTGACTCTCGGCGATGCCGGAGATGCCTCCGCCCAGCCGGAAGATAATTTCGTCTGCAAACCGGTGGGCGATCATTCGTGCGGCGGCATCGCTGGCCGTGTCACCGTACTGCTTGCCCAGCACCTCCGGCGACTGCGTGTTCTTCACATCGTAGAGCCAGCCCTGCACGGTGAGCCTTCCGGCGGACACTCCAAGATTGCCGAACGCGAGCATAGCGGCGTTGGGAGGCGGCGCATTCCACGCCAGAAAATTCACCTCCGGAGGCTGGCCTGGCACCTGCAGCGGATAGAAGCTTTTCGACACCAGTTCCACGACGCCCGAGACATCGAGATCGTTCCACAGCGTGTCGTTGAAGGTTTTTAGGAGAGCGGCGTTTTGCGGGTCGCCCGTCGAAGACTTGAGGTCCGACACAGCGAGGCGGACTTTTTCCACGCCCAGGCTGGTTCCGGTCTTGACCCAATCCTGCGCCAGAAGGGAGGGGCGAACAAGAATGCCGACCACGGCCAGAAGGAGCACGACTGCGGGCGTACGCTGCCTGCGCGCCCGCCGCGTCTGGTCTGGCCTTGCGTCTGGGTCCATCCGGTTACCGGAGGAACATACTCCGAACGACAATATCGTATCACGATATGTATTTCTGGACAAGCTCTCTTTCCCCTTCCGCGCTCACTTCTTGTAATCGAACCAATACTCGACGGAAATCTTGCTGCCCGTGTAGTCCTGGGGCAGAGGTCCAAATGTATCGATGCGCTCCAACGCGCGGACGGCGGAAATATCGAGTGAGGGCACGCCGCTGGACTGCTCGATCTGTACGTTTGAAGGATGCCCGTCGCGCGCCACGTCAAACGTGATGTACACGCGGTTGGCCGACGTAATCCGCGGGTCTACCTCGTACTTCAGCCAGTTGTCTGAGACCTTCTGCTGGATCACGCGCACATACCAGGCATATTTCGTACCGAAGTCTCCGCCGGCGCCGGTAATCCCGAATCCACCCTTGGCCCCAGCCGCGCTGAACGTCCCATACGGTCCGCTCACCGGCCCGCCTTCACCAAACGCAACCTGATTCGTCTCTTCTTCAGGAGCCGGCTGCGGCTTTTCTTTCGTAACCGTCTCCTGTTTTTTCTTCGGCTTGATTTTCGCGTTCTTTCCCTGAATCTCAATCGCTTCCGGCGCCTTCTCTTCGACCTTCGGCTGCGACTGGGTCAGCCCCTTGGACTCGTTAGCCAAAATATTCTGCGTTTGCGTGGGAGTGGGCGGCAACGGAATTGTCGTCACCAGTGTGGCTCCAATCGCCTCACCCCCGCCGCCCGAACCCCAGCCGGTGCCGCTCGTACCATAGAAAACCGCGGAGTAAATCAGCAGCAGCACCGTGATTCCCACGTGCAGTCCCGCCGACCACGCCAGCGTGCGTCCCCAGCGGTCGTGTTCCAGATAGATGTTAGCGTTTGCCGCCACTTTGCTCCAGAGGTTGCGTCACGATGCTCACATTGGTAATCCCAGCCTGCTTCACCGCGTCCATCACCGTGGCAAATGCTCCGAACGGAACATTCTCGTCCGCGCGCACAAAAATAAACTGGTTGCGCGGGTCGCGAATCTTCTGCCGCAGCTTCGTTGCGATCTCATTAATGTTGATGCTGTCGTTGCCCAAAAAGACACGCTGATCTTTGCTGATCGTGATGACCAAGCGCTCCTCGGTGATTTGCCGGACGGTCCGCGTCTTGGGCACGCTCACATCAATGCCCGACTGCAGCACCGGCGCCGTCACCATGAAGATGATGAGCAGCACCAGCACCACGTCCACCAGCGGGGTGATGTTGATGTCGGCGAGGGCGGACTGCGTGCGGCCGTTGGGGGTGGTAAATGCCATTAGCGCCTCGATTCTGCCGACGCCTGGCCCTGGCTGTGCTCCACGGCGTTCAGCACTTCGAGGGCAAAGTCGTCGCTGCGGGCGGCGAATTCGCGGATGGAGGCCCCAATCAGGTTGTAGGCGATCACGGCCGGAATCGCGGCCGCCAGGCCGGCTGCAGTAGTGACCAGCGCCTCGGAGATGCCGGGTGCGACGGCACGCAGCGTAGCCGCGCCCGCGGTGCCCAGCCCGTGAAAGGCATCGATAATGCCCCACACCGTGCCAAACAGCCCGACAAACGGCGTCACCGCGGCAGTGATGGCAAGCCAGGGGACGTTGCGTTCGAGGCGCGTGATTTCTTCCGACGCCCCGATCTGCATGCCGCGCTGAATCGCCGTGAGATTGCGCAACATTCCAGACGATGACGCCTGGCGTTTGACCTCTTCAAAGCCGCCTTCAAACACGCCCACCAAGGGGCTGGGGCGAAACTGATCGGCGACGGCAGCGATATCCTGCAGCCGCTGCGCTTTGCGGAAGGCGCGCACGAAGCGCCCGCTCTGCGCGCGCGCGCGCCGCAGGAGGCTCCACTTAGTTAGGATGATGGCCCATGAAACCAGGCTGAATGCCAGGAGCGACAGTAGCACCAGCTTGGCGACCGCTCCTGTATTGGAGATCATGTCGACGATTTCGCCGCCGACGAACGCTGCCAGCAAGGGGAAAGATTGCATCGGGGTTTTGGAGAATGCCTCTAAGAATTATAGATGAGGAGAGGCCGCTCTCTTTTGCACGTATCCGGTGCACGTACCCGATGTGGCAACGGATTTTTTGGCGGCAAGCTACTGCGCCGTGCTTCTCGGATCGCTGTTGGTGAAGGAAAACTGAACCGTCATCGAATCCAGGTAGGGTGAGTCGAGAGGCGTGAAATGAAAGTTTTTCACCTGAATCAACACATAAAAATTTTCCACCTTCACGATTCGCCGGGTGCGAACCGGCACTGGGGCGAACGGATTCGCCTTCAGCCACCACAGATTGTTAGCCGGATCGCTCGATGGTTCCTGTGATGACATGAGCAGGTTGGCGAAAATACTGTGATGCAGATCCTTCAGCCGCACCAACCAGCCGGTTATTTTGTTGTCACCCTCCGGTATTTGCGGATGGATCGTCAGTTCATAGCGGTCCTGTCCCGCCGAATCCTTGATGCGCTCGCGATAGGTCGGATTCGCGGGACTGAGTTTGGCCTCGAAGCTCTCTTCGGTGACTCGCGTCGGACCCTTGCGGAAGCTCTCGGCGTAAATTGTGCGCGAGACGCTCTGCGCGTGCGAGGACGCAGCGAGCATCAGCAGGAAGAGAACGGTGAGAGTGCGATTCATCGCCGCGGAACCGCCTCGAGCGCACGGCCACCATCATCCACGACAGAAATCTCCCTGTCGATCAACTTCTGCAAAGCGTGGCACAGCGCCCGGGAAGCGCGGCTGCTGTCGAGGGCCAGCTTTGCCACACGGAGCCACAGCCAGGGCCGCAAAGCGGCAAAGAAGGCGAATCGAACCTCGGAGAACTGGCCGCTTGGGTCGACGAATCGGTCCATCGCAGGAAGTGGGAAGTCCACTTTATCGGAGATTGCTTTCACCACGGCGAACCTTACTCCTCGCGCCTCCGCGGCTCGCGCGACTGCAGCGGCCTCTATGTCTACAGCGTGGGCACCGAAACTTTCCCCCAACCTTGCCTTTTGTGCACGGCTTGCGACCGCGGTGAAAGTCACCAGCACACCCTCGCCACGATCCATGTTTGTGCTGCTGCCATCACTCGCATTCACCACCCGCCGCGGCTCGACGACATCACCGACCTTGAGCTCAGAATTCAATGCGCCGGCGAAGCCAACAGAATAAATGATGCCCGGCGAGTAGAGCACAATCGCGGCCTCCGCCGCCCGGCGCGCCGCTTCCGCGCCGATACCGCCGCAGACCAGCACGACCTCGCCTGTCTCGAAGAAGCGAAATCTCCGGCCGCCGTGTTCTTTCTCGACAGTGCGCCACCGCTTCACCAGCGGACGAACTTCGCGCTCCAGCGCAGCAACGATGGCGACTTTAGACATATCCGTTGGCCCGGAACCACTCGACCGCCCGACGCAGCGCATCCTCGACAGGAACAATCTTCCAGCCTAACTCGCGCTCCGCCTTGTCAGAACTGGCGAACATCTTCTTTTTCCCCATGCGCACTGTCTCGACCGTGGCCCGCGGCTCGCGCTTGAGCAAGCCTCCAGTGATGGCTTCATCCACCATGCCGGCCGCGAAGGCGAATACGTACGGCAGCTTCACCTTGGGCGAAGGCAGGCCAGTAATCCGGCTCAGCTTGTCGAGAATCTGTTTCAGCGTCAGATTCTCTCCGCCCAGAATATAACGCTCGCCCGACTTCCCTTTTTCGAGCGCAGCGACATGCCCACGCGCGCACTCCCTCACATCGACAAGGTTCAGCCCGGTCTCGACGTACGCTGGAAACTTTCGCTTTAGAAAATCCAGCACGATTCGTCCGGTCGGCGTCGGCTTCACGTCCTGCTCTCCGACGGGCGTTGTCGGATTCACGGTGACGACGTGCATGCCGCTGCGGCCGGCTTCCATCGCGATCTGCTCGGCCATGAATTTCGAGCGCTTGTAGTGGCCGATCATGTCGGTCAAGGAAACCGGAGAATCTTCGTCTGCAGGATAGCCCTGGGCCGTAAAACCAATGGTCGCCACGCTCGAGGTGTAGACAACTCGCTGCACGCCATTCTTGCGCGCAGCATCGAGAATCGCGCGCGTGCCTTCCACGTTGGAGCGGTACATCTCGTTCGGATCGCGCACCCAGAGCCTGTAGTCAGCGGCAACGTGAAATACAGTGTCGCAACCAGCCATCGCTTTTTCAAGCGAGGCGGTGTCGCGCAGATCGCCAGTTGCAGTCTCCGCCTTCAGTCCTTCCAGATTTTTCAGGTTGCTTGTCGGGCGCACCAGAAGCCGTAGCTCTGCGCCTTGATCGGCAAGAACGCGCGCGACGTGGGAGCCAAGGAATCCGGTTGCGCCAGTGACGAAAGCTAGCATTTAGCAATTAGCAGTTAGCGATTAGCGGGCGTTCAGCACTCAACATTCAGTCCCTTACGGTTTGACGTCGTCCTCAATCTCCTGAAGCTCGCTCTTCAGCGTGGGATATTTGGCGACTACCCTAGCGATATCCTTCAGTATCTTCGTGCTCGTTTGTGCGTCCACCATAATTTGCGCATGATCGTGCCCAACACCTAAATCTCACGTTCTGAGTCATCTTCGGCTCCTCATCCGTTGGCTTGGCGCCTTCTAGTGCGCGTTTTAGCAACGGCAATCCTGTAATCTCATTAAGGACTGATGCGGGCACAACGTGAACGTGGATAATAAATCTAGGCTCTGGCAAGGTGTGTTGCCTGTACCACTCTCCCTCTTCAGATGACGTACTGATCACGATCGGGGAGACCGGTCGATCCATCTCTCCCACGAATTCAACAACCAAGGTTGTGTAGCTTGGGCGAGGCGTCTCGGCGAAGGCTACATGGGGTAAAGCAAGTATCAGAAGTACGGCGATGACCAAGATTGGTCTCATGGTGATTACCGCTTCTGCGTCCAGTGTCGGACTCTGGCAGCGCAATCCAGCAATGGTTGTGATGGCAGGCAGCAAAGACCTCTAGCGGCGACGCGGCTTGATTCTCGCCGCGCCGGGGCGCCCCTGCAACGAGCGATCTGGCAAGCCCCCGATTCTCCTTACGGCACGCGTCGTGCTGAGGATACCTCGCAGCGCTTCATTTACCGCGTCTTCGGTGGGAAATGCCTCCGCCACGTCCGGCTGGAGCAGGACAACGTTTCTTCCTTCGCGATACTCCTCGTAATGTTTGCCGCGAACGCCGCCTCTCATCGAGGCAAAATCGTACTCTGAGCGCATGTCCTTGTGGTTTCGATGCTCACTGGCCTTCTTCATAGAATCGTCTCTCTCGCCGTGTGACCGGTCGTGCACTTATGATCCGGATTGTCTCCCGGCTCTCTGTGTGGGCCACGACGAGTAGCCTTCCTCCTAATGATGCGCCGACCGTCAGAAAGCGCTGCTCGGATTGCGAATGATCAATGTCGGGGAATGTCGTGGCAAGAGGGTCTCCAAAGACCGTGGCCGCTTCCCCGAACCCCACTCCATGCTTGCGTCGGTTGGCGGCTTCCTTGCGCCGATCCCATTCGAACAGCATTCTTGCTTAGTATAAACGCCGGGCGCGAGAGCTAGTTGCTGCTCTTCTCCATCACCTTCTGATACGTCGTCAGCGCAAGCAGCGGGAAGTAGTCGCGGTAGAGGTGATACATCAGGTAAAACACGCGCGGGAAACCGGTGCCCGTGAAATAGGGCTCATCCCACGAGCCGTCTTTCCGCTGCGTGCGCAGCAGGTAGGCGATGCCCCGCGCGACCGAATCGCTGCGCGTGTCGCCGGCAGCAAGCAGGCCCAAAATCGCCCATGCTGTCTGCGATGGAGTGCTTTCACCCTGACCACGCAGGGTCGGGTCGTCATACGAACCCACGGTTTCGCCCCAGCCGCCGTCAGGATTCTGCACCATGCGCAACCACTCCGCGCCCTGCTGGATGCTAGGCTCGTGCAAGTCCATGCCGATGGCTTCCAGCCCACGCAGCACCAGCGCCGTGCCATAGGTGTAATTCACGCCCCAGCGGCCGAACCAACTTCCATCCGGTTCCTGCTCTTTCTTGATGAACTTGATCGCGCGCTTCACCGCCGGATGATTCTGATCGTAGCCGTACGTCGCCAGCATCTCGAGAATGCGGCCGGTAATGTCGACTGTGGCCGGATCGAGCATGGCATTGTGATCGGCGAACGGGATGTACTGGAAAATCATGCGGTCGTTGTCTTTGTCGAACGAGGCCCAGCCGCCGTTCTTGCACTGCATGGAGAAGATCCAGTCAATCGCCCGCTGCACCGACTCGCGTTGATAGCGCCCGTTGGGATGCTCCACGCGGCTCAGCGCCAGGCAGACCATGGCGCTGTCATCCACGTCAGGATAGTGTTCGTTATTGAATTCGAAGTACCAGCCGCCGGGCTGCCCCTTCTTGTTCTTCACCTTCCAGTCGCCGACGTTGCGCACCTGCTTCTGCAGGATCCAGTTGGCGCACTTGACCATCCGCGGATCGTTCGGCGGAACTCCCGCTTCGGCCAGCGCGAACATGGCGTACGCCGTGTCCCACACCGGAGACATGCAGGGCTGCATGCGGAACGTGTCTCCCTTTTCAATCCCGAGCTTCTCGAATTCGTCCATCGCGCGGATCACCTGCGGATCATCGAGCGAATATCCCAGGCAGCGCAGGGCGATGATGGCGTTCATCATCGAGGGATAAATTGCGCCCAGCCCGTCGCTCATTTCGAAGCGCTCGAGCATCCATTTCTCGGCGCTCTTCAACGCGATGGAGCGCAGAGGACGCACGTGCACGCGTTCAAACCAGTGCGTGACGCGGTCAATGACGAGGAAGAAATTCCGCCATGAAATCCGCTCCTTGGCCCAGTGCAGGTGCATGCGCGACTTCTGCATGCCGCCAACGAACAATTCCTCGACGCCCATCTCGCGCGGAATTTTCTTGAACGGCTTCTTGGCGTAGCAGATGGAAAGCGGCACCAGGATGGCCCGCGACCACGACGAAATCTCGTAGATGTTGAACCAGAACCAGTGGGGGAACAGAACAATTTCTGGCGGAATGGCCGGCACGGCGTCATAGTCGTATTGCCCGAAGAAGCACAGATAGATCTTGGTGAATGTATTCACTTCGGTCACGCCGCCCATCTCGAGAATTTTCTTGCGGGCGCGTTCGAGCGCGGGATGGTCGGCGGTGTATCCGGCCAGCTTCAGACCGAAATACGCCTTCACCGAGGCGCTGACATTCGACGGTCCGTGAGCGTAAATGCTCCAGCCGCCGTCTGCGTTCTGATGGCGCAGAATCCAGTTGGCGGCCTTTTGAAAGCGCTCCTCGCTGCCCGTTCCAAGCAGCCGGTGGAGCAGAATGTAATCGGACTCAAGCGTGGTGTCGGCTTCGAGTTCCCCGCACCAGTAGCCGTCTTCGTACTGCTGCGAGAAGAGGTATTTCCGGGCGGCGGCGATGGCGGCGCCGACGCGGCTGGCCAGTTCCTCAATTTTTCCAAAGCGGAGCTGTGGGCTGGAACCTAACGACGGTGACGACGGAATGTTCAAATTGGGGGAGTCAATATCCATTCAGTTCACAGCTCCATTTACAACCATTTTCACCACGGAGGCACGGAGACACGGAGCTCAAAGAACTTTTCTCACAATCCCGCCCCGCGTCAGCGCTGGTACATTAAAGTTCAGGATCAAGCCCACTCGCTTACCGGTCATCTTCAAGTACGTAAGCAGTTGCGCTTCGTGGACCGGCAGCACGTGTTCGACGCACTTTACTTCCAGGATCAAAGCATTCTCGACAATCAGGTCCAGCCGATAGCCACAATCCAGCTTGACGCCCTTATACTCAACTGGAAGTGCCGCCTGTCTTTCAAAAGCGATTCCACGAAGATGCAACTCGTGGCACAGGCATTCTTCGTAGGCCGACTCCAGAAGCCCGGGTCCTAACGCCCGATGCACCCCAACAGCTGCACCGATTACGGATTCGGTGAGCTGCTCGTGAAGTAACTTGCTCCGTGCCTCCGTGTCTCCGTGGTAAATCATCGGAATGCTAATCTGCACTGGCAGACGGGGCGGCGGCGATTGCCTCTACAATTTCCGGCGGCAAGCCGAAGCGCACGTTTTCCGGCATCACTTCCAGCTCCTGCACATTGGCGAATCCCTTGCCGCGCAGGAACTCGACGGTCTCTTGGACCAGGTGCTCGGGCGCCGAGGCTCCGGCGGTCAGGGCGATCGTCTTTACGCCCTTCAGCCACTCGGTCTCGATGTCGTTGCAGCTATCGATGAGATGCGCGTTGGTGCCGAGGTTGCGCGCCACCTCCACTAGGCGATTCGAATTCGAGCTGTTCTCGGACCCGACCACGAGCAACAGATCGGACTCGGACGCGACCTGCTTCACCGCGACCTGCCGGTTTTCCGTGGCATAGCAGATATCCTGCGCCGCCGGGCCTTTGATGTTGGGGAACTTTTTCTTCAGAGCGGCGATGATGTCTTTGGTCTCGTCGAGGCTCAGCGTGGTCTGCGTGAGATAGGCCACGCGGTTCGGGTCAGGCACGGTTAGCGACTTCGCCTGCTCGGGCGATCCCACGACCTGCGTGACCGCCGGAGCCTCGCCAAGGGTTCCGATGACTTCGTCGTGGTCCTTGTGGCCGATCAGGATGAGCGAATAGCCTTCCTTCGCGAACTTCACCGCCTCGACGTGGACCTTGGTGACCAGCGGGCACGTCGCGTCGATCACGCGCAAGCCGCGGCGGGCGCTATGTTCGCGCACCTCCGGAGACACGCCGTGCGCGCTGTAAATGATGCGCTCGCCGTTGGGCACTTCGTCTTCGCTGTCGACGAAGATGGCGCCCTTGCCACGCAGTTCCTCGACCACGAAGCTGTTGTGGACGATCTCCTTGCGAACGTAGATCGGCGGGCCAAAGGCCTCCAGCGCGATACGGACGACGTCAATAGCGCGGACGACGCCCGCGCAGAAGCCCCGCGGTTTGAGGAGAAGTAAGGTCTTGGTGTCAGTTTTCGTCAAAGCTGTCATGGGTCTTTTTGTCATTCCGAGCCGTTCGCAGCCGCGCGAGTGGCGAGAACGAGCGAGGAACCTGCTTTTTAAGACGCAAAAACCGCCACAAAACCGGTGCATTCAGCTTACATGATCCCCACTGTGGCGATACTACTAAGCTACCGGAAAGAACCGGGATGGTCAACGTAAGGTGATGAAGGAGCGGGATGCACCAAAAGTTGGTCAATTTTCCACAGCCACCCCGTGATTCACAGTTGACAAGACCTTTTTTCTCAATAACATCAATGATGAGCGTTAAAGTTAAGACGGCGATCGTCGCCCATTGCTCCTTCGCAAGCCCTTCGCCGAGCGTCGCTGGGTGTAGCCTTCCCTGGCTCTGGGGTGCGACCCTCCACCTGGACGCATTGGGATGGGCGAGAAAGTGAGGCGCATAGATGCCCCCAACCGTTGATGGATTTCTGCTTCTCGGATGGATGGAGAGAGAAGAGGCGGTTCATTGGCTCACGAATGACTGCTGGTTTGAACCTGCCATTACGAGTGAGCGCGCGGCGGAGACCTGGGAGCGCTATAAGTTGTCGGTCGATGGGCTACCCCAGCGCAAGCCGGTGGCGCCAAAGCGTCATCCGATTCCCGCGTCTTCGCGATCCGTTGTTGACAACTTCTTGCAGCGCACTCGAGGGCCTGAGGTCCTCGACGTGATCAACATCGATCCCCGGGAGTTGTTCGTCTATCAGTTATACGTCGTCGCCGACCGAGCGAATCATCATGCTCAGCATCTTCGTGGGGATCAGTGGCACAGGAACTGTCTACAGATTGACAGGCCCAATAATCCGATGCCGTTGAGGATTGACGCGGGCTCGCCGAAGGGTTTGGCGACGGGAAAACCGCGGCTGGCGGCCTGGAGCATGAAGTCGAGTTCGGCGAGATCGCCGATGTGCTTCGGGCTTCTTGGCGTTCGTGGTGCGGTGGTTGGTTTTGTGGCTGGCTTCTCGTTGTGGCTGGTTTGATGGTTGCGTTTCCTGGTGCTGGTTCGTGGCCCTGATCTCACTTCTCTCCCCTTGGACTTCCCCGTTATTTCGTAAAATCCCCCACCCTAACGTCGCAAAGTGCGCGACGTTAGGAGGGGCACCCTCGAGTGAATTTTTGTTCTTCCAGCACGATTTGTGGGGGTGGAAAGAAAAACGGCGCAGGCTGGTGGCCTGCGCCGCTGGAAAACTGCTCTCTAGTTTCAGAATAGCAAATTGGGTGGGGTAAACCGGAAAACTTCTGGAAAATATATCTCCGGGCGAATGTGTGACTTAAAGAAAAACGGGTCGATTCAGGGGCTTGACAAGATTTCGGGGCGGGACCACAAAATCCCCACCAAACGCCGTGCTGACGAGTGATGACCCTGAGAGCGACAGTCGAGATTGGCTCCTTCGCTCTTGTCTTTAACTGTGGGCACAGATTGCTCTGTTACCCCAATGAGGTATTCATCAACCAGCCAGTAGTGGTAGCAAAAATACACTACATCTGGTGATGCGCTCTCCAGGGTCATCGTGCGAGCGTTCTTCTAGCATGCAATTTCGAAAGGAGTAGCATCCATGAAGAATATCGTTCTAGTCCACGGTGGGTTTGTGGACGGTGCCGGTTGGGAAGGAGTCTACAAGATCCTCAAGAAGCAGGGTTACAACGTCAGCGTCGTCCAAAACCCGACGATTTCACTCGAAGACGACGTAAAAGCAACTCAGCGCATCCTTGCGGCCCAGGATGGTCCGGCAATCCTGGTCGGTCATTCCTATGGCGGAGCAGTGATCACCGAAGCGGGCACTCATCCGAACGTTGCGGGCCTCGTGTACATTACTGCCTTTGCTCCGGACAAAGGTGAGTCCGTCGGCTCACTCATCAGAAACTCGCCGCCCGGCGCGCCGGTGCCACCGATCGTGCCGCAGGAGGATGGATTTCTGTCGCTGGACAAGAAGGCGTTTCCCGCATCCTTTGCGGCGGACGTAGAGCCGGAGAAAGCCGCATTCATGGCCGATTCTCAGGTACCGTGGGGAGTAGGGGCTACCAATGGCGTGATCACCGAACCGGCGTGGCGGACGAAGCCGAGCTGGTATCTGGTTGTCACTGAGGACAAGATGATCCCGCCGGACGCGCAGCGTGCCATGGCGAGACGTGCGGGCTCCAGGGTGGTTGAAGTCGGAGGCAGCCATGCCATCTACGTGTCGCAGCCTCAGGCTGTTGCAGCCCTTATCGAAGAGGCTGCCGCGGCTAAAGCCAAGGCCGCTTAATCGCTTCAGTCGTCACTACACTGATCGACCCCTCGGGTAGGGTCCTCGCCCCTCCCGAGGGGTTTTCAGTGTGAGGGCCTGGGCTTGACAAGTTTTCAGGGCCGCAGTGCGTTTTTGGCTCTCCCCGCCGTTTCCCGCTCCCCTTGGGCGCTGAAGCGCGGTTCCTTTCTGGTCCCGTTGGCGGCACCCATTCGATTCGCTTCGCTCACTCAGGGCAGGCTCAAAAACTGAACTCGTGCCCTTCCCGTGTGTGGCGGATTCCCTTCTGGCAGTGATGGTCTGATCGAAAGTCAAAATCCCCACCCTAACGTCGCAAAGTACGCGCCGTTAGGATGGGGCACCCTCGAGTGACTCGTGCCCTTCCCGCGCATCAGGGCAGAATGTGACTGGACCGTTTGCAAAGCGTGATTACTGTCCCTTGGTACACTCCTGCCACGATACCTACGGCCTGTCCGCCTTTCCTTGACTTCGAGCTATCGTAGTGACTGTGTTGCGCCCCGCTTCGACGGCGCAGGCGTCATTTACTCGTCGATCGTCACTCGTCGCAACACGAGGCAGAGCTCATGCAGAACACAGTGCCTACGACTCTCAGGCGGAGTTCAAGAGTACCGGCCGCAGTATCCGTCCTGGTGACCAGTTTGGACGGGACCAACTTCTCGGAAGTGTGTCAAACCCTGGTCGTGAATGCTCATGGTTGTGCCATGCTTTCACCCGCGAAGCTGAACGCCGGGGCTCCGCTGCACCTACACAGCAAAGAAGGACGAGAGGCAGCAGCGCATGTGGTCTATTGCCAACCGGTCGGAAGCGACAATCGTCGTTGGAGATTGGGAGCGAGCCTCGATCAGCCGGAAAATTTCTGGGGACTGCGAGACTATCCGAAGGATTGGCCAGTTGCGGCGTTATCTGTACCTCCAAGGGTCATGCAGACTCTCGTACCCACGGTTCTTCCGCCCTCCCCAACAGAAGCTGTAAGCCTCTCCTCCGATGCTGCGCTGGTGCGACTTGCCCGGCAACTGGAAAAGCCTGTGATGCGAATGATTGCAGAGTCCATTCGCCCGCTCCAGCTCCAGGTCACCACAATAAACGAGCAGGTCGCTGCATTCAGCCAAAAGCTTGCCCACCGGGAGGCGAATCGCAGCCGGTTTGAGGTCTCGCTGTCCAGCATTCCGCCTGAGCTGGAACAGCAGCTCGAATTGCGCCTTCGCCGGGATCTCGGTCCTAGAGTGCTCGAGGAAGCGCGCCAGCAGTCCGCACAGCTGCTGGCAGCAGCGAAGGCCACGCTGGACCAGCGAGCCGCCGAGACTCACGAGCATTACCTGCAGCGAGTCGCCGACGAGTTGGCTGCGGTCGAGAAGCGGGCCCAAAATCTTTCCGCCCATATTTCGCGCGAGACGCGGGAATACTTGCACCGCGGCCTGGACGAATTCCACGATCAGCTCTTGAACGGAGGCCACTCGCTCAAGCGGCTGAGTGAGCAGCTGCTGGCATTCCTCGAACAGAGCCTGAACCAGGAATTTCACACGCGCCGCGCCGAACTGGAGCAACTGCGCGCAGCGGTGTCGTCGGAGTCATTACGCCTGCAGGACCAGATTGAAGATCTCGACCGTCGTATCGCCCAATTGGACGAGGCGACTCGCGGTTTGGAGTCAGGATTGGATCAGCGCCTGAGCCAGATGTCCAGCAACACGATCCGGGAGGCACGCGGCCAGCTCGAGGCTGCCGCCAGCGGAATTCTCGAGGAGCTGACAACCCGCAGCGCGAAGACGCTCGCCGATCAGCAAGATGGCGCCTGCGAGAACATGAGGATTGTCCAGAAAGAAACTGTAAGCTCAGCCTCCGATTCGCTGAAAGCGGAAGCCGCGAGTGCTCTCGAAGCCTTCGAACGCTCCATGGAGGAAGTGGCCAAACTCTCAGCAGAGCGCTGGCGGCTCAAGCTCGCAGGCGGCTTGAACGCTTTGGCAAAGGGACTTGGTGAACAATTGCAGATGCAAGCCGATTCCGACGACGCCCCACACGCCTGGCAGAAATAAATCTGAAGAACATCCGGCGGTCGACGACTCGGACACTAGCGCCTTCGTAGCCAGCCGTGAATGGATTTTATGGCTGTCTCCGTACCTGACTTCCCGCTGAGCCGCAGGCGCTGAAGCGCGGTTCCTTTTTGGCCGTCTGGGCGGCACGAGTAAACTCGTGCCCTTCCCATCTGTGGCGGATTCCCTTCGATTTTGTCAGCTAGCTACTTTCCGGTGCGAAAGTGAGTACTCCTGAGCAGTATTTCACAGGCACAGAAGGGGCGGGTGGGTGCTACAACGTTGCTGAAGTGTTTGATCTCACGCAGCGGAGGACGTCCAGTGATCAAGTTGCGGCACGCGCAGCCAACCGTGTGGGAGGGTCTGTTTGCCGAAGAAGTGGCCGAGCTGTGGGAACCGTGGATGCGAGTGGTGGATGAGCTATTGGAGGATGAAGAGCTGTTGGATGCAGTCTATGATGCCCAAGGCAAGCGACATAAGCAGAGTCGGCAGCGCGGGCGAGCACAAACGCCGGCGGAAGTAGCTTTGCGGATGTTGATTCTGAAGCATGTGCGCAACTGGAGTTATGAAACATTGGAGCGGGAGGTGCGAGCCAACGTGGTGTATCGCAGCTTCTGTCGGATCGGGATGGAGAAGGTACCGGACGCGAAGACACTGGTACGGCTGGGACAGGTGATTGGAGCGAAGACCATCGCGGAACTGCACGGTCGAATCGTAGCCTTAGCCCAGGAACGGGGAGTGATTCAAGGGAGAAGGATGCGGGTAGACACGACCGTGGTAGAAACCAACATTCACTATCCGACCGATAGCGGTTTGCTGAGTGACGGGGCGCGAGTGTTGACGCGGACCATGAAAAAGATTGCTGGCAAGGCGGGTGGGCTGAAGCGCAGTGTCCGAGACCGGACGCGGAGTGTGCGGAAGCGAGTGATCGCCATAGCTCAGGCAGTGCGCCATAAAGGGATGGATGGGGAACGGAAACGCCAACGAGAGTATCGGCCACTGCTGCGGTTGACGCGACAGATTCTCAACGATTCGCAAAGGGTGCTGTTGGAAGTCGAGGCGATGCCTCCCCATCAGAGCCGAGCCGTACAAGGGCTGAGAGAACGGCTTGAAACGATGGCGGATCAAGTGCGTAGGGTCGTGCGGCAGACCAAAGCCCGGGTATTGAAGGGAATCACGCAACTTCCGGACAAACTTCTGAGTCTGTTTGAAACCCACACGGAAATCGTTCGCAAAGGGAAGGCAGCGAAACCGAACGAATTTGGCAATGTCGTTGAACTTCAAGAAGCGGAGAACCAGATCATTACTCACTATGAAGTGTTCGAAAAGCGCACCAGCGATCACCGTTTGCTACTGCCAGCGATCCAAGCCCACCAGCGCAAACTGGGTCGAGTTCCAAGATGGGTTGCCGCCGACGCTGGGTTTTATTCTAAGGCCAATGAAGAAGAGGCAAACGCCTTGGGAGTGAAATATGTTTCCATTCCCAATCGGAAGACCCGCAGTGAGCAACGACGTCGCTGGGAAAAACAGCGTTGGTTCCAGCGAGCCCAAGCCTGGCGCACGGGTTGTGAAGGGCGAATCAGTGTGATCAAGCGCCGCCACGGACTGGCTCGCTGTCGCTACCACGGAATCCAGGGTATGCGGAGATGGGTAGGACTGGGGGTGATCGCCGACAACTTAATCAACATCGGCCGTTACCTGGCACCGCAAACCGCGTGAGTTCTGCGCTCCGTTCACGCGTTGCCGAACCCGATGGGAAGCACGCGAAAACCAGCATTTGAGGATGGTCTCCAGCTTGTGGATTGGCAGGATTTGCATCTTGAAGCTTAATTTCGCACCGGAAAGTAGCTAGGCAGCTGGCTTGATTGTGCCCCGCTTGGCACAATTAAGCTCTTGACTGCCTCCATAGCGCGGGTCTACCATGCACGGGTATCAAGATTTGGCTCCTTGTTCTGGCTCATCGGCGCGGACGCCTCTCGCTGATGAGCCATTCTTCTATCCCCGCAAGTATTTGGATATAGGCGGTTGAGGCTGAATTGTAAGGCTTGGCGAGCCAACAGAGTTGTCTTCCCGCTTACAGAGCAGGTTATCTCGCATTCAATCTTTTCTATTTGAGGATGACCTGCTTAGATGGACA
>JASHPH010000245.1 GCA_030038255.1 Candidatus Sulfotelmatobacter sp. | reverse complement strand
TAACTCCAGACCCATCTGCTCCGCGTAACCGGTCATCAACAGGACTTTCGTCGAGGAGTTGATCTGGCAGATCTTCTGCGCAAGCATTCGGCCGCTCTCTCCCGGCAGAACCACGTCCGTCATCAGTAATCCCACATCGCCGTGATGTTGTTCATAAGCAAGCAAAGCTTCACGAGCGTTCTTCGCGGCCAGGACCGCGTATCCCGCTTCGCACAGAATCTGGCAGGCGACCCGGCGGACGAAATCTTCGTCCTCAACCAGCAGGATGGTCCGTCTTCTGTTCGTTTGTTTTTCCCCTGCGAATCTGGGCCAGCCTGTTACCTGGTTCGCGATCTCTAAACTCTGCGCTCCCATGGCGTTCCTCGCGATCGAATCGGTGGCTCGAAACCGATTGAGCTCTGATAAGACGCCCTACAACATGCAGTTTCTTGACCATCAGTCCACACTGCGCACCTGCTCCGGTGCGGCACGGAAGTCCATGGAAACGTCGCGATTTAGAGGAGAACCGAGCCACCCGGTCTGGCTTAGCGATCCTTCATCCCCTTCATTTTGGGAATAGTGATCGAAAGGGGAAACCGATTCGGTACATAAGACTGCACAGCCGTCGCGTCGGCGGCTATTTCGGAGCGGTCAAGATCGTCTCGTTGGGATCGAGCACGATCTTGCGCACGCCCGCAGGAGCCGAGAGGTGAAACGAAGATTCTGCGCCGTCAGCAAACACACGCCCCAGCAGCACGGGCTGCTTTCCGGCGATGACGGCATACACTGGCACCGACGTCACCAGATCCTCTGGTGCTTCGTTCTGCAAAATCGTGCCGGTCACGACCGTACCCGATTCCTTGGTTGTGAATTTCACGGCTTTCAGTTCGAGCTTGGGCAGCGCGGTGCCGTTGATCCAGCCATCGAGAAACCAGTCCAGCGATTTCTTTCCTTCGTAGCGAAGTGCTGTTGGAAGATTTTCGGCAAATACGCTCAGCAACTCACGCGTGTTGATCGCGCGACCCTGGTAGCGCTCCCGAAGTTTGCGCAACGCCCGCACAAAAGGGCCATCCGGCCCGCTGAGGCTCTGGCCATGTCGAACTCCATCTTGTGCAGCGGCATCTTGCAGCATTGTTCGCAGCATGTGGAACAGCCATGTGCCCCGGCCATAGCTGATGGCCTCATATCCTCCCGGAAGGCGCGACGAGAGCAGCCTTCCGCCCAGTGTCACAGGACCCGCGTCGCGTGGCGAGACGCCATTCTTGTTTGCCTCGACCAGGTCGATGCGGTACTTGTTCATGATTTGGCGAAAGCCCGCGGGGTTTTTCTCCTGCAGCATCATGAGCGCAGAGTAGTTTGCCAGCCCTTCGGAGAACCACTGATCGCGGTAGCCTTCCCAGCCGACCAAGTCGCCCCACCACTGATGCGCGGTTTCATGGGCGGGAATGATTTGCTGCATCAAAGTTTGCAAGGGAGTGAAGTGCAACTGCTCTCGTTCGCGCTCGTCGAGAAATGCATAGGAAGACAAGAAGACCAACCCGGGCCAGCCCTGGCTGTCGGGACCCGGCATTTGCGTCAAGGCCAATCGGCTATAGGGATAAGGTCCAAACCGTTCCGCGTAATACTCGATGGCCCGTGCCGCCGACTCGGCAACCGTCACTTCGTTGCGCGCCGGCGAAGGCCGGGCGGGTACGATTGCCGGCGGAGGCAGAGGTGGCGGAGGCCGCCTGGATGCAATATCCGACTCGATCATGGTGGTTTGGGAGCCGGGGAAATTCCTTTCCACGCCCAGCGTGGCATAAGTCTCCACCATCACGTTCCCTGCCTGGGCAGTGGCCTCCTTATACTTGCCGAGGTTGAACCCTGCCACTGGAATGGGCCGCTCTGAAACCCAGCGTGTAGTCTTTTCTCCATATTCGGTTGCGACGCCATCCGCAACCGGCGCCGATTTTCCTGTCGCGACCAATGTCCACTCTGGAGGATAGGCAAACGTAAGGTCAAAGTCCGCCATCGCGAGGCCACGGTTTGGATACCAGATTCCCCGTTCGCCCACGTAGAGCAGCCCGCTGCCGGCTTCGGCCAGAACCTCGCCGCCGTAAGTGAATTCAAGAACGAACTTTTGCCCGATCGATGCCGGGGTGGGCAAAATCACAGCCATAACGTCATTTCCGCGGCGCGCAAGCTGCGTTCCCTCGACCGCCGGATTGTGAATAAACTCCACGGGTTGGCCGTCGAGTTTGACACTCTCCACTTGCAGGAAGCGCGACAATTCAAATAACAATGTGCGAGCTCCCGCTTCTCGCAACTCCACCTGCAACTGCGCCTGGGAGTGGATTTCCTTCGGCGGCCGGACTTCGGTCACAATCTTGTAACTGCGAATCGCGATGGAGTCCTCACGTGGCTTGTCGTCACCCGATTTCGAATCCGGCTTCGAATCCTGCTTACCGCGTGCGGCGGCGGTAAAAGACGCCCAGACGTCGTAATAGGTAGCGCCGTTGTCACCGGTTTTAGCCTGTCCGATCTGGACTTGTTCTGCCGCTGCCGAATCGAAGTAAATGTCGAAAATTCCGAGCTTGGTGCCTTGCAGACGCGCGTGAAGAAATCGGTCCCTGCCCCCCTCGGTCAGATCTGTTTGTCCCGAAGAGACTGCCCCGCCCGTCGCCGGGAGCAGCCGGCTGAAGCTGACCAGCAGCCTCATGGCATCAGCCTGGGCCAGATTGCGCGCAGAGTTTCCCCAATGATCGACGAACTCCTGCGCATTCTCGGGGGCACGCAAATCCGGGCGTAGATCGTTCGCCGCATCATCGTTGAAGCGGAAGTACGCGGTTGCGAAATGTTCCTCCAGGATCGCCATTCCTGTGAACAGGCTCATGGACTTGCGTTCCACATTGTTGGGAGGTCTAAGCAGAACTTCGCCATCACCCTCGAAGAAAGCTCCGGTAATGCGACCCATCACATCCTGCGTGAAGGCGATTGTGCCATCCTCCAGCGAAATGTGAACCTCGGACCGGCTCAGCGCTGCATCCCTCACAGCAAAAACCCGCGCGGGGTCCAACCCTACTTGCCCCAGTTGCAGATAGAGCTTCTCGGCAGGCTTGTCGGCAACGTGGTCAGCCGCCGCATCCGCCAGGGGCAGCGCGCAAACGACCAGCCACATCAGCGTAGCGACCCCCAAGCTTCGCATTCTTCGTAGTACCTTCGTCACGTTGGAGAAGCTCTCCTCGTTGCTAGAATGCGCCTGAATGCGGCTGCGTGTCACCATTCTCCTCGTGTCGCTTGTTGCGGCCGCCGCACAGGCCGACACCATTCACCTGAAAAACGGCCGCACCATCGTGGCCGATCACGTCCGCGAAAACGGCAATCACTACGAGTACGACGTCGGCGACGACTCTTACGCCGTTCCAAAATCTGTGGTCGAACGAGTTGATGCAGGTGGGATGCCGGCGGCTGCCTCAGCCGCCGTCGCGAGAGTCGCCGACCTTCCCACATTCACTCCCGCTGATAGCCTCGCCAATGAAGGCGCTGTCTTCACCCAGATCGTCAAGGAGGGGAAAGTTGATCCCGCGGTGCTCACCAGTCTGGAAGGCAAGGGCAACGCGGAGTTGAGCGCGACCGCCCACTTCATTGCGGGCAAGTTCGAATTCGACCACGGCAACATCGCCCAGGCGCGGCAATATTTTGAGAACGCTCTGCGCTTCCAGCCGGAGAACGCGACCATCCTTATTTACTACGCTGCCCTGCTGGTTCGTACTGGCAATGCATCGCAGGCACTGGCCTATGCCCAGCGCGCCGTCCGCTCTGCCCCGGACTCGCCCGATGCCTATACCATGCTCGGCTACGCCCAGTTTGCCTCCGACCGTACCCGGGACGCGATCGTTTCATGGAAGCACTCGCTCGAGCTGCGGCCTGACTCCGCGGTGAAGCAGCTCCTGGCGAAGGCGCAACGCGAAGATAACGTAGAATCCGATTTTGCCCAGCACGAAAGCAGTCATTTCGTGCTGCATTACGAGGGCAAGCAAACTTCCGAGGCTTTCCGCGCGCAAATTATGGCCGCGCTCGAATCAGACTACGACGATCTGGCCCGCGATCTCGGCAATCCACCCCGCGACAACATTCTGGTCACGCTCTATACCGAACAGGCGTTCTTTGACGTTACCCACGCGCCCACCTGGTCGGGCGCCGTGAACGATGGCAAGCTGCGCATCCCGCTCAGCGGATTGAGCTCGGTAACGCCGGAACTGGCACGTGTGCTGAAACACGAACTGGCACACTCTTTTATTACCCAGCTTTCCGGCGGGCGCTGTCCGCAGTGGCTGCATGAAGGCATCGCCCAATTTCTCGAGCCGAAGAGTCTCGGCGGTGACGGCCACCAGCTCGCGCTGCTGTACAAGGCGCAGCAGAACATTCCGCTGAATGCGCTGGAAGGGAGCTTCATGAATTTCTCCGGAGCGGCCGCAGCCGTCGCCTATGCGGAGTCGCTGGCGGCTGTGGCGTATATCAATGATTCTTACGGCATGGGCGACATTCAGCGCATCCTGCAAATGCTCGGACAGGGCAGTTCCGCCGAGGCCGCCATGCGGGCGACGATTCACTCTGATTATGGGCAATTTGAAGCCGATCTGGCCAAGTATCTTTCCGACAGATTCGGCGGATGACGCCGGGTTCCGCCGCTAACAATTCCGGCACGAAGTAGCGCAGTGGCCCCGTTCTCGGATTTGCCTGTCGACGATCCATGTGCTAGCTTCGCCTGAAAGCCAGCCGCCCATGCGATCCCTGTTTCGCTCCCGATCGAAGACCTCGCCCCAGGTGGTGGAGCCTGTTCCCAACGCCTTTCCGAAGATCGACGGGGCCGAGATTGCGGCTGATTTCCTGGGCCAACGCGTAGGCGGAGATTTCTACGATTCCATCCGCGTCACTCCGGAGCGGATTCTGTTCGGCATGCTGGATGTGGCCGGTCGCCGTGACGAGAACCGCGGCATTCTCCTGGCAGCACAGGAAACGTTCCGCAAAGTAGGAACCCAATTGTTTTCACGGCCCGACATCAATGAATCCGAGGCGATGACCGAGCTTTCCCACAGCCTGAATCGCAGCGTCATCGAAGCTTCCCACGGCGTTCGTTCCTGTCCCGCCTTCATCGGCTGCTATCACGAAAAGTTTGGCACCCTTTGCTACACAAACGCGGGGCATACGCCGGGTCTTCTCCGAGACAACACGGGGATCAGCGAGCTCTCATCCACCGGACTCCCGCTCGGACTTTTTTCGCATGCCACCAGCGACGCTCCCATTGTCGGAGTGGCGAAAGGTGCGGTTGTGCTGCTGGTCTCCCGCGGCGTCATCGAATGCGGCTCGGACCACGATAAATCCGATGAAGAATTCGGCCTGGATCGCGTGAAGCAGCTACTTAAAGCAACTCCCCCAGGGACTGCGCAGTCGGTCTGTGCTTTCACTCTGGATGCCGTCGGCAAGTTCAGCGCCAGGACTCCCGTTTGCGACGACCGTACTGCGCTGGCCCTGGTCAGGACCGCCTGACTCCCTGGGTTCCGGACGGCATCACCCCACCTCAGCCAACTTTCGGGGCGTCGGCGGCGTCCAATCAAACGGTTCAGCCCACGGCCGGTCTGCGAAGGAGTAAAATATTGAATTCGGATCAGGCCAGCCCTTTCGCCCGCAATCCTGGACAGCGTGGCGGCCCATTGATTTTATGAAGAAACTTTTCCTGTTTGTCATCGTTCTGGCATGTCTGCCGGCGCTCGCAGCCGGGCAGGTGGTCGAGGAGATCATCGCCCGCATCAACAACCAGATCATCACGCATTCGGAGTTCGTCCGCAGCAAAGATCAACTCAGGGACGAGGTCCGGCAGCAGGATCCCGCCAACGCCGACAAGCTTTACACGGAGCGCGAAAAGGATATTCTCCGTGATCTGATCGATCAGCAACTCTTGCTCGACAAGGGGAAAGACGTTGGCATCACCGGCGACACTGACCTCATCAAGCAGCTCGACCAGATGCGCAAGGACATGAAACTGGACTCCCTCGAAGATCTTGAAAAGGAAGCCATCAAGCAGGGCGTCTCCTGGGAAGACTTCAAGCAGAGCAAACGAAACCAGATCATCACTCAGAAAGTGATCAGCGAAGAGGTGGGTGGCCATCTCAACGCTCCCACGATGGAGGAAGAACAGAAGTTTTACGAAGAACACAAAAGCGAGATGGACCAGCCCGAGGCGATTCGCCTGAGCGAGATTCTCGTCGCCCCGAAAGCAGCGGCCCCTCCCGCGCCGCCGGCCGGAACCAACGGCAACGCTGCCGCCACACCTGCGCAGCCCGCCGATGACGCGGCCAAGCAGGCGCCGGATCCAGCAGCTCTCGCCGCCGCCGAGGCCAAGGCCAACGAGCTTCTGAAGCTCATACGGGGCGGTGCCTCATTCGACGACATCGCCAAGAAATTTTCCGACGGCCCCTCGGCGGCTGAAGGCGGCGCTCTGGGAGCCTTCAAGCGGGGTCAACTGGCCAAGGAACTCGAAGACAAGACGTTCGCCATGAAGGCGGGCGAAGTGACCGACGTGATCCGCACCAAGCAGGGCTACGTCATTCTGAGGGTGGACGATCACCAGATGGCCGGCATCCCTTCGTTCAAAGACGCCCGCTCCAGGATTCAGGACGCCCTCTACTACCAGAAGCTGCAACCCGCGCTCCGCGCCTACCTGACCAAATTGCGCGAAGAGGCCTACATTGACATCAAGCCCGGCTATGAGGATACCGGCGCCAGTCCCAACCAAACCAAGGTGGTCGAGACCGCCCCGGCCAAGGAAACCGACGCCAAGAAACTCAGCAAGAAGAAAAAGAAAAAGCTGGGAATTCTCTGATCGCCGCCTTGCCCCGCGTTTTATACTCAGACGCACGACCCATGAAGGATTTCTACATCTCCGACTGCATCCGCCACGAGAACAAAGTCGTTACGTCCAGCTTTGTCGTCGTGACCAAGCAGATCAAGCCCAAGAAAACGGGCGAGCCTTACCTCGCTCTCACGCTGGGCGACCGTAGCGGCCAGATCGAAGCCAAAATGTGGGACAACGTCGAAGATGTTCTCGAGGCCTTCGAGCAGGACGACTTCGTGAAGGTGAAGGGGCTCATCAACAAATACAAACAGCGCTTTCAGCTCACCATCCACAAATTGCGCAAGCTGAGTGAAACCGAGATCGATTTCTCCGACTACCTGCCCAAGACGACTAAGGACATCGATGAGCTGTGGCAGACTCTTGCCAATTTCGTCGCCACGTTTCAGAACCCGGACCTGAAGGCGCTGGTTCAAAGTTTCATGGACGATCCGAAGATCGCCGCTGCGTACCGCAACGCCCCGGCCGCCAAGACGCTGCATCACGCCTACATCGGTGGCCTGCTCGATCACGTCGTCAGCCTGTTTCGCTCCTGCGACTTGGCCTGCAGAAACTATCCGCGCATCAATCGCGATCTCCTCCTCACCGGCGCTTTCCTGCATGACATCGGCAAAATCCACGAGCTCACCTACAATCGCTCGTTCACCTACACGGACAAGGGCCAGCTTCTTGGCCACATGACCATCGAACTGGAAATGCTGCAGGCCAAACTTGCTCAGCTGCCGGTCTTTCCCGAGGAACTCAAAGTGCTGATCGAGCACCTCATCATCAGCCATCACGGCCAGTATGAGTTCGGATCGCCGAAGCTGCCCATGTTTCCCGAGGCGCTCATGCTCCACTATCTCGACGACCTCGACTCCAAGATGGA
>JASHPH010000244.1 GCA_030038255.1 Candidatus Sulfotelmatobacter sp. | reverse complement strand
TCAGTGTCAGCCTGCAGGAAATCTTTCACGTGCGCGGGCAGATGCGGCAGATAATCCGCCGTAATGACTTCGGCGCGCGAACGGATGATTAGGTCGCCGAACCCCTCGGCGAAGAAAATTTCCGCTGGCTGCGATTTCTCGCGGCTGCGCGGACCCCACGCCGCACGACGGCGGTATGTGGGACTGTCCAAGTCCGACAGATATACAGAACCGCTTTCGGCGCCAAAGAGAGTCACAACCTGACGCAGCGTCAGGTTCAGAATTTCGTCGAGGTCGAAGGATTGCGCGGCCACTACTGCCATGGCGTTCAGCGCGTTGAGCTCGCGGTTGCGCCGCCGCATTTCCTCCTCGGCGCGGCGCTTCTCCGTCATGTCGAGCACGAATCCCTGATAGCGCTCGATCTTGCCCGTGGCATCGCGGGTGGCGAAGCTGCTCTCAACTGCGAGCAGCACCGTGCCATCCTTGCGGCGCAGCGTAACTTCAAAGTTGCGTACGTAGTTGTGAGCTTCGATCTCGCGGTAGAAATTCTCACGCTGCTTGCGATCGACACAGATTTCCGTGTCGAGATCCTTGGCCAGCAATTCTTCCCGCGTGCCGTAACCGAGCATGTGCACGAAGGCGTCGTTGCAGTCGGCGATCTGGCCGCCGGGCGTGCCGACATAAACGCCTTCCTGCACCTGCTCAAACAGCAGGCGGTAGCGCTCTTCGGCCGAGCGGCGTTCGGTGATGTCGCGGACGACGTGAATCACGCCCTTCTGCGTGCTGCCCTGCTCGGTATGAGAAGAAGTCGAAACCAGCGAGAAGCCGCCGAAGCAGGGGTCGGCGCCTTCGCTGAATTCTTCGCCGCCGCCCATGGCGCAGTAGGGGCATCCCGTCCACTCGCCGTAAGTGTGCGGCAGGGTCGATTCGCAGGTGCTGCCGATGACGTCGGCGGCCGCCTGGCCGAGCTGTTCCAGAAGAACCTGGTTGGCCTTGATGATGCGAAAGTCGGCGTCGTGCGCCAGGATAATGTCGTGGATCGAGTCGAAGGTGTTGATCCACTGCCGCTGCGAGCGCAGCACCTGCTCGAGCAGCCGGAAGTTTTCCACTCCCGTGGCCAGTTGCCGGGCGCAGGTCTGAATGAATTCGAGTTCTTCCCCGGTCCAGTGCCGGCGGATGGAATGACCCAGCATCAGCAGGCCGACGGGTGACTTGTTGCCCACGACCGGCGCCAGGATGACTTGAGAAATTTTCTCCGCTTCGAGAAGGCCGGAAGCCTCAGGCTCTGCATTATCGCGGCCCGTCACGCGCGGCTCTGGATTTTCGAGGAGCTTCGCAATCTCCTCGCTCATTGGGACCATGCCCGCGTCGCGCAGAAAGTCGGTCGAGAGTCCCACCGCGTGGGTCGCGACCAGCTGTCCGGCATCAATCAACCGGAACCAGGCGGCGCGCACGCGCAGGACGCGCTGCAGCTCTTCCAGCGCCGGTTGGACCACGTTGCCATACTGCTGCGCGCCGGTCATGCTATTGGTCAGAGCCTGCAACGCGAGCAATCTGCGATTTCGCTGGCGGGCTTGATCCAACGCCACCAGCAACATGCTCAGACCAAGCGCCATTTCAGCGGTCAGGAACACCGCGCCCGGAATCTGATCCGTGAATGGCGGCCACGAGAGATGCAGCAGAGGCAGGGTCAAGGCGAGCAACCACGCCGAGGGCTCCCACCGCCCACGGCGCGCCCGGAGCAGGGCCAGCAATGCGATCAGCAGAAGAATTCGATAGCTGACTTCAACGGCAACCCGCAGCGGAGGCAACTCAGGCCAAAGAAGAACGCGAGCCCCCGCAAATCCCACCAGTATCGGAGTGATGACGGCCACGGGAAGGATCAGGTCGCGGCTGCGGCTGTACAGCAAGACTGAGCCGGCGAGCAATCCCGTGGCCAGCACGAATATCGCCTGCGTGGCCACCACATCAAAAGGAGCCGGAATGCGCGCGGCGAACGTGTGCTCGATCAGCCGGGAAGCCACCAGCGCGGTCCAGCCCGCCACCCAGAGTTTGAGGTACAGCTCACGGAAAGCGCGCATCACGAGCAGGGAAGCGCCCAGCAGGATCAGCAGGGCCAAATCTGCCGCCGCAGGCTTGGCGATCCCAAGCTTTATCGCCGTACTCCCGATGGACCAGAGGAAAGCGTTCATTACGTTCGCGGACGTACGTATGCCTTGTGTTTGAATATCACGGACTGGCGCGATTGCCACGCAGATTCCGGACCTCAATGATTACTTTCGGAATCTCGCCGAAAGGGTACAATCGCCGATAGCCTTTCGTGTATTCGCATGCCAGACCGAATCCTTGTCGTTGATGACGAAGAGCCGATCCGGGAAATCGTCTCGTCCATGCTGCAGACGGCCGGATATGCCTGCAAACAAGCGTCTTCGGGAATGGAAGCTCTGGCCGCGCTGACCAGCGGCGATGAGTTCGAGCTAATGCTCTCCGACCTGATGATGGCCGATCTGGACGGCATTGGCCTGCTGGCCCGCACCAAGGAAAAATACCCCGACATGCCGGTTGTGATGGTTACCGCCGTGCACGACATTTCGGTCGCGCTGGCGGCCATTCGTAACGGGGCTTACGACTATCTGTTGAAGCCATTCGAGCGCGAGCAACTGCTCAACACCGTGAGCCGCGCCCTGGAGAACCGCCGCCTCAAGGTGGAGAACCGGAATTATCAGACGAATCTGGAGTCGCTGGTGCGGGCGCGCACCGATCAGCTGCAGGCCGCCTTGCGTGATCTGGAACGCTCCTACGACATGACGCTGCAGGCCCTGGGGGACGCGCTTGATATGAAGGACCGCGAAACTGAGGGCCATTCCAAGCGCGTTACCGCCTTCACCATGGCCATTGCCCGAGCCATGGGTCTGCCTCACGAGCAAATAGCCACTATCGCGCGGGCGGCCTTCCTGCACGACATCGGAAAGATCTCGATTCCCGAGAACATCCTCAATAAGCCTGGGAAACTCGATCCCCAGGAAACCGCCATTATGCGCGAGCACTGCTACAAGGGATATCAGCTGGCCAGAAAGATTCCTTTCCTGTTCGAGGCCAGTGAGATCATCTACTCGCACCAGGAGCACTTCAACGGGTCCGGATATCCCCGCCAGTTGAAGGGGGAGGAGATACCGCTCGGCGCCCGTATCTTCGCCATTGCCGACACGCTCGATGCGATTACGTCGGACCGCGCATACCGTCCGGCACAGTCGTTGGCGGCGGCTCGGGCCGAAATCAAAAGGTGCTCGGGCACGCAATTCGATCCCGAGGTGGTAGCCGTCTTTCTGGAAATGCCTGATTCCATTTTCGAGGATCTGAGAAGGGATATTCTCGGACAAAGCGACAAAGTTGCGTATTCCACTGGGGCCAAGGGCTAGAATCTGCTCGCGCAAGGCGGGAATGGTTGAAGCGCTGCAATCCATCCAAAACACTTCTTGCGATTGCCTTGGTGCTTCTGGCGGTCGAGGCGGCGGGCTGCGCTCTGCTTCCACGCGGCCTCGCGCTTACAGCGGTCAGCGACCTCGTGGATGCGCTGCTGATGCTCTCGGCCTTCCTCGCCTTCACCATCGAGGGTATGGCCAGCAAGGGCCGCGTTCGCTGGTTCTGGCTGCTGCAGGCCGGCGGATGGGCGCTGTGGTTCGGTGACCAGCTGGTTTGGATTGCCTACGATCTGGTCTGGCGCCAGAAAATGCCCCCGATGAGCGCGGCCGATGCTCTCCTGTTCTTGGCTGGCGCGCCCATGTTTGCCGGCGTGTTGCTCCGTCCACACCGGCGTCCGTCGCCGCGCAGCGCCCGCGTGGGAGCGCTGGACTTCTCACTCCTCGCGCTCTGGTGGCTTTTTCTATACGTTGCCTTCGTCGTGTGCTGGCAGTTGTACCCCAATGAAGACCTCTACAATCGCAACTTCGATTGGCTTTCCGCCGCCCAGAACGTGCTGCTGGCCGGCGTGGCCGTCTGTTTTTGGTTCACCAGTTCGGGGCGATGGAAAACTTTCTACGCCTTCTTTTGCGGCACCGTCGTGTTCAATGGCATTGCCTTCTATGTGCTGAATCACGCCATCGAGCTGAACGTCTACTACACCGGGAGCTGGTACGACGTACCATACTCCGCTTCTTTCGCAGCATTCAGCGCGCTCGCGGTGCTGGGGCGCGGATTGCTGCCGATCGGAGAGCCCGAGACGGACGAGTCTTACGGGGCATGGTCCTACACGTCCTGGATGTCGAACGTTGCCATGGCGGCTGTGCTTTCACTCCCTGTGATCGCCGCCTATACATTATCCGACGAAAAACTTCCGCACGAAGCGGCTCACTTCCGCGTTCTGGTCTCGCTTGCGACCATGTTTGCCATGGCGCTGCTGCTGTTTATCCGGCATAACGTTCTGAACCGCGAACTGCGCAACACCAATGTTGTCCTGGAGGAGGCCTCGCTCACCGATCCTCTCACCGGCCTGCGCAACCGCCGCTATTTTTCAGCTACGATCGAGGCCGACGCCAGCCAGGCGTTGCGCGCCCATGCCGATGGCCTGGATGCGCGCACTCGCGACCTCGTCTTCTATCTCGTCGACGCCGACAATTTCAAGGAAGTCAACGACCTTTACGGGCACGATATCGGTGACCAGGTGCTGATCGAGATGTCCCGCCGTCTGAGCACTTCGATTCGCCACTCCGACGTTCTCGTGCGCTGGGGTGGGGAGGAGTTTCTGATCGTATCGCGCTACACCAATCGCGACGAAGCGGAATTGCTCGCCGAGCGCGTACTCTCGGCTGTCGCCGACACGCCATTCGCCTTAGGCCGGGACGGGAAGTCCACGTACCGTACGTGTTCTCTGGGGTGGGCGGCGTTTCCGTGGTTCCTGCACGACCCGCGTGGTATTGGCTACGAGGAAGTCCTGGCTCTCGCTGATTGCGGCTTGCGCGAAGCCAAGAAATCGGGGAAAAACTGCGCCGTGGGTATGCTGCCGGCGACTGGTGCGCTCTCGCCCACTTCTGACCGAGGCTTGCAGTATCTCGGCCTGCAGGTGGAAGTTCTGTCTTTGGCCAGGCCCCGGTCTACGCGCTAGACGAAAACTGGCTGTGTCGGTGAACAACCAGCGCACGTCGCAAGACTCAACGCCATTCCCGTTCTTACAATGAGGAAAGTGCTTCATACTTTCATGGGAGGCCCGCCATGTCAGCAGCACATTTTCTTCTACCCCTGCTCTTGATCGTCTGGTTAGGTGCCTTCGCGCAGGAGCATCCAAGTGTTTCAGCGCAGCCCAATACTGTCTATGTTGGCGCCGACGGAAAATTTGAGTCTTCCCCCGACACCGCCGTGATTCAATTCAACGTTTCGGCTCAGGAGGACACGTCGCAGGCCGCCTATGATCACGCCTCGAAAAGCGTGGAGCAGGTACGCCAGGTCATGCGCGCCAATGGGATCGAACCCAAGGCGGCCACGATCGGGTTTCTTTCTGTGCAGCCCATGTATGACTGGAAAAATCCCAAGCACAAGGTCATCGGCTATCGGGTCACGACCGATGTCACGCTGAAGCTGAAAGATTTCTCCAAGATTGGAACGATCACCCAGCAACTCGCCGATGCCAACGTCAGCGAGAGTCAGACCCTTAGTTACACGCTCGACAACATCGATGAAGCCAAGAACAAGGCGGTGGAAGACGCCTACCGCCGTGCGCGCAACTCGGCCGAAACGCTCGCCCGTGCCAGTGGCCGTGTGCTGGGCGACCTTTCCTACGCGTCGGTCGACACGTTGGAGAACCCGCGGCCTGTGCCGCACATGGCGCGTTCCATGACAGCGATGTCTGTCGCCGCCACACCCGCCCCGACCGAGGAGTTCACGCCGCAGACCGTGACCGTCACCGCGCATGTGAACGCGCTGTTTAACTTGAAGTGAGGGTGGAGCGCGTTTACAGCGCGGCTGGCGCCGCGCTGACCGGGGCAGAAGTTTTCAACGGTTCCACCGCCAGCGTCAGGCCATCCACCCTGCGAATCACCACCAGTTGACCCGCCGGCAGGGAAGAAGGCGCAACCGCGTCCCAGAGCTCTCCGTGGACAAAAACCTTTCCTTGCGGCGAGAGCATGGTCTGCGCCACTGCGGTTTCGCCCACCAGCCCCTGCACCCCAGTGACGATTTTGTTGCGGCGGGCTTTTAACGCGATGGTCATCAGGAAGGCGGTGATTACGCCGAGCGGAATGCTGACCGCGAGAGCAGTCACCAGGTGCACTCGCATTTCTGGGATGGGGGAATCCACAAGCAGCAGGCCTCCCAGGGTGAGCAGCGCAATTCCGCCCACCGTCAATACGCCGTGCGTGGCGAACTTGGCCTCGGCGGCGAAGAGCGCGAATGCGCCAAGAATGAGGAAGAGTGCCGCAAAACGCGTGGGCAGAAGATTCAGCGCAAAGGCGGCGACCAGAATGAAAACCACGCCCACCGTTCCGGGAATCACGGCGCCGGGATGATTGAATTCGACATACAAGGCGAGGGCGCCGATCGCCAGCAGCAGGAACGCCAGGTCGGGTTCCATCAGCCGGTCGAGAATGCGCTCGCGGAGCGTCATGTCAAACCCAACCACGGGCTGGCCTGTCAGATTCAAAGTCGCGGATTCGCCGTTGAAGCGCTTGAAGCTCTTGCCCTGCATTTGCCGAAACAAGTCTTCCGGGCTCGAGGCGACATAGTCGATGAGATGCTGCGTGAGGGCTTCCTGCTCGGTGAAGGACTTCGACTCGCGCACCGCGCCCTCGGCGGCGTCCACGTTTCGTCCGCGCTTGGAGGCGACGGATCGCATGAGAGCGGCGGTGTCGTTTTCCATCTTCCGCTTCATCTCCTCGTCGGGCTTGAGCTGCACCGGCCCGATCAGCGCGACCGGGTGTGCCGCCCCCGCTGCGGTTCCCGGAGCCATGGCCGCTATGTCGGCGGCTTCCAGAATAAAAATGCCTGCGGAACCGGCGTGTCCGCCGGTTGGCGTCACATAAACAATGACCGGCACGGACGACGTCGTGATGTGCTCGATGATCTGGCGCGTCGACTCGACCAGCCCGCCGGGCGTATTCATCTCGATCAATACCGCCTGATCGTTGCGCCGGCGCGCTTCGTCCAGAGCGCGGCCGATGTATTCCGCGCTGATGGGCTGAATCGTGTCGTTGATCGTGATCTTCAGGACTTCGGCGGAGGCGGAGGTGAGCGGTGCGAGGAAGAGGACGAGGAGGGATACCGCCGCAAGAATTTTTTTATACCCCGCGCGTAAACGCCTGCATTGATTTGGGTTGCGAGAGTTCGATATGAGAGTTGGCG
This sequence comes from Candidatus Sulfotelmatobacter sp., assembly GCA_030038255.1. GTDB lineage: Bacteria > Acidobacteriota > Terriglobia > Terriglobales > Acidobacteriaceae > Sulfotelmatobacter. The sequence goes on along the minus strand of JASHPH010000244.1, from coordinate 13,577 downwards.
GCCAAAATATAGAGCCGTTGGAATTTAGAGGGAAAATCTTGCGCGATGAAGGTTTACGCGGCGATTGATGCGAGGGGACTTTCATGGCGTGCGCCCCGACCAGTCCGCGGCAGGCGGCGGGAGATTCGGCAGCGGATTTTCTTGCCAACAACACCGCTATTTCTAGTTTACCAGTTTGAAGAGGATTCTCTGCGCACTAGTGGGGGTGCATTCGGTTTGGAGAGAATGGGTTAGGGATAGCCGAGAATTTATTGCTTGACAGCACAATTTGTCTGCCGAATTTCGGGCACAGGGGTGGATGGGACTTACACCCGATAACTCCCTTTCATTTCGCCACTGTCTTCTTGCCGTCTGCCACGGGACCATAGGTCTCCACTAAGGCATCGATTTCCAGGGCCAAGTCTCTGTTTCCGTGCTTCTTGAGAAGTACGGAAACGAGGACGAGAACAACTGTTGTCACGGCGGAGCATATCTCATAAATCTCCGCGTCTGAATAGTTGCTTACCAGTTCATTGTTCGTGAACCGGCGGCCTATTTGAAGCATTCCGCCGTGGGTGTAACTGTTTAGCGCCTTCCAGCTTCTGGTCTTCAGGTTCTCGAAAAAGTCTCCCGTGCCATATGCAGCATCCAGCTTCTTGGCAATATCTCCGAACCCTAGATCTATCTGGTCTTTCTCGTTGAACTTCTTGACCTCGTCATCTGTCGCAGGCAGATTGAGCCACATTCCGCGATACGCTCCCTCAACAATCGGTCTGGCAAGAGCGAACGCCGATCCGGTCTTTTCGTGCATCACAAGCACCAGAAGTGACTCTTGGTGCTCAATGAGCATCGAAACAAATCCAATGACGGTTAATGTCCGATTGTCGGTTGGGAAGTGAGGCTTAGCCAGTATCGGCTTGGCAGACTGCATGGCCTTCTCGCAGCGTGCCAAGTGTTCTTTGAGCTTCTGTGTCAATGCCATGACTATTATTACACCGTTTCGTTTGGACGGAGAACCCCGGAGAAGAGCACGCGTAAGATCATCGCCTCCCGGTATCGCGTATTCCTAGGCGCCGCTCACGCAGCTTCTTTGACTTTTTCTTCTTTTTCGGTCGCCCTCTCCGCCTAGTTACCCTCGTCTTATGCCGTCTCATCAAGCAGCCTCGTTCTCTGTCTTCCAGTCTAGGAGCGCTGTCAAATCTTACGTCGTTGCCTTCCGGGTCAGCATCACCCTCGTGGTCCTTGCAATCTCTGACGTTCACAGAACTGTGGTCGTGGAGGGCTCTCGACCACGGCCGTCTATAGCCTGACGGAGCAGGCGAAGGAGGCAACTGCGGCCCGATGCTACCGGGCCGCCGGACAGCCGAGGTCGGCTGTCCCTACATGAGCATCGCTGGCGCGCGTCTTCCTGGCGCTACTTGCGTGAGGCGTGAGCTTCCTGCACGTCGGAACTTTCTGCGGGCGAGGCGCGGGGCGAATCCGCCGTCCATCCGGGCAGATAGTTGCTGCCGGTGATCAGGCGCGCCCCGCGTTCATATGTCACATACGACCACGCCCACTGGATGAAAACCAGCAGGCGATTGCGGAAGCCAATCAGAAACAGAATGTGGATGAACAGCCACGCCAGCCACGCCACGAAACCGGAGATGTGAATTTTGCCGAATTGAGCGACCCCGGCCGCCCGGCCGATCGTGGCCAGACTGCCCTTATCCCAGTAGCGAAATGCCGAACGCTCGCCGCGCGACTTGATTTCCCGGCCTATCAGCCGGGCTACGAATCGCCCTTGCTGCATCGCCACGGGAGCCACGCCGGGCAGCATGTTGCCGTGCTTATCTTTCACTGCGGCTAGGTCGCCAATCACAAACACTTCCGGGTGGCCTGCCAGGCTCAGATCCGATTGCACCGGCACGCGTCCGGCGCGATCGACGGGGACACCCAATTTTTTCCCCAGCGGGGAAGCAGCCACCCCAGCTGCCCAGAGGACGACGGCGGCTTCGAGGCGAGTGTCGTTTTCTTTTGAAGCGGGTTCTTTCGAAGCGGCCGAGTCCTCTCTCTGAACGGCCGGGCCGCGAAAATGCACCGCACCCGGCTCAACCTTGGTGACCATCGTCGAAGTGTGGACTTCCACGCCCAGCCCCTGCAGCTGTTTCTGCGCGCTGAGCGATAAATCCTCTGGATAAGCGGGGAGCACGCGCGGCCCGCCCTCCAGCAGCAAAATGTGCGTACGCGCGGGATCGATGGCGCGGAAGTCGTGGGCGAGAGCGTGGCGACTGATCTCGGCCAGAGTTCCGGCCAGCTCGACTCCTGTTGCGCCGGCGCCAACTACCACGAAGTTGAGCGGTGGCCCTGGCTCTCCGGTCGCCAGTTGTCGCTCGGCCAGTTCGAAGGCGAGCAGCACGCGCCGCCGGATCTCAAGCGCGTCTTCGATGGTCTTGAGGCCCGGTGCGAGTGGTTCCCACTCATCGTGGCCGAAATAGGCGTGGCTCGCGCCGGCGGCGACGACAAGGTAATCGTAGGGAATCTCTGCCTCAGCGGTCTCGACGAAGCGGCGCTCGAGATCGAAGCCCGTCACATTGGCGAGCAGAACTTCCACGTTCTTGTAGCCGCTCAGAATCGAGCGGATGGGTGCGGCGATTTCTCCTGGAGAGAGCCCGGCCGTCGCGACCTGGTAGAGCAGCGGCTGAAACGTGTGGTGATTCTTGCGGTCAATTACCGTGACCCGCACCGGCTCCCGGGCCAAGGCCCGCGCGGCATTCAGGCCCCCGAAGCCCGCCCCAACAATCACCACCCGTGGTTTGGAATCGAGCGTCACGTTGTTAAAGTCAACCTGCTAACGTCACCTTGCTGTTGCGCACCCCACACTATAAGATTCAGCGCGATGGCAGAGGGTTCCAGAACTTCCCCGGCAACTCCGGCGTGGCTGCGCGCGGTCCTGCCCTCCGTGGCCGATGTGATTTTCGTTGCACTTCTGGGAGCGCTGGTCTTTACGCCGCTCTCAGTACGGCTGCTGGGCGACGCGGGCGTTGGCTGGCACATTCGCACAGGCCAGCAGATTCTGGCCACGCATGCCGTGCCACGGACGGATTCGTTTTCGGTGTCGGCGCAGGGACAGCCGTGGTTCGCGTGGGAGTGGCTGTATGACGCGGTCGTGGGAGAATTGGAGGCCACCGCGGGACTCAACGGCGTAGTCTGGTTGACCGCCGTGGTGATCGCGGCAATCTTTGCCTGGACGTTTCGCCTCCTCGTGCGGAGCGGAACAAATTTACTTGTAGCGCTCGTCCTGGTATTGCTCGCCATTTCGGCCTCCATGATTCACTTCCTGGCGCGGCCGCATGTTGTCAGCTGGCTGTTCACATTGGCGTGGTTTGCGATTCTAAATTGCTACGAAGAAGCTTCTAGGCAAGGCCGCTTCAGCCGGTCCATCTGGGCTCTGCCTCTACTCATGCTGGTCTGGGTGAATGTACACGGCGGATTTCTGTTTGGGTTTGCGCTGCTCGCGGTCTTCTGGCTGGGAGCCGCGTGGGACTCGTTCCGTGCACGCGGTGACCGCATCGAGGAATTACTCGAGAGAATTGCCGCTGGTCGGCGCGCGCGCGATTTATTCGGTGTGGGCGTGCTCTCGGTCCTGGCCAGCCTCGTCAATCCTTATGGATGGAAGCTGCACGCCCACGTGTACTCGTATCTGACGAACCGCTTCCTGATGGATCACATCGATGAATTCCAGTCGCCCAATTTTCACCTGATCGCGCAGAAGTGTTTTCTGGCGCTGCTGCTCATCGCGTTCGCGGTAGTTGCGGCCCGCGGCCGGGCCCTGCGCATGAGCCAGTTGTTCACGTTATTGCTCGCGGTTTATGCCGGGTTGTACGCCTCGCGCAACATCCCTGTTTCCTCGGTTCTGCTGGTACTGGTGGTTGGCCCGCTGATCTCAGCCGGCACAGCGTGGCGAGGGGCGGCGTCGAGTGAAAGCCCCGGCTTTCTCCGACGAATGGCCACCGTCGAATCCGAATTGCGCGGCCACGGCTGGCCCGTCTTTATTTGGCCAGTCATGATTTGGCCAGTCATGGCGATCATTGCAACATTTGCCGTCGCCTTCAATGGCGGTCGCGTAGGTGCGAGCCAGATTATGGACGCGCATTTCGATCCCAAGCGCATGCCGGTCGCGGCTGTGGATTTCCTCGAGCGGCATCAGCTTGCGACCGCAATTCTCAGCCCGGACTTCTGGGGAGGGTATCTCATTTATCGCCACATCACGGTCGTGGTGGATGACCGCCACGACATGTACGGCGAGGATTTCTTCAGGTCTTATTTGAAGATGATCCACGTCGAGGACGGCTGGCAGCAATTCCTCGCGGCGCATCCGGCTAGGTGTGTACTGCTGCCCAAAGACGCCGCTTTGGCGAACGTCCTCGAAGAGACCCCCGGGTGGAAGCCGATCTACTCCGACGATGTAGCGATCGCCTTTGTGCGCGACGGTGCAGGTAACTCCTTGCGCTGATTTTCGTCACGTTTGGCGAACTGCACTCACAAAAGGTGCAAAACCCTTCACATTGACAAGGCCGAGATTCCTCGCTATGTTCAGCGATGTTTTGCGACTCGCGGTATGAGTTGCTCCCAGTAAACCCGCCTGCGGCTGCCCTGCCATCATGGGCGTAACCGTGATCGTTAGATCACTCTTTTGGGGAAGAACGGCAGATCACTCTGGAAGAAGTTCGTCCGACTCTACGTGCAAATTCGATTGTGAGGAAGATCCGATGAAACGAGTTTTTTGCGCTGCGGGTCGCCTGAAGCTGATCCTGGCACTTATAGTCCTTACAGTTTTTCTGGTTGCAGCTGGGATGATTTCCGCGCAGGCGCCCGCTGCCGCTCCTGCCGTCAGCCTGACCCAGATCAGTTCGGACCCCTTCACGGTGCCGCCGGGGCAACATGCCACCGAGGTTGAGCCGCACGTTCTCGCCAATGGTTCCACGCTGGTGGCGGCGTTCCAGGTGGGGCGGATTCCGGCCACGACGGCGCCGGGCGCGGGCGCAACCGATATCGGTTGGGCCACATCCACCGACGGCGGCAACACCTGGACGCACGGATTTTTGCCCGGCCTGACGGTGGGCGAGGGAAGCGGGCCGTACAACGCGGCCAGCGACCCTGAGGTCGCCTACGACGCCAAGCACAATGTGTGGATGATCGCCTCGCTGCCCATTTCCAATACCTCTTCAACACCGGCCGTTGTGGTGAGCCGCTCGACGGATGGCGGATTTACCTGGGCCAACCCGGTCAGCGTGGATGCGACGTCCTCCAATTCCGACAAGAACTGGATCGTGTGTGACAGCTGGTCCAGCAGTCCGTACTACGGCAATTGCTACGTAGAGTGGGACAATCCGTCGCTTGACGACTTAATTTTAATGAGCACATCGAGCGACGGCGGCCTCACCTGGTCGTCGCCGGCCGAGACCAAGCCGACCGCTGCGTTTGGAATTGGCGGACAGCCCCTGGTGCAGCCGAACGGTACCGTTGTTGTACCGATCGAGACCAACAGCATGTCGTCCTTCGTTTCCACCAATGGTGGCGCAAGCTGGTCGACTCCGGTCACCATCAGCAACATTCAGAGCCATATTGATGCTGGAGGAATCCGCAGCGGCCCGCTGCCTTCGGCAGCCATCGACGGCGCGGGAACCGTGTGGGTCGTGTGGGAGGATTGCCGGTTCCGCGCCAGTTGCTCCGCTAACGACCTGGTGTACAGCACTTCGACCAACGGCACGACCTGGAGCGCAGTCACGCGCGTTCCCATCGATCCTGTTACGAGCACTTTGGACCATTTCATTCCCGGCATTGGTATTGATCCGACAACATCGGGCACGGGCGCGCATGTTGCGATTCACTTTTACATGTACACAAAAAGCAACTGCACCGCCTCGACCTGCGAGCTTTACGTCGCCTACATTTCTTCGCCCAATGGCGGAACTAGCTGGAACAAGCCGGTCAAGCTGGCGGGTCCGATGAAGGTGACCTGGCTGCCCAATTCGCAGAACGGGTTGATGGTGGGCGACTACATCGCGACTGCGTTAACGAGCGGCGTTCCGCACGGCGTGTTCGCCGTTGCCACGGCGAAATCCGGGACGACGTACAACGAGGCCACCTACACCGCGCAGGGACTCAGCGTGCCAGCGGAGGGTGCTGTCTTGTCTTCGGCGAACGACAAGCCGCTGCACAAGCTCTCCGACAAGATTGAGAAGGAGCAGCCGGAAAAGGGCATTCCACCCTCACGCCGGGCCAAAAGCAGCGCGAAGTAGCTCCGGAGTTATCTTCTGCTGGGTAGGGAGTCGTGGTATTAGGACGTGAGGAAGTCGCATGACTAAAGAATTCGACACCCTGCTCCGCAGCACGATTCTTGTCTCACTGCTGGCCACGATCGCGCTGCTGGGCGCGTGCTCGTCGTCGCACTCGAAGGCCGAGAATCCCGTCGGCTCTAGCCTTACGCAATTGAGCGCGGATCCCTACACAGCTGGCCCAGCGCAGCATGCCACCGAAGTCGAGCCACACATGATCGCCAACGGATCCACCCTGGTGGCGACATTTCAGGTTGGACGCTTTCCGCAGTCTCCCGGGCCCGGCGGCGGGGCGACGGACATCGGCTGGGCGACCTCGACCGATGGCGGCACCACCTGGAGCCACGGTTTTCTGCCCGGCCTGACCACAGGTGAAGGAACTGGCCCGTATGACGCGGCCAGCGATCCCGTCGTCGATTACGACGCCAAGCACCAGGTGTGGATGATTTCGTCCCTGCCAATTTCGGGCACGCTGTCAACGCCGGCGGTCGTGGTCAGCCGCTCGACTGATGGAATGACCTGGAACAATCCGGTCAACGTCGCTTCCGGCTTCAACGATTCCGACAAGAACTGGATCGTGTGCGACACCTGGACCGCGAGCCCGTATTACGGCAACTGCTACGTCGAGTTTGACGCCCCTGGCCAGAACGACCAGATCTACATGAGCACTTCCACGGATGGCGGCCTGACCTGGAGTGCGCCAATTTCCACGGCGAGTCTGGACGACGGCATTGGCGGCCAGCCGCTGGTGCAGCCCAACGGGACAGTCATTGTGCCGATTGAAGGCCTGCCGAACGAGCCATTCACGACGATTGGCGCGTTCACTTCGACCAACGGCGGCGCGAGCTGGGGCGCGCTCGAGACCATTACCGAGATTCAGGCCCACACCGACGCCGGCGGCATCCGCAGCGGTCCTCTTCCCGCGGCGGCGATCGACGCAGCGGGCACAGTTTGGATCGTCTGGGAGGATTGCCGCTTCCGCGCCAACTGCTCCACGAACGATCTGGTGTACGTCACGTCGCCGGACGGCGTGAACTGGAGCGCGGTGAATCGCGTCCCCATCGACGACACGACCAGCACGGTCGATCATTTCATTCCCGGCATTGCCATCGATCCCACGACCTCAGGCGCCAGCGCGCACGTGGCGATCCATTACTACTACTATTCGCAAACGAGCTGTACTGCCGCGACGTGCCAGTTGATCGTTGGTTATATTTCGTCGGCGAATGGAGGCTCGACCTGGAATGCTCCCACCACGATTGCGGGACCGATGCAGCTCTCGTGGCTGCCGAATTCGCAGAATGGCCTGATGGTGGGTGACTACATCGCTACTGCTTTCACGAATGGTGTGCCACACGGGGTGTTCGCCGTGGCGGCGGCGAACACTGGGACGACTTTCGACGAAGCCATCTACACGGCCCAGGGCTTGTCGGTAACGGCGCAAGGCCGGCAGCTCTCTTCCGCGCATGACAAGCCGCTGCACAAGCTGTCAGACAAGATCGAGCACGAGCAGCCGGAAAAGGGCGTGAAACCGCCTGCGCGCCGCAGCATGAAACGCAGCGCGAAATGAGGGTGTGGGGCCGACGTCCCGGGCGGGTACTCGATGTCATTCCGAGCGTAGCGAGGAATCCCTATCTGGGCAATAGGCCTGGGTAGGGATGCTTCGACTGCAAACGAGCTCGCTTTGCGATCTCGTTCTACGCTCAGCATGACCGCCCGCTGGGGTTCGGTAAGACGGGACAATAAACCGCTCTAGAATCGGTCGTCGGTGTTGATGTTGAATCCGAGGATGGCAGTGACTTCAATGGGCTGATCGCCGCGCAGGGCCGGCTGGAACTTCCAGCTGTGCAGTGCGGCTAGAACTTTGGCGGTCATGTCGGCCGGGCCGGGCTCGATCACGCGCAGATTCTTCAGATTGCCCGACGCATCCAGAACGCAAGCCACCACCATGCGCACATGAGGCAGACCGTCGGGCAGACCGGTGCGGATGGCCTGCGGCGCGTGGAGAACGCCGGCATGCGTGCCTGATTCATCCGCATAGTGCATTACTGCCGTGCCCAGCGAACTTGAGGTTTCGGGGTAGGTTGTATGAGTCTCGCCGTGCAGCATTTTTTTGTAAGCCTCGAACGGTCCGCCTGAGCCTGCAGTGGCCACCACGTCAACATCAAACGACTGACGCGGCTTGAAGGCGGGTCGATTTGCCGTGGGTGGATCGTTTGCCGCCGGATCAGAGCCGAAGCTGGGAAGCGTGATCTGGCTGCTGCCTCCTGTGACCGAAACGCCTGGCACTGGTGGAATGCCGCTGGGCGCATTGCCCGCACCGCCGGGACCGGGATTGGGCGAGATTCCGCCGCGAGCCGCGGGATCGGAGCCGAGTCCAGCGCCCGATTTTCCAGTGCCCGTGCCCTCACCGCTCATGCCGCTGCCCGGGCCGTTCCCGTGCCCGATGCTGGTGCCGCCGCCAGAGCCGCCGAGTCCGGGTTTGTTCCCGCCCGTGGGCGATAGAGCAATCGAACCCGCCCCTCCTGAAGAGGGCAAGCCGACTTTCGAACCGGGCTGGCTGGAAATCACCACGCCCGCTTTTGGATCGCTGCCGCCGCTGGACGGAGGCGCCACGGCCGATCCCATGTCCATCTGCCCACCCAGGCCCGATCCTTTGCGACCCGAGCCCGAGCCGCTCGTGCCCGGTCCTCCGCCGAGGGAAGGCGGGGGCGGCACGACATTATTCGCCAGCAGATTGCCGCCAGCTCCCGCAGCGCCGCCAATCTTCTCCGTCCCACCTCCAGGACCCGACAGCGCCGGTGGTGGAGGGACCACGCTTGGCATGCCTTGTTGCGGCGCGGTCGAGGAAGCCAGCGAGCGAGTGCCCGTTCCGCCGGAAACGCCGACGACGGGGGGCGGTGCAATCACGTTCGATCCCAGAGTTGTGCCCGCGCCGTTGCGCGTGCCGTGCGGATTGCCCGCAACGTTGCCCGTGCCTTGGCTGACACTCGGCGGCGGAGGCACGACATTAGGGGAGAGCGACGCACCGGAGCTGCCACGACTGCCATTCGCATTTACCGCGGGCGGCGGCGGCACAACCTCCGACGGGCCGAAAATTCTTCCGATCAGGCTGCTCATGAACGATCCGCTGCTGGCGGGCGCCGGTGGAGGAGGAACAACGGTCTTCGACGGATCGGGCACGCTCCCGCTGGCCAGCCGGCGCATGTCCTGCGAAACGTCGGACGAAGGCGGCGGCGCAATCACCGCTGGCGCGGGCATGGCGAGCCTGGGATTGCGCGAACTTTCCCGCTCCGGCGCGGACACCGGAGGCGGCACGACGGCAACGTTCGCCATCTGCACGGGTGAGGTCGAAATTTCACGGCTCACGCCGCCCGGTGCGGGAGGAATCACGCTCGCAGGCAGTGCCGGCGCCGAACGGTTCTTGTCGCGATTCACACTCGGAGCCGGCGCGACGACCGAAGCGTTGAGTGAGGGAGCATTCTGTGTGCGGTCACGCGAGACGCTGGCTGCGGGAGGAATAACAGCCGGCGCCAGCGCGGGCGCCACCAGCGTATGGTCGCGCGACACCGTGGGCGCTGGCGGAATCAGCGTCGCGCCGATGTTGGGCGCAATCAGCGGCGCATCGCGAGTCACCGAAGGTGCGGGCGGGATCGTGGAATCCAGCTGAATGCCGTTGCGGGTGTAGTCGCGAATCACGTTGGCGGGAGGGGCGATCAGCGTAGCCGTCAGGCTCGGCGCAGAACGCGTCGAGCGCAATCCTTTCGATGGTGGCGGGCCGGGAACGGGCTTGATCGCGAGCAGATTGGCCACCGCGTCCTTTGAGGAGGGCAGCTTTAGGTTGGGCGCGTCCACAACCTTCGGAACCAGAGCGCCACCGCGCGCGATTCGGATGGTCTGTGTGCGATGGTGGGCCTCGTTCCCGCCGGCGCGCCCGCGTCTTCCTGATTCCGCGCCGCCCAGATCCTCGGTCCGCGGAAGTTCGTCGCCCGTGTAGTAAATCACGTCGTGGCTGCTTAGCCTGGGAGCGACGTACGGCCGCAATTGCGCCAACTTGGTCGGGATCGCGATCACGCAGAAGATCAAAAAGGCTTCGAGCAGCCAGCTCGGGATCATGATGCGCAGTGGAATGGCCCCGAACGGAGCTTCTCCCGCAAGCCTGGCTTCGGAGCGCGCCAGCGCCGGGCGAATCGAAGTCCTGAACTCCTCCCATGGCGACGACCACTCCACCAACAAACGGGGTCCTGCGTCCTGGTGTCGCCGCAGGGCGATCTCTTCGAGTTGGAGCACTTCAGCCACGTCCCAGCACAATTTTCGCTACCGCAGTTGAATTGCAGGATCTTGCTTAAGGTTGCTAAAGGGAGTCAACTCTTGGGGGAGCCCCATTTCCATTCCGGCTTAAACTGATCTCAATTCTATCGCCGATTGCCGTTCCCGTTTCTTTCGCCTTTCGACTCGGTAGTTCCAGCACCGACGCCGCCTGTGTACGCACCGGAGCAAAGCGCCAAGGCCGCAACTCGCTCTGGATGTGGACGACAGTCAGCGCACGATCCAGATAAACCACATCGATCGGAAACACCATGCCCAAAGTATGAACGCCATGACACGGCACAATCCATAGGCCGCGACCGTTACGGAAGTCATCCGGCGATGTGCCTAGCAAGCCGCGCAGGCGCGTCCAGTGTGTGTCCGCCACGGCGAGCGAGGTGGCCAGGGAAGTCTCGCGGGTCTTATTAAAAGCTTCGCCCGTGTAAATCCGGCCTGAAACAAATGCGGGCATCCCGTCGAAGGCTCCTTGCTGCAATTCTGTCGTGCTTTGGCGATCTTGCCTATTGAACGATCGTGCCAGACGACCTCGCGCCGATTTTAAGGTCCGGCGCTAGTGTCCGGCCCTAGCCCTAGTGTCCAGCTAACGACCGGTAGGCCTGGATCAAAGCCGGGCCCACGGTGACGAAGAGGAAAGGCAGCAACACAAACACAACCAGGGGAGGAACCATCTTGATGGTGGTCTTGGCGGCCTGCTCTTCGGCCCGTTGCCGCCGCGCCGTGCGCAATGAATCGGAATGAACGCGCAAGGCCTGGGCGACGCTGGTGCCGAAACGATCGGTCTGAATCAGTGTACCCACGAGGGCCCGAATGTCGTCAACCCCCGTGCGCTCCACCAGATTGCGCAGGGCTTCGGCGCGGGGCTTGCCGGCGCGCATCTCCAGGTTGACGAGATGGAATTCGTCGCTGAGGTCGGGGTGGGCGTGGTGCAAGTCCTGGCCCACGCGCAACATCGCTTGATCGAGGGCCAGACCGGCTTCGACGCAGATGACGGTCAGGTCGAGCGCGTCGGGAAGAGCCAGGCGTATGCGCCTTTGACGGTCTTTGATCAATCGCTTCAGGAAAAAGCGCGGCAGGAAGAATCCCAGGCCGGTCACGCCCGCGAGCAGTGGAACATTGTCAAAACCCGAGATGAGTACCACCAACAAGAAGCCGACGACCGCAGCCAGGATACGCGCGCCGAAATAATAATTCACGTGGCTGGCGTCGCGGTATCCCGCCTGAATCAGCCACTGGCGTGTACGGGAAACATCCGCCGGCGAGAGCGGAATCGCTTTGCTGAGCGGATCGAGCGCCTGCTCGATGCGCTCGCGCAGCACCGGTTTGGCCTCGACCGCCTGCCCCTGCCCGCCAAGTGCACGCAAGCGGGCTCCCAGCACCGAGCTGGGAGTCACTGCCGCTGCGCCGAAGGCAAACACCGCCCCGGCTACGGTCAGGCAAACGACAATGGCAAGAATGAGCGACAGCATCGCTATACCTGAATCTTGATGATCTTCTTGATGGCGAAATATCCGATGGTCTGCAGCGTAATGCCCGCCACCAGCAGAAAGTGCCCGATGGGATCAACAAACAGCGGCCGCACGAACTCGGGGCTGATCATCAGCAGCAACCCGACGACCGCGGGCGGCATGCCCATCAGGAATGCCATGGTCAACCGCCCCTGCGCGGTGTAAACCCGCACCTGGCGCTGAATCTTGAAACGCTCGCGGATCACATACGACAGATTGTCGAGAATCTCTGCCAGGTTGCCGCCGGTCTCGCGCTGCAGCATGACCGCGGTGACGAAAAATTTGACGTCCACCAGCGGCACGCGATCGGTCAGATTGAACAATGCATCGCGCACCGGCATGCCGAATTTCTGCTCTTCGTAGAGTTGGCGGAACTCACCCGAGACCGGTTCGGCAACTTCGTTCGTGATCATTTCCAGGGCGGTGGTGAAGGCGTGCCCGGCGCGAACCGCGCGAGCCAGAGTGTCAATCGCTTCCGGAAACAGCTCCTCGAATTTTTCGAAGCGCTTGTTGCGCTTGAATGCTGCATAGGAATACGGCAGGATGAAACCGACCAGCAGGCAGACCCACGCGATTTCCACACGCTTGCCGAGCCAGTAGCCGATGATCGCCCCGGCAACCCCGCTCAGCGCGCACACGCCCAGGAAGTTGCCGGCACGGATTTCCATGCCGGCTTGCGACAGCACTTTTTGAATTGCCGAGACTCGCTCCGAACGGCGCAACAGGTTGTCGAGCGCCGGGATCTGGCTCAGTTGCTCATCGCGCAGCAGCGCGAGTTCTTCTTCGGGTGCACGTTCGGGGGCTTTCCGCTCGCTTGCCAGTCGTTCCCGGATCAGGCGGGCGCGCTCGCTGCGCTGGTCTATGAGCGAGATGATCGCGAAAGCGGCGACCGCCACCACGATGCATACCAGCACGGCAATCAGAAGATTCGGCATCCCGCTCAGACCTCGGCTCTCGATTCAAACAATGCCGGACGCAGGCGCGCCCCCGCCGTTGCCAGGCGGTCGGCAAACATCGGACGCACGCCGGTGGCGCGGAACATTCCACGCACCTTTCCGCTTTCATCCAGCCCGGTTCGATCAAAAGAAAAAATGTCCTGCATGGCGATGGAATCCACGTCATCCATGCCCGTGATCTCAGAAATCGTGATGACCTTGCGGGTTCCATCGGACAGACGCGCAATCTGAACCACGGCGTGGATGGCTGATGAAATCTGCTGCCGCACCGCGCGTTCGGGAATGTTCAGGTTCGCCATGGAAACCATGTTTTCTACGCGCGCCATGGCGTCGCGTGGCGAGTTGGCGTGCACTGTGGTCAGCGAGCCCTCGTGGCCTGTGTTCATGGCCTGCAACATGTCGAATGCCTCTTCGCCGCGCACCTCGCCCACCACGATGCGGTCGGGACGCATACGCAAGCTGTTGATGACTAACTGCCGCTGCCGAAC
>JASHPH010000243.1 GCA_030038255.1 Candidatus Sulfotelmatobacter sp. | reverse complement strand
AATCCGCCGCCGCAGGCGGCCGGGCCGCCAGCCGGGCTGGAGCGCAAGGTGCACGAGGCTGCGGGACCGGTGGAACTGGCTCCGATATCCAACATCCCCATCACGGTCAAGCTGACGGACAAGGCGGAAACGGTCTACCGCACCATCGGCCAGCTCGCCGGCATCAACGTTTTGTTTGATCCCGACTCGGCGCAGGTTACGGGACGGGCGGTCAAAGTCGAGTTGAACGGGGTCACGCTGGAAGAGGCTTTGGAGATCACCGCGCTGGAATCGAAAACCTTCTGGCGGCCGGTCACTCCCAACACAATTTTCGTAGCCCAGGACAATCCCGCCAAGCGCAAGGAGCTCGAACAGAGCGTCCTGAAGACGTTTTATCTGACCAATCTTTCCCAGCCCACGGAGCTGCAGGATGTGGTCAACGCCATCCGCGCCGTGCTTGACGTGCAGCGCGTGCAGCAACTGCTCTCGCAAAACGCGCTGGTGGTGCGCGGGACGCCGGATCAGATTGCACTGGCGGAAAAACTGGTCGAAGACCTGGACAAGGCGCGGCCGGAAGTCATTGTCGACATCGACGTGATGCAGATCAGCAAGGACAAATCGCGCACCCTGGGACTGAGCCCGCCCACCAGCGCAACCGTCGCCCTGCAGGAAAATGTAAGCACGACGACAACCTCATCCAGTTCGTCATCTTCTTCAACAACCTCAAGTACAACCGGGACCAGCGGCATCAACCTGAACAGCCTGGCGAACCTCAACGCCACAAACTTTCAGGTGACCATTCCGTCCGCCAACTTGTCCGCGGTGATGGGTGACACCGACACCAAGCTGATTCAGAGTCCGCAGGTTCGGGCGCTCGATAACCAGAAGGCCTCGCTGAAGATCGGCGAACGGCTGCCCGTGGCGACCGGATCGTTTCAGCCCGGCATTGGCGGCGTCGGCATTAACCCGCTGGTAAATACTCAGTTCCAATACATTGACGTTGGTGTAAACATCGACGTCACGCCGCATATTCATGCCGACCGCGACGTCACGCTGAAGATCACAATGGAAATCTCGTCGGAGATCGGGCAGACCAGCATTGGCGGTATCACCCAGCCCATCATCGGACAGAAGAAAGTCGAGCTTGGCGAAATCCGCCTGCGCGATGGTGAAACGAGTCTGATCGGCGGCATCCTGGACGATTCCCAGACGAGGTCCCTGAGCGGAATTCCCGGCCTGGCGCAGATTCCGATCTTGAGATACCTCTTCGGCCAGGTGCAGCAGGACCACGAGCAGGATGAAACTGTGTTCGCCATTACGCCGCACATTATTCGTGCGGCAGACGTAAATGAGTTCAACCAGCGGGCGATTGATATTGGCACTGCGTCCACAATCACATTGCGCCGTGTGAGCCATGTCACGCCAGCGCCGGCAGCGCCTGCGCAACCGGCCGCGCCGCCTGCGAATCCGCCGCAGGGGAATGCGGCTCCTGCTGCAGCGCCTGCACCGACCCCGGCTGCAGCAAGTGGAAATCCCAGCTTCCTGTTCGATCCGCCCACGATCCAGGCCGAAAAGGGCGAGACGTTTATGGTGAACCTGGTCATCTCCGGCGCACAGAACGTCTATTCCGTGCCGGTGCAGCTGTACTACGACCCCAAGCTGCTGCAACTGGTGAATGTGTCAAACGGGGGCTTCCTCTCGCAGGACGGCCAGACGGTAGCACTGGTTCACCGCGAGGACGAAAGCGCGGGTCAGTTGACGATTACGGCCAGCCGGCCGCAGGGAGCCGGCGGGGTCTCCGGGCAAGGGACGGTGGTCACTATGACGTTCCAGGCGAAGGCCAGCGGTCAGACTCCGCTTACGATTACACGAGGCGGAGCTCGCGATCCTGGAATGCAGGCCATCACAGTGAACGGCGCGCAGGCATCGGTCACGGTGCAGTAATCCGTCTGGAACGGATCGCCGGGCGACCCGCCCGCCTGAAGAGGAAGACGAGGTAGAAAGCGAGTTATGACGGTGCGCGCATTTCATCACAGGAGCAAGGCCCAGCGCGGCTTTACGCTTCTCGAGCTTGTCGTCGCTGCGACCATCATGGCGATTCTGACGATGATGGCCTTACCGCTGGCACGGGTAACCATTCAGCGCGAAAAGGAGAAGGAACTGCGCGAGGCCCTGTGGGAGATGCGGGATGCGATTGACCGCTACAAGGACGCCGCCGACCGCAACATGTTCCAGACCAAGGTGGACAGCATGAACTATCCCCCGGATCTGGAGACGCTGGTCAAGGGCATAGAAGCTCAGGGCGGAAAGAAAATACGCTTTCTCCGCCAGATTCCCATGGACCCCATGACACACAGTAAAGAATGGGGCATGCGTTCGATGCAGGACGACCCTGATTCAGATTCCTGGGGCGGACAGAATGTCTTTGACGTCTTTACGAAGTCGGATGGTACCGCCCTGGATGGCACGAAATACAAGGACTGGTAATGCCCGGGGTGAACAAATTGGTGTTGCAGGGAGCTGGGCAGAGTAGAGTCTTGGCCCTGGGTCGCCGTTATATGCAGCGCGCAAGCAGCCAGTCCCGCCCGGAAAACGCGCGGCGTATGCGCGGCTTCACACTGATCGAGATGCTGGTGGTGGTCAGCATCATCATCATTCTGCTGGCAGTAGCCATTCCGACGTATAACCTGTCCATTCAACGGGCGCGGGAGAGGGCGCTGCGAGACGATCTTAATATTCTGAACAAGGCGATTGTGCAGTACACGCTCGACAAGCAAAAAGCCCCCCAGTCCCTCGACGACTTGAAGACTGCAGGCTACCTGGATCAGATTCCAGTTGACCCTATGACCCGGGAAACAAACTGGGAGGTTGAGCAGGACGACTACATCATCAGCTTCAACCAGCAGGAACCGGGCATCACCGGGGTGCACTCCGCTTCGAACGCGATTGGCAGCAACGGACAAGCGTACAGCACGTGGTGAGCGCTGATCGGTGAGTCGCGATGATTATGGGCTTCTTTGCCGGACTAAGTCGCAGCGCTGACCGACGGGTTGGTGTATGAACAAAACTTGCAGGACGCAAGCAAGCCGCTTATTTCAACGCGAGGCCGCTCTGCCACAGCTGTCGGCGCGCTGGGGCGGTTTCACGCTGCTCGAATTGATGATCGTCATCACGGTGATGATGATTCTGATCGCGGTAGCGGTGCCGGCCTACAACCAGCACATTATCCGGGCCAAGGAGACGGTTCTGAAATCGAATTTGCAGACACTGGATAAGGTGATCCAGCAGTACACGCTCGACAAGGCCCAGGCACCGCAGTCGCTCGACGACCTGAAGACTGCGGGCTACCTGCATGAGCTCCCGGTCGATCCCATGACCGGGCAGGCGGATTGGGACACCGAACTGGAAGACCCTTCTAACGCAGCCGACCCGCAGCAACCCGGCATCATCAAGGTACATTCTCATTCGGCCGGAACCGCCACCGACGGCACGGCCTACAGCACGTGGTGACGTTGGCGAATGTCGCCAAACCACCTCACAGTCCCAACATCCAGTGGAAGTCCGGCCGAACCGCGCCAGAGGGTTTGTGCTTCCCTTTCCTGAGAAGTAACATTTAGTTATGCCCGTCGAAACCGAACTGACCCAGGCCCCTGTTTCCATCTGCGCGCCGCGCGGCAATCAGATCACCTGCAAGAGCTGGCAGCAGGAAGCTGCCATGCGCATGCTGATGAACAATCTCGACGAGGAAGTCGCCGAGCGTCCCAAGGATCTCGTCGTGTACGGCGGGACAGGGCGCGCCGCGCGCAGTTGGGAAGCTTACCGCGCCATCCTCGAGACACTGAAGAATCTTGAGAACGATGAGACCATGCTGGTGCAATCGGGCAAGCCGGTCGGGGTGTTCAAGACGCATGATCACGCACCCCGCGTGCTGATCGCAAACTCGAACCTCGTCGGGCACTGGTCAAACTGGGAGAAGTTCAACGAACTCGAGCGGGCCGGTCTGATGATGTACGGGCAGATGACGGCTGGGAGCTGGATTTACATCGGCTCACAGGGAATCATTCAGGGAACATTCGAGACATTCTCTGCCGCGGGCGAGAAGCATTTCGCAGGCGACCTTGCTGGCAAGCTGATCGTGTCGGGCGGCATGGGCGGCATGGGCGGAGCGCAGCCACTCGCGGCGACGATGACTGGCGCCGCATTTCTCGGAATTGATGTTGATCCTGAGCGCATCAAGAAGCGGCTGAAGACCGGATATTGCGACTTTCTTGTCACGACACTGGATGAAGCGTTGCGCATTCTGAAAAACGCGGTGCGCAAGAAGGAAAACATCTCGGTCGGACTGGTCGGCAATTGCGCCGACATCATTCCGGAGTTGGCCGAACGCGGCGTCGTTCCTGACATTCTGACCGACCAGACTTCAGCGCACGATCCGCTGAATGGATATGTGCCGAATGGCATGACGTTCGAAGCAGCGGTCGCGCTGCGCAAGCGCGATCCGCAGGCGTATCAGGAAAAATCGCTGGATGCGATTGCGCAGCACGTGGAAGGCATGTTGCGCCTGCAGAAAATGGGCGCCGTCACGTTTGATTACGGAAACAATATCCGCACGTTTGCGTTTCAGCGCGGTGTGAAGAATGCCTACGACTTCCCTGGATTTGTGCCTGCTTACATTCGCCCGCTGTTTTGCGAAGGGCGAGGACCGTTTCGTTGGGTGGCGCTGTCGGGCGAGCCGTCGGATATCCACGTGACCGACGATCTCGTGCTCGAGCTTTTCCCTGACAACCGCATTCTGCGGCGCTGGATCGAACTGGCGCGAAAGCGCATCAAGTTCCAGGGCCTGCCGGCGCGCATCTGTTGGCTCGGATACGGAGAGCGTGCGCAGTTCGGCCTGGCGATGAACGATCTGGTGAAGAAAGGCAAGATCAAAGCGCCGATCGTGATCGGCCGCGACCATCTCGACTGCGGTTCGGTCGCGTCTCCGTTCCGCGAAACCGAGGGCATGAAAGACGGCACGGACGCCGTTGCCGACTGGCCGCTGCTCAACGCACTGGTCAATACGGCCGCGGGAGCGTCGTGGGTTTCGATTCACAACGGCGGTGGGGTGGGCATCGGCTACTCGCTGCACGCCGGGCAAGTCACGGTAGCGGACGGCACGGAAATGATGGCCAAGCGCATCGAGCGCGTGCTGACGACCGACCCGGGCATGGGAATCATCCGCCACGCCGACGCGGGGTACAAGGAAGCGATGGACTTCGCGAAGAAGACCGGCGTGAGAGTGCCGATGGGACTTTAACGGTGGCGCTTCCGCATTCTGAGATATTGACCCGGAAGAACCACGGTCACGCCTTCGATTTTCTTACCGAAATGCGGGCCGAAATGCCGTACGTCGCCGGTCAACAGATAGTCGGCCTTGGCCTCGATTGCCGCCAGCAGGATGGGAACATCCTGCTCCACGAGCGTGATGCCGCGTGGCAACTTGCGCTCGAACGTGTCGAAAAACTGAAGTGACCGCGACAGCGCATCCAGTCTCTGGCGCTCCTCTTCCTGTTCGAGATTGATTCTCGCTTCCTCGAGCGCGTACCGGGAACTGCATAGGACGACGTCCTTCAGCTTCCATAACGCGAGCAGCCCCGCGCCAGCGCGGTAGGCTACCGAGAAAAGCACATTCGCATCGACAAAAAGGCGGTCCATCCCTCAGGGCCTGCGATGCGGAATGGAATCAGGATCGACACCCAGTTTACGGACTTCCTTTCGCGCCTTGCGATAGTCCGCCTCGTCGACTGCGTTGGACAGCAGAAACTCCGCCTTGCGCTCGGGCGTGTATCGTTCCACCGGGACCACTACGGCGGGACGGATCAGAATGCCATCATCCTTTTCTTCCGCAGTGACAATGGTGCCTTCCTCAATTCCAAAGCGCTTGCGAAGATTCGCGGGCACGATGATCGCGCCCCTCTTCCCTACTCTCGCCGATTGCATATGCCTGATTATACCATTTGCCTGATTTTCAGGCTCTACCAACAAATGGCGTCAGCTCCGGGCCTGCTACACTGCTCGAAGTGCGATCCTCCAAGTCATCTAAGTCGCAAGATCAGAAGGGTTTAAAGGGTTTACTTCTCGCCAGCATCGGGCAACTCCTGACGCTGCGCTCTTCCACGGAGAAGCCTGGCCCCCGCCGTGGTCCCGCTCTCAAAGAACTCGGCTTCATGCGCGAGGCGGCTGTGCTCTGTGTCGGCGGGAAGATCGTTTCTGTCGGCACGACCAAGGACGCGCTGCGCGATCCGTGGCTTAAGAGAAATCGGAAGAAAGTCACTGAAGTCGATTGTGCTGGCCGAGTCGTCACGCCCGGTTTTGTCGATTCGCACACGCATCCGGTTTTCGTCGGCCCGCGGCTGGTGGACTTCGAAAAGCGTATCCAAGGCGCGTCGTACGAAGAAATCGCAGCGGCTGGCGGAGGAATCAGGTCGAGTCTGGAAGCCGTGCGCAAGGCCGCGAAAAGCGAGTTGTCGGCGAAGGTTCTCGCGGCGTTACAAGACATGGCTGCATACGGGACGACAACCGTGGAGGCGAAATCGGGTTATGGATTAACGGTTGAATCCGAACTCAAGTCGCTGGAAGCGGTCCGCGAAGCCGCGGCGCGCTGGCCGGGAACGGTCGTTGCTACTCTGCTTGGGGCACACACGGTGCCGAAGGAATTTCAAGGCCGCTCGCGGGCCTACGTCGAGATTGTCGCGAAGAAGATGATCCCGCAGGTGGCTCGGCGGAAGCTGGCTCAGTTCGTTGACGTCTTCTGCGACAAGGGCGCATTCACGGCGGAGGAAACAGAGCAGATCTTTGCAGCAGCGGAAAAGAACGGATTGGGCGTGAGGGCTCACATGGGCCAGCTTTCGGAGACGCTGCTGTGGCCGTTTTTGCGCTTCAATCCGGCGTCCTTCGATCACCTGGACCACGTGAACAAAGACGACATTCCGCAACTGGCCAAGCGCGATACGATGGCAACGCTGGTGCCGGGAGCGAATTATTTTCTGGGGTTGAAGGAATATCCCCACGCACGCCGCCTGATCGATGCCGGCGTGCCGGTCGCGTTGGCAACGGATTACAACCCGGGGACATCGCCGACCATCAGCATGCCGATGGCGATGTCGCTGGCGAGCACGCACATGAGGATGTCGGCGGCGGAGGCGATGACCGCAGCAACAATAAACGGAGCGTGGGCACTGCGGGTCGCGGACCGCAAGGGTAGCCTCGAGCCGGGGAAGGA
Organism: Candidatus Sulfotelmatobacter sp.; assembly: GCA_030038255.1. GTDB lineage: Bacteria > Acidobacteriota > Terriglobia > Terriglobales > Acidobacteriaceae > Sulfotelmatobacter. The sequence continues at coordinate 19,503 of JASHPH010000243.1, read as the reverse complement.
TGCCGACCTCGCGATCTTTGCGGTTAACGACTACCGTGAGATTCCCTACTGGTTTGGGACGAATCGGTGTGAGATGACTGTGCTGAACGGCGAGATTGCGTGTGGCGCGTGAGCGATCTCACGCATGGTTTCCTTCGCCCCTTCGGGGCTCGATCCCTCTCCTCGTCGCTCACCCACGGCTTGCGCCGTGGGCTGCATTCTTACGCGGCTTCGCGGCTGTAAGGCGTCCTTTCAGAGGAAGCGGCGCTTCGACTACGGCATCATCGGCAGCACAAGGTGCGAAGGCATGGCTGGCGAGCAATAAATCCGCTGCGTCGCGGGCATGAAATCTGACGCGACAGCCTTGTAAATGCTGGGCACGAACTTCTGCGGATTACGGTCAATCAGGGGGAACCAGGTCGATTTCAGGATCGGAAACATACTCGCGATAGGCCTTCCCTTTCGCGTCTGGCGCCGTGAACGAGAGCGTGCCATCGCCGTGCAGGTAGAGCTTCGCCGGCTTGGCTTCTTCCGGCGGCCAGGTCGCGTAGGTGTGCCAGGTATTTGATCCCGTCTGAAATGTGCTGGCCTGCCACGTGGGCTTCTGGCCTACGCCGTGCAGGTAGTAGCGGAAAAATGGCGCTTCAATGTTCTCGCGGAATTCGCGAGCGGTCTCATGCCCGCCGAACGGAATCAGACCGATACTGTCGGCTTTCGGCGTTCGCCATTGGCCGTGGAACCAGGGGGCCGCGACCATGAAATTCGTGTGGTCCGGATCGCTTTCTTCGGCGTGGCGGAAAATCTGCCACGGCCCCCAGGGATCTTCCTGATCCCAGAATCCGGCTACGTTCAGGTTGGGCACGGTTGAGGCGTGAAGCTGGTTGACCCATGCCTCCTTCTTCCAGAATTCGTCGTAATCGGGATGGTCGATCGTCGAATTCCAGTAAGGAATCGAACCGTGAAGATACTTCGCATTGATGTTCGACAGCGGGCCCAGGTCGAGATACCACTCATACGTGTCGTAGGTCTCGAAGTTGAAAAACGTGTTCTTGTTCTTGTCTGACTGCTCCATCACGGCATACTCGAAGTCGTAGCTCTCGCGCAAGGCGCCGTAGCGGTGGTCGTCGTCATTCATCCATTGATCGACCGGTGAGGCCTGTTCGCTGATGGCTTTCAGAGCCGGGTGAGGATGCAGAAGGGTCATTGCCGTGGTGAGGCCGTCGTAGGAGACGCCCATCATCCCGACCTTGCCGTTGTTGTTGGGAACATTTTTCACAAGCCACTCGATCGAGTCGTAGGCGTCGCTGGTTTCGTTGGTGGCTTTGGGGTCATTCAAATCCACCTGCGAAGAAAGATTGAACACGCCTTCGGATTTGAAGCGGCCGCGCAGATTCTGGATGACGAAGATGTAGCCATCCTGCGCCAGTTCCTTGATGGAGGCAGGCATCTCGGCAGGAAGTTTGTCAGGAACTCCATAGGGCGTACGGCGAAACAGGATGGGCAGCGGCTCCTTCTGGTCGACGGGCGTGATGATCACGGTCTGCAGGTGCACTCCGTCGCGGACGGGAATCATGACTTCCTGCAGCTTGAACAGCGGCTTAGACTCTGGCTGGGGCTTTTCCTGTGCGAGCGTGGAGGTTGTGCTAACGAAAATTGAAAAAAGTGAAATGGCAACAATGGCAACAAGGAAGAGCAGAATATGACGGATGTTGGCAGACGCACCAGGAAATTCCCCCGAAGAAGTGATGAAGGCTGAGGGCGCAGTATATCAACGCGCCCATCCGGAGGTGAAATTGCCCGCTGGACCGCTGAGACGAATTAAAACACGCGTCCGATTGAGAAATTCACGCGGCTCTCGCCGGTGGGGCTGACGCTGCCGGCCAGAGTGATGGGGCCGACAATCGTGTCGGCGATGACGCCGAGGTTGAACGTGCCGCGCACAACCACAGGGCCGACATTCTGCGCACTCTTGCCAAAGGCGGTGCCTGCTTCATACCACCCACCCCAGTAGATGCGGTTACCGACGAGTTGGGGCAGACGATAGAGTTCGCGGCGAAATCCCAGCGCGGAATAGGCGTAGTGATTCCCCAGGAATTCCTGCGGAAGATAGGCACCCAAGCGGAATGGTCCGCCGAGGGCAAAAATCTGGAATGGCCCGGCGGCGCCGCGAAAGGTCGTACCGCCCGCGGTAAGAAGGAACAGCGACGTTGCCGAACTGATGGGGACGAACGTGGATGTATTGACATCCAGTTGCCCAATGGAATGAGCCAGGTCCGGACTCTGCAGAACGCGCGATAGCTGAGCGAAGAAGCGGGTGCCTTCGCCCGGAACCGAAGGACTATCCTGACCGTCCCAAACGAAACGCGCACGGAGTTCTCCGGTGCTGCCGCTGACAATAGGCAGGCCAGCGCTGCCGACGAGCGGGTCCAGTTTGCCGTCGAAGATTTCGTAGCCGGCGCGGAATTCGCTGCGGCGTCCGGAGTTGTAGCCAAGGTCAAAGCCGCCGCCGGCGCGCTCGTCGCCGAAGATAGCCACGCGCGTCTGACCGCTGAAGGAGTTGCGTGCGAGCTTGGAGGCAAAGGCGTATGGCGCAACAAAGAACCGAGACCCGGCGATGGGCTGGTAAAACTCCGTTGCCGCCAGATTGCTGGAGCCAAACAAGAGATCGCTTCGCCATTCGCCACCACGGTCGGCGAAATCCATGAACGTGATGCGCGCACCCGCGGAGAAGTCGAACGCCGCGACCCCCGAGCCGTCGACGTTTACGGCCAGATCCACAAACGGGGGCCCGTAGGATTTCTCGTGCGCCGTGACGCGCAGGGCGGGAACGCCATTTTGCGTGAATCCCTCGTAGCCGAGGCGGTCGAATTGTCCTTCGCCGGCAATTTGCGTCAACTGCTGATCGACGTTGGGAAGGTTGAGAGGCGTGTTGACATCCTTCTTGCTGAGGTGATGTTCGATTCTGCGATCGGTATCGGGATCGGCACCGGTCACATCGATGGCAGCCACCTGTTTTGGCGCAGGATGCTTGCGTGCGGCGCGGGCCGCGAGATATTGGTGCCATTCTTCGGGATCCTGAATGGCATAGGGCAACAACACAGAAGATTCTCCGGCCGCAGTGTTGTAGCCGAGCTGAATGAGTTCACTGGTGCGCGAATAGTCGCTGACGGAAAAGCCGCGCATGTCTACGGTTACCTTGGCTTGAGCAAGAGCCAGGGAGCGGTGTTCGTTCTGCGTGATCATCACGTCGACGGCGCGCGAGAGCATGCCGGTGATCGTTTCGAGTTGAGCGCGGTCGCCATCCGGCAAACGCAATTCGACGGCGATGACGGCGTCGGCATTCATCGCGCGCACGGTTTCGACAGGAATGTTCTGCACCATGCCGCCGTCAGCCAGCACACGACCATCCATCTCAACCGGAGTAAACACGCCCGGAATCGCCATGGAGGCGCGCACGGCCTGCGTCAGCGAGCCGGAGCTGAGCACCACGCCTTCTCCGCTGATCATGTCGGTGGCGACGCAACGGAACGGAATCGGCAGATCATCGAACCTGGCGATGCCGGACTCCGGGAAAGCGATTTGATCGAGCAAAAGCCCCACTCCATGACCAGGATTAAAGCCGTTGGGCCCATTCAGGCCGTGTTTCAGGCCAAGTGGGGCCTGGACTAGAAATGCGCGGCGGTCCTGTTTGCGGCGGTAAGAAAGTTGGGCATAGGTCGGCTCGGGAAGAAAGGCCTGGTCCCAGTCAATCTTCAGGGCAAAGTCCTGAATTTCCGTGGGCGACATGCCGCTGGCGTACATCGACGCGATGATCGCTCCCATACTGGTTCCAGCGATGCGGTCGACCGGGATGTGATGCTCCTCCATCCACTGGATCACGCCAATTTCGGCAAGGCCCAGCGCGCCGCCGCCGCTAAGCGCCAGCCCGATCACCGGCCGATGAGCCGCGACCGGAGCGGGGGGCGGCACGGACTGAACGTCTTGCGCGCTGGAAATGTTCGGAACCGCCATGCTGATGCAGGAAATGAGCGCGATGGTGAGGTGCGCAAGCCGATGCGATGACGTCACAGTGTGCTCCTGAGTACCGAAAAAGTCTTTGCCCAGCCGGAAGCGCGACCGACGTTCGAAAAATTCGAGAAAAAATCAAGATTAGCAGTTTTACAGGAGAGGATAATGCAAGCCATATCGGCAACGGTCGGTTTGGATCTTCCATTCCTAGCCGTCATCCCGAAGGCCCGTGTACTCCCCAGCGGGCCGAGGGATCTCGCGCGCACTAGTGAGACGCCCCGCGCGAGATCCCTCGCTCCGCCTCGCTGCGCTCGCCTCCGGCTGAAGCCGGAGGTCTACCAAAACAGCTGCGCTCGGGATGACGCCACGAGGGGTCATCTGCGTTCTCACAATGCTAGGAAAATGTCGGCAGCTTCACCAGATCGTCTTTCGGCACGGACTCGAGTGGTTGCCCGGCCTTGCGCCAGGCGGTGAGCCCGCCGACGATCACGAATGTGTTGAACCCTTTCTCTCGCAGCAGATGCGCCACCCGGGCGCTGGTCGCCTCGCGCGCTCAAGTACAGTAGAGATAAATGTCTTTGTCCTTGGGAAGGTTCTTGATTTCTTCCTCCAGATTGTTGGGCTCAATGCGAATGGAGCCTTGAATGCGCTCGGCGCCCCTGTCGTAATAGCCGTGGCTGCGCACATCCGCAATCTGGATGTGGACCGCATCCCCCGCGGCCAGGCGCGCGCTTAATTCCTCGACCTGTACGCGCGGCACAACATCGTATTTCCTGTATTTCGCCAGTTGAACGATCCGATAGACGATGAATGCAATAAGCGCAACGATGACGATCACTTCCATGGCGCGGCCGGCGGCATGGAAGCCACGCAGTGTCGCGCTGAGGAAATCACGCGACAGATATCCCACGAGAAGATAGGCCGCCGAATACAGCAGAGCTCCAGCAAAGTCCAGGCCAAGAAACTGACTAAATCGCATTTTCATGCTGCCAGCAAGCGGCGCAGCCATGGTATTAATGCCCGGGATAAACTTCGCAATCATCAGGGTCGTTTTGCCGCGTTTGTAGAAAGATTCAGCCGAACGCAGAATGCAGGTTTCCGGGTTCATGGAAAGACGGCAAAGGAATCCGAGTAACGCCCACCCGGTGTAGCGCCCCATCCAGAACATGGCGACATCGCCGAGCAGAAGGGCGGCGGTTGCGGCCAGAATTAGCGCCAGCGGTGATAAAACATGGGTTGCGACGGCGGATCCCGCCACGACGAGGGCAATGGCCGCGGGCACGGGAAATCCAATCGCTTCGGCCAGGAGAATGCAGAAAGTGAGTGCATAGCCGTGGCGGGCCATCAACAATAGCATGTCCGTCATAGGTTCAGGAGATTCGGGTGCCCCAGCGTTCGTGGTGCAGGAGTTTGATTCCTAGCGAACCAGAAACGGTTCAGTATAAACAAAGCCGGGCGCGTCCGAGGGACTGCGCCCGGCTTTGTTGCACGGGGAGTGCGTCTCTCAGGAGGACCGTCCCCGTCCAAGGTGAGCAAGATGGCGGCTTACACTCGGAATCTCTCCGGCCTAGTTGAGGCCGGCGCGTCGAAAAATCAAGACGCCTTTTCTCCAAAGCTTCGACTGAAGCCGCCACCTTTCGTTGGTGAGCCCATCCACCGCGAATAGGTTCCTCGGCAACCTGCCTTTCTCAGGTGCCGGGGTGAGATTTTCGGGGTTTGTGTATGACGCGCCCCGTCGCATGCCAGTGCGTCTCGTTAGCCTTCCGCCCTGGTAGATAGTCCCAGCAACTGCGCGTATTGTCGGAAGGCGGGAAAAGAAAGTCTGTGGCGCAGGTCACAGAGCGTGGTGACGCGAGTCAATCGATCTCGGAGCCTTTCTCTGTGCTTCGGCTCACAGACGGGCAATGGCTCCGGAAGGCAACTGGTTGGCAGGATTTGAAGATATTTGCGGCTTTGGCAATGGCTACTTCTCTCTGGCCACTACAAATTCCGGGGCCCACAAGAGAGCGCGCTTGATCTCCGAATCGGGGAAGGTGCAAATAGCCCGCCGTGCTGACTCGGCGTAGTTCGCAGCCCGGGCGCTTGCGGCTTCAAGCGATTCGTAGCGGCGCAGAATCTCAAGAATCTGCGCGTGCGTGGTGCCATTGAAGGAGCGATCGCGTAAGACGGCCTCGATCTTGGCCTGCTCTTGCGCAGTGCAGCGTTCAAGCGCATGGATCACCGCCATCGTCGCCTTCCCTTCCCGCAGATCGCTGGCCACGGGCTTGCCCAGCACGTCTTCGGACGCGGTCAGGTCGAGGACGTCGTCGACGATTTGAAAAGCCATGCCGAGGTCGTGTCCATACTTGCCGAGGGCGGCTTCCTGCTCTGCCGTGGCGCCGCCGAGAATCGCTCCAAGACGCATACAGACCGAGAAAAGGCACGCTGTCTTGCGATAGATCAGGTCGAAGTACTCGTTAAGCGTGATGAGCTTGCCGAGTTTTTCCATCTGCAGCAATTCGCCCTCAACCATCTGCTGCGTGAGTTCGATCAATGTGTCGAGAATGCGGAAGTTGCGCTCCTGCACAGCAATCTTGAATGCCTGCATGTAGAGCCAATCGCCCGCCAGCACGCACTTCGAGTTGCCCCACTGCGTGTTGGCCGCAGGCCGGCCGCGCCGGGTGCGAGCCTCGTCGATAATGTCGTCGTGCACCAGCGTTGCGGTGTGGATGATCTCGACCACAGCGCCCAGCCGCACTGCGCCACGCCCCCGGTAGTCGAATAATTTTGCGGAAAGAAACAGGAGTGCCGGGCGGATTCTCTTGCCGCCGCCATTGCGCAGATATTCACCGATCTCAGTGATGGCCTGAACCCGCGAGACGGTGTCCTGGCCGAACTCGCTCTCCAGCGCGACGAGGTCGTCCCGCAGCAGATCGAAGATTTCTTTTCCGTTAATGGTGGCAGGCGCGCTCAAGTCTGACCTTCTTCACCACTGAGGCACGGAGTGTCGGAGAAACCTGAAGACCTTTCCTTTAGGAGTTCGACCTTCTCCGTGCCTCTGTGTCTCCGCAGTGAGATTTAGTTTGTCCGATAGTTCGTAAACTGCATATCAATGCCGAAATCTTTGGCGCGTAACAGCGCAATGATTTCCTGCAAGGTGTCGCGATCTTTGCTGCTCACACGCACAAGGTCTCCCTGGATGGAAGCTTGTGCTTTCTTCTTCGAGTCTTTGATCGTCTTCACGATCTCACGAGCTTTTTCAATCGGAATGCCCTGCTGCATGGTGATGCGGCGTTTGGCGGTTCCGCCAGCCGCAGGTTCCACCGTGCCGTACGTCAGGCCTTTGAGCGGAACTCCGCGCTTCACCAACTTCTGCTGCAGTACGTCGTTGACGGCCTTCAATTTGTACTCGTCGGCTGAGTGAAGCACGATGGCGTCTTTTTCCAGCTCGATGTTCGATTTCGAGTCCTTCAGGTCGAAGCGGGTGTGAATCTCCTTGAGCGCCTGCTGAATGGCGTTGGAGACTTCCTGCATGTCGATCTTGCTGACGACATCGAAAGTGTTATCGGGCATACATTTCTAATCTTTCTGAAACAAAGGAATCTTAACAGGAGATTAACAGAAACGTCTGGCTAGCGCGGGGAAACTTTGCTTTCAACCATTTCAGCAATTTTGAAAAAATTGTAGAAGTTGCGGGACGTACGCTCACCCACTTCTTCCATCGACAACCCACGCAAGTCTCCCAGCCGGCGGGCAGTCTCCTTAACGAAGGCAGGCTCGTTGCGTTTGCCGCGATGCGGCGCCGGCGCCAGATAAGGACAATCGGTCTCGATCAGCATGCGGTCGAGCGGAACTTCCATGGCCGCGTCGCGAATCTGCTGTGCTTTGGGAAACGTCACATTGCCGGCGAAGGAGATCATGAATCCCATGTCGAGGGCACGGCTGGCCTGCGGCCAGTTGCCGGTAAAACAATGCAGAATGCCGCCGAGGCCCTTTCGCGCCCACTGGTCTTTTATCAGTCCCAGGCAGTCGTCCCAGGCGTCGTCGTTTCCGTCGGAAGGACGGCAGTGGATGACGATGGGCAGTTTCGCCGCTGCAGCCAATTCCATTTGGCGAATGAATACTTCCTTCTGCGTTTCACGCGGCGAGTGGTCGTAATAATAGTCGAGGCCGATCTCGCCCCACGCGATCACCTTGGGATGCCGCGCCAGCCGATCCATCTCGTGGTAGGAAGCCTCATCGGCGAGGCGCGCCTCATGGGGATGAACTCCGATCGTTGCGTACATGAACCGATACTGTTCCGCGAGGTGAATCCCGGCGTCGAATTTCGGCGGCCCGTCGCCGTTGCCGATGGCGACAATTGTGCCGACCCCGGCTTCGCGGGCACGCGCAATCACCTGCTCGCGATCGCTCGCGAATTGTTTGCCATCAAGATGAGCGTGCGAGTCAACGAACATGGAAAATCTGGTCGTTCGTCGTTGATCATTGGCCGTTAGCGAAGGCTTTTGTCAACGACCAGCGACTAGCGCCAACGACGTTTTATTTCAACCTCGCCCCCACCGGCACATCCTCGAGAAAGCCTGCCAGCACAGACCTGCCGCCTTCGAGCGATGCGGCGACGATCATGCCGTTCGATTCCAGGCCTCGCAGCTTGCGTGGAGCCAGATTCGCCACAATTACGACTTTGCGGCCGATCAGCGACTCGGGCGCGTAGGCTTCGGCGATGCCGGCGACGACCTGCCGCACCTCGGTGCCAATATCAATTTCAAGGCGCAGCAGCTTGTCGGATTTCGGCACGCGCTCGGCTACCTTGATTACGCCCACCCGTAGCTCGACTCTCGCAAAGTCGTCGATTGTGATCCTGCTATCGGCTGTCACTGGCGCCGGTGCGGCATTGGGAGCAGCTGCCTGTGCCGCCGGCTTCTGTTCTTCCACTGCCGCACTGCGCTCCTGATTTTCCATCTGCTGCATCCTTTCAATCGCGCTCTTGTCGGCGCGCGGAAACACCGGACTCACGTCGCCGAGCTTAGTGCCCGGGCGCAACTGCCCCCAGGCCAGATCTTGAAGCGCGACTTTCTTGATATCGCCCAAGCCCATCTGTGCCCAGATCTTGGCAGTGGCGTCGGGCATAACCGGATGCGCCAGCGCCGTCGCGATGCGGAGTGCCTCAGCCGAGGTGTAAAGCACGGTCGCCAGCCGCGAGCGGCTCTCTTCATCCTGTTTCTCGCCGAGCGACCAAGGTTCGTTCTCGACAATGTATTTGTCCACAGCCGCGACCAGTCCCCAGGCTGATTCGAGCGCGCGAGAGAACTGGAACTGATCGAACAAATCTCCGAACTCCTGAATGGTCTTGCGTGCGGCACTCGCAATGGCATCGCCCGCAGACATCTTAGCCGCTTTTTGCAAAGGAGTTGGCAGCTGACCCTTAAAGTAACGGTTAATCATGGTCAGGGTGCGGCTTGCCAGATTACCCAGCCCGTTGGCCAGATCGGAGTTGTAACGCTGCACCAGCGCGTCGAACGAAAACGAGCCATCCTGCCCGAAGACCACTTCGCGCAGCAGAAAATAGCGCAGGGCGTCTGCGCCCAGCACGTCGAGGATGGTCTCGGTCCGCACGATGTTGCCGCGCGACTTCGACATCTTGTTCTCTTCAAAGAGCAGCCAGCCGTGGGCGACGATTGCCTTGGGTAACGGCAGTCCCGCCGCAAGCAGAAACGCCGGCCAGTACACGCAATGGAAGCGGACGATTTCCTTGCCGATCATGTGCACATCGGCCGGCCAATATTTCCTGAATGCTTCCTGCGCGCCGGCGTGCGACGATCCGTAGCCGATAGCGGTGATGTAGTTGGCCAGCGCGTCGAGCCAGACATAGATCACGTGCTTGGGATCATCGGGCACGGGAATACCCCAGGAAAATGTCGAGCGGCTGATCGAGAGATCACGCAGGCCGGAGCGCACAAACGAAATCACTTCATTGCGCCGCGTCTCCGGACGAATGAAGTCGGGGTTCGCGTACAGCTCGAGCAGCTTGTCCTGAAATGCCGAGAGCTTGAAGAAGTAATTGTCCTCGTGGACCGTCTCGGTTATGCGCCCGCACGTGGGGCAGGGATCGCCGGGCTGCGCGCCGTCGACATAGAGCTCGTCGGAGACGCAGTACTGCCCTGTGTACGTGCCTTTGTAGATGTAGCCATTATCGCGAATCTGGCCGAACAGGATCTGTACCCGCTTCTTGTGACGATCTTCCGTGGTACGGATGAAATCGTCGTTCGAAATGCCCATCCGCTTCCACAAATTGCGGAATTCGGCTGAAATTTCGTCGGCGTACTGCTGTGGCGTCTTGCCCGCAGCCTGCGCCGCGCGCTCGATCTTCTGACCGTGCTCATCCGTGCCGGTGAGGAAGAACGTGTCGGCGCCGAGCATGCGTTGGCGCCGAGCGACCGTGTCACACGCAATGGTGGTGTAAGCATGGCCGATGTGCGGCCGCGCGTTCACATAGTAAATCGGGGTCGTAATGTAGAACTTCCGCGTCATAAGTCTGTTCTGACCACAGAGGGCAGAGAGGGTCACAGGGAGCTTACAGGGTGCCTGCGTACTCTATGTAGTTAATGCTTTTCATCCTTAAGATAGGCTCGCGCTGCTTCCTGCATCACTGTCTTCAGCGGCACATGATGTTCGGCTGCGATGCGCCGGCAATCATCGAATTCCGGTGCGTAGTTGGTGACTGTTCCATTCATGCTCGCGATCTTGATTCGCACATCGCCCCACTGCGTGCGCACATTTTCCCACCGGCGGGCGAGAGTCCGCCGAACTTCATCGCGTTGCCGTATGCCCAGCGTGGTGGTCTCCCTGAAAATCAACTCTGCCAGACGGCCGGCATCTTCGGGCTTCGACAGCACGGTCAATAATGTTCCAGGACGATTCTTCTTCATCTGCACCGGAACGGCGAATGCCTCGAGCGCGCCCTCTTCGAGCAACTTGTCCATGACATAGCCGAACACCTGCGGATTCAGGTCGTCGAGATTCGCCTCGAGCACGGTTACTCTGTCCGAAGCGCTTTTCGCAGCTACGGTCGTGGCGTCCTCGCCGATAGTCAGGCGAGCGACGTTGGGATGCCCCGGAAAATCACGGGAACCGGCGCCATATCCCGATTTTTCGATTGTCATTTCAGGAAAGCTGGAGAAACGGCGCGCCAGCGTTTTCACGATTGCGGCTCCGGTCGGTGTCACCAATTCAGCCTGCAATCCCGAAGAATAAACGGGAGCATCCTTCAGCAGTTCCACCGTCGCCGGGGCGGGCACGGGAAATGTGCCATGCGCACACTCTATGCTCCCGCCTCCGACGTTCAGCGGCGAGCAAATGATTTCGTCGACGCCGAGCGCTTCAACGCCGACGGCTGCGCAAACGATGTCGACCATGGCATCCACTGCGCCGACTTCGTGGAAGTGAACGTCTTCCACGGAAACATTGTGGATCTTCGCCTCGGCCTCGCCGAGCGCCTCAAAGATCGCGACTGCAGTCTTCTTCACAGCTTCGCTCAATTCGGCCCGGCTGATAATCTCGCGAATCTCGCTCAAGTGGCGCCCGTGCGAGTGCGATGCGACAACTTCGGTCCGCGCATGTTCATGGACGATTTCGTGGTCTCCTGTGGCAACCGCGTGCGGGTATTCCTCTTGAACTCCTTTTCGCTGTGCCCAGTACTCTTCGCGCGGCAGATCTTTTTCGCCATCGACCCACACGTCTACCTTGGTCGCGGAAATTCCGCTGCGCACCACACACGAAATCTCGAGCCGAGCCCCAAGTTTGAGAGTCGACACGGCGTTTTCGAGCACGCGCGGCGAAACTCCGGCATCCACCAGCGCGCCCAGAAACATGTCGCCGCTGATGCCGGAAGAACACTCAAGGTAGGCGATGCGCATATAAGAAAACGTCGCTGGTCGTTAGTCGTTCGCGGTTAGCATGAACTCCACGGACGGCCAGCCAGCACGGCCATCGCGAGCAAACAATATGCGCGGTCAACGACCAAGGACTAACGACCAACGACGGAAGTTTCATCATAGGGAAGCTGTTGATCTCAGTCAAACCTCAGCGACCGGCGCGCTCTGTTAAAATCACTGTTTCTTCAATAGCTTAGAGGGAATCCTTGTATCGTCATCTCGAGCAGCGTTTAGCCGAGCGTTTGCGGCAGTGTCTGGAGCGTCGTTACCCCGGGATTGCCTTGCCCAACGTGGTTGTTGAACAGCCCCCAAAGGTGGAACTCGGCGACTTCGCGATCCCGCTTTTTCCCTTTGCCAAGCCCTTGCGCTCGGCGCCGCTGAAGATTGCCGAAACGATTCGCGCGGAGATCGGCGCGATCGAAGGCATCGCCGAAATGCAGGTCGCGCCTCCCGGTTATTTGAACGTCCGAATCAACCGCGCCTGGCTGGCGGCCGCGCTCGCGGCCGATCAGAAGCCCTCGGCTGACCTCTCTCACGGCAAAATTCTGGTGGAGCACTCGAGCATCAATCCCAACAAAGCAGCTCACATCGGCCACCTGCGGAACGCGATCCTCGGAGACACGTTCGTGCGTATGCTGCGCTATGCCGGCCGAGAGGTCGACGTTCAGAACTACATCGATAACACCGGCGTGCAGGTGGCCGATGTGGTTGTTGGATTTACGCATCTGGAGAAAAAGTCTCGGGCCGAGATTGAGGCCCTCACGCGCCAGCCGCGCTTTGACTATTACTGCTGGGACCTCTACGCTCGCGTCTCACAGTGGTACGCCGACGACGAGCAGAACCTCGGCGCTCGCCTCAACACTCTGCACGCCCTCGAAGAGGGCGGGAACGAAACCGCCGCGATTGCCGAACTGATTTCGACCGCGGTGCTGCGCCGGCATCTGGAGACCATGCACCGGCTCGACATCGAATACGATTTCCTGCCTCGCGAGAGCGAAATTTTGCATCTGCATTTCTGGGATGCTGCGTTCACCAAGCTGAAAGAAAGCGGCGTGCTGACCTTCGAGAACGAAGGCAAGAACAAGGGCTGCTGGGTGATGCGGCGGGCGGGGACGGGGAAGACCCAAGACGCCTTACAGAGCTCAGCTGCAGAAGACGATGCTGAGCGAGTTTCCGAAGAAGACCAGAAAGTCATCGTCCGTTCCAACGGCACCGTCGGCTACGTGGGCAAGGACATCGCCTACCACATGTGGAAGTTTGGCCTGCTGGGTCGCGACTTCGGATATCGGAAGTTCTACCGCTATCCCAACCAGCACGATTGCTGGATTTCGACCTCGCCCGACGACAAGAATGCCGAGCGGGCGCATCCTCACTTCGGCGACGTCGCTGAGATCTATAACGTCATTGATGCTCGCCAGGCCGAGGCGCAGAGCACGGTGATTGAGGCGCTGCGCGGGCTTGGGCACGATGAGGCTGCCGACCACTACACGCATTTTTCTTACGAGATGGTCGCGCTGACGCCGCGCTGTGCCGCCGAACTCGGCTACATGCTCAGCGAAGAGGACAAGACTCGCTCTTACATCGAAGTCAGTGGGCGCAAGGGCTTTGGCGTGAAAGCCGACGACTTGCTCGACCAGCTCATCGCTTCGGCTAAGAACGAAGTAGACTCACGACACGCGCAACTCCCCGACGATGAGCGCCGGCAGATTGCCAGGCAGATCGCCATCGGCGCACTGCGCTATTTCATGCTGAAGTACACGAAGCCGTCGGTGATTGCGTTCGATTTCAAGGATGCGCTCAGCTTCGAAGGAGAGACCGGACCGTACGCGCAATATGCCGTCGTTCGCGCCACGAGCATTTTCCGCAAGGCCGAAATCAATCCCGAAACCTTCACGCAAAAGCTTGCTCGCAACGTCTCCGTTGCGGACCTGGAAAAATACCTGACCGAAGCCGGGGCCAACGAAATCTGGGAGCTCTGGCTGGCGGCATCGAAAACGTCTTACGTGATCGATCAGTGCATCGCGACGACGGAACCAGCTTATCTGGCCAAACATGTTTTTCAGCTGGCCCAGCTCTTCAACACGTTCTACCACCGTCATCCCATCCTGAGTGAACCGGAAGAGAACCGAAAGCAGTTTCTTCTGGCGACGGTCGCTGTCGTCCGGCGCGAGTTAACTCGCGCGCTTGCGGTCATGGGCATCAGCGTGCCGCCGGTCATGTAGAATGCGATGAATGTGCGCAGGTCTCGGGCCGCGCACTTACTTCCGTCATGCCTGACGCTGTGCCCTCATCCACGCCACCGCGGTGGCTTCGCGGCATTGTCATCGTTCTGCTGATGCTCGGGATCATCGCGGCCGTAGTTGGCGTTCTCTACGAAAACATTTTCGAGGCACGCGACCGCCGCTTTAATCCCATGCCCGGCCGGCTGTTCGATGTGGACGGTGTCAAGATGCATATCGACTGCACCGGCGAGGGTACGCCTGCGGTCGTCCTTGACGCGGGGCTTGGCGACACGTATATCTCCTGGCGCAAGGTGCAGCCGCTGATCGCGAAATTTACTCGGGTGTGTTCCTACGACCGCACCGGCCTCGGCTATAGCGATCCGAGCCCGCAGCCGCGGACGAGCAAAAACATCGCTGAGGAACTTCACGCCTTGTTGCGTGCTGCCGGCATCGTCCCGCTCTACGTCCTCGTTGGACACTCCATGGGCGGATTCGATGTTCGCCTCTATGCCAGCCTCTACCGCAGCGAAGTCGCCGGCATGGTACTGGTGGATTCTTCGCATCCCGAGCAGGAGAATCGCGTTTCACCAGAAGTCGGACAACTGGACAGGAGCGCGCTGCGCGTGGCCGAACTCCTGGAGTTCACGGCCCCCTTTGGCGTACGCAGGCTACTGGGATTATGTGGTGGAGATGCAATTACGCATGCGGCGGTCTGCAACTGGCACAGCGCGCGGACAGGAGTGGAGGAATTGCGCGCCTTTTCTGAGAGTGCCTCTCAAACCGCGGCGGCTGGTACTTTGGGGGACATGCCGCTGATTGTGCTCTCTCGCGACCCGGACAAACTCTTGCACGACCTTTCCCCGGATCTGGAGAAACAGTTCGCCGATACGTGGGAGAAGATGCAGGAAGAACTGGCGCAGCTTTCCACGCGTGGCCGGCAAACGATCGTGAAAAACAGCGGGCATTACATCCAGTTCGATCAGCCAGAAGCCGTGGCCGCGGCGATTCGCAATGTTGTGGATCAGGCTCGCACGCAGCAGGCAGCACCGGCCGCCAAGCCCTGAAACTCAATCGTGGTCCGTAATACACTGCTGGCATGGCGCAGGAAATCGAAATCAAGTTTCGCGTCGCCGATCTTGGCGTTCTGAACGGCAAGCTGCGTGCGGCCGGATTTCAACTCCTCACGCGCCGCACGCACGAAGTAAATACGCTCTACGATCTGCCTGGGGCGGTGCTGCGCAAACGGAACGAACTGCTGCGCATCCGTAAATACGGTTCCGTGTGGACTTTAACTCACAAGAGCGGCACCCGGCGCGGCCGTCACAGCAGCCGCGTCGAACTGGAAACGAACGTCAGCGATGGAAAAATGATGGATGCGATCCTACGAGCGCTGGGTTATGCACCGTCGTTTCGCTATGAAAAATTCCGCGCCGAATGGGTGGACAAGAAGGCACCAGGCGGCTATGGCCACGTGGTCGTGGATGAAACTCCCATCGGCAATTTTTGCGAGATCGAAGGCCCGCCGCGCTGGATTGATGCGACGGCGAAAAGGCTTGGAGTTACTCCAGCGGATTACATCACGAAGAACTACGCGATGCTGTTCTCAGACTGGAAACGCCACAGCAAGAGCAAGGCGGGCGAAATGACCTTCCTAGCCGTTGGAAGCTAGGAGTGGCCCTAGGCATGGGCACGTCTCGCCTGCAGCAGCCTGGCAGCATCCCGGAGCAGCCACTCCTCCATGATAGAGGTGACAATAAGCGGGTTCTTTGGGTCGCAAACAAAACAAATCGACCTGTACCCGTCGGGGACGTTTTTACTGACAAATAAAGTGAACGCGAATCCGGGCATAGGAAACTTGTAGGCGTGAAGGCCGTCTGCCCGCACGCACTTTGGAACGTGGGTGAGCCGATCGGCGCCCTTACCTTCCCGGACAGCGACCCACAAGCAAGCGTGTGTCGGAAAAGCCGCCTCCCCCATTAGGTACTGGCGAAATCCCTCTTGAAATGGTCCGAGCTCGACCGGAATTGAACCGTCGTCATTCCAGGGATAAAGGGACCCTCGCCAGTAAATGCTCGCCGCAAAATACGCGATATCGGAAACCCTGATGTCGGGAACCTCCGCAGTAGTAAATCTTGGTCGGGTTTCCAGGGCTCTCCATGTTCGGCGCCCTCGAGGCTAGCACATCTGCCAAGGGGCAGCTGCCATCGCTCTGCCGGCATTTACTCAGGACCCAACGCTCACCGTTCTTATTCAGTCGCTCTTCGCAAGACTTGCAGAATAGGTGTCTCTTGAGCTGGTGGGAGGTCTGAACGCTCTTCCCTGCCGTAACCAGGAATGGATTCGGGTTGCTGGCGTTCGAGTCCCTGAGAATCTTATAGATCCCCTTGGAAAGAAAATGGCTGTCCTGCAACTCCACGCCATTTCGTAGGCAAAGCCGACATTCTCCGATTACTGGCATGACTGCGTAGATCCTAGCCGGGAACCCAAGTGGGTGATGTTCCTTACGCTCCGTGGCACTTCTTGTACTTCTTCCCCGAGCCGCAGGGGCAAGGATCGTTGCGTCCAACTTTTTCCTGCGAGCGCACGACCTGCTGCACCGGAGCAGCATCACCGCCACCGGCCATGCGCGCCTGTTCGAGTTCGCGACGCTTGCGCCGCAGGAAAGCTTCTTCCAACTCATCCGCCGAAGTCGAAACCATCCGCGGAGGACGCCGCCCGTTGCCATCGCCACCCGGGGCTACAGGAGCTGCCGGGGCTTCGGCTTGGACAGGCGGTTGAGGCGCCTGCGGTGGCCGCTCCAGAATCTGCATGAGATACAAGTACCGGACCGTGTCTTCCTGGAAGCGCTGCATCATCGCTTCGAACATCTCAAACGATTCTTTCTTGTACTCGACCAGCGGATCGTGCTGTCCGTAGCCGCGCAGCCCGATGCCTTCTTTCAGGTGATCCATGCTGAGCAGGTGGTCTTTCCACTGCTGATCGATCACGCTCAGCATGATCATGCGCTCGTGATGGCGCATGGCGTCGGGGCCGATCAGTTTCTCTTTCGCCTCGTAGCGCTGCTTGAGCTTGTCGAAAGTCGCGTCGCCCAGTTCCTGCCGGTTGAGCGAGTCGGGCTTCACGCCTTCGGCGAGAATATCCACGCCAAAACGGGTGAAGATCGTGTCCTTCAAACCTTTGATGTCCCAATCGTTGGCGTGCGCTTTGACGGGGACGTACTGCTCCAGCAAATCGCCCAAAATCGCTGAGACGTAATCTTCGAGAATCAGATCTTTCTGATCCATGCCTTCGAGCAGCCGCCGCCGCAAGCCGTAGACGGCCTCGCGCTGCTTGTTCATCACGTCGTCGTACTCGAGTAGATGTTTGCGCGACTCGAAGTGCTGGGCCTCGACGGCCTTCTGCGCAGTTTCGATGCGGCGGGTAATCATCTTCGACTCGATCGGCACTCCCTCTTCCATGCCCAGCTTCTGCAGCAGGGTCGAAACCCACTCCTTGGCGAAGATGCGCATCAAGTCGTCTTCGAGCGCCAGGTAAAACCGCGACGAGCCGGGATCGCCCTGGCGTCCGGCGCGGCCGCGAAGCTGGTTGTCGATGCGCCGAGACTCATGCCGCTCCGTGCCAAGAATGTGCAGCCCACCGACGGCCGTCACTTCGTCGTGTTCTTTATCCGTTTGCTCCTTGTGACGGCTGAAGGCTTCGGTCCATTTGTCGGTCGGGACCGTAAATTCATTGCCGTTGTAATAGAAGACAGAAGTGTGCCCGTCTTCCTGCGGACCTTCGATCTTGCCCTGGGCGACGCGCAGCTGTTGCGCGATTCCCTTCTTGACCATCTCCTGCTTGGCCATGAATTCCGGATTACCGCCCAGCAGGATATCGGTGCCGCGGCCCGCCATGTTGGTCGCAATCGTGACTGCGCCCTTGCGCCCGGCCTGCGCCACAATCTCGGCCTCGCGCTCGTGAAACTTGGCGTTGAGCACGACGTGCTTGATGCCCTTTTTCTTCAGCAGGTCGGAAAGACGCTCTGATTTTTCGACCGACGTGGTGCCCACCAGCACGGGCTGGCCTTTCGCTGCCAGCTGCTGAATCTCGTCGGCTGCGGCAAAGTATTTCTCCTTTTCCGTGCGGTAGACGATGTCGGGATTTTCGATGCGCAGCAGCGCCTTGTTGGTCGGAATGACGACGACTTCGAGCTTGTAGATCTTGTCGAACTCTGTCGCTTCCGTTTCTGCAGTGCCAGTCATTCCGGCCAGCTTCCTGAACATGCGGAAATAATTCTGGAACGTGATCGTGGCCAGCGTCTGATTCTCGCACTCGATCTTGACGTTTTCTTTCGCCTCGATCGCCTGATGCAGCCCATCGGACCAACGGCGGCCCGGCATCATGCGGCCGGTGAATTCGTCGACAATAACGACTTCGCCGTCTTTAATGACGTACTCGACATCCTTGCGATAGAGCGCATGCGCCTTGATCGCCGTCTCGACGTGATGCTTGAGCGGCCAGTTTTCCGGATCGGCAATGTTGCCAATGCCGAGCAGTCCCTCGACTTTTTCCCAGCCTTCATCGCTGACCGTAATGTTGCGGTGCTTTTCGTCGACTACGTAATCGCCGGTGAGAATCTTCCTCTGCGGATCGTCGCCGGCCTCCCTGAGCTCCTGGATCAGTGCATCCCGTTTCTCCGGCGCGACTTTGTCGTCCTCAAGCAGTTGGCGCAGTTCGTTCGGCGACAATTCCTCGCCCTTCTCCAGCTTCGGAATGATGCGGTTCACCTTGTAATACTTGTCGGTCGATTCCTCGCTGGCACCGGAAATGATCAGCGGCGTACGGGCTTCGTCGATCAGGATGGAATCGACTTCGTCGACGATGGCGTAGTTGTGCCCGCGCTGCACGCAATCCTTGATGTCGAACTTCATGTTGTCGCGCAGGTAATCGAACCCGAATTCGTTGTTCGTGCCGTAGGTCACGTCGGCCGCGTAGGCAGCGCGACGCTCCTCATCGTCAAGATCGTGCACGATCACGCCGACGGTCAGGCCAAGAAAACGATAAAGCTTGCCCATCCACTCCGAGTCACGTTTGGCCAGGTAGTCGTTGACTGTGACCACGTGCACGCCGCGCCCGCTGAGCGCGTTGAGATAGACCGGGAGGGTTGCAACCAACGTTTTGCCTTCGCCGGTCTTCATTTCTGCGATCTTGCCCGAGTGCAAGACCATGCCGCCGATCAACTGCACATCGAAGTGCCGCATGTTGAGCACGCGGCGTCCGGCTTCGCGCACCACGGCAAAGGCCTCGACCAGAATTTCGTCGAACACTTCCTGCAGAGCATCGTGTTCTTCTTTCTCCAGCCGCTTCTGCCGGTCGAGATCGCCTTCCTCCTCGTCTTCACG